>JAGOSV010000016.1 GCA_018062105.1 Sterolibacterium sp. | reverse complement strand
CCTGACCTTCGGTGCCCAGGACATCGCCCTCCTGCACCACCCGCCAGGTGACATGGACGGTAGTTTCGGTGATGCCGTACATGTTGATGAGGCGAGTGGCGGGGTTGAGGCGGTGACGGTACCAGGGCTTGAGGCTGGCGTATTCGAGGGCTTCGCCGCCGAAGACGATGGCGCGCAGGGATTGGGCCCAGGGAGCAGCCTGGTCGGCTGTGGCCAGCTCCAGCAGCCGCAGGAAGGCGGAAGGCGTCTGGCTCAGACAAGTCACGCCTTCGGCTTCGAGCAGCTCGGCAAAGTCGGCCGGGGAGCGGGTGACGCTGGCCGGGACGATGGCGATGCGCCCGCCGTAAAGGAGCGCGCCGAAGATTTCCCAGATGGAGAAGTCGAAGGCGTAGGAGTGGAAGAAGCTCCAGACATCATCGGGCCGGTAGCTGTCATGTTCTTCACAGGCGCGGAAGAGCCGCAGGACGTTGGCGTGGGTGAGCTGGCAGCCCTTGGGCTGACCGGTGGAGCCGGAGGTGTAGATGATGTAGGCGCGGTCTGCCGGCGTGAGGGGCACGTCAGGCGGTGTTTGTGGCCCGGCGGCGATGGCTTGCGCCTCCCGGCTCAGGCAGAGGAGGTTCTGGGTTAAAGGCAGGTCATCAAGATTTTGCAGGCGTTCGCTGCTCTTGCCGTGGCTGATGAGGCAGGCAGCCCCGCTGTCCTGAAGGAGGAAGCGCAGCCGTTCGGCAGGCAGGCCCGGTTCGATGGGGACGTAGCAGGCACCGGCCTTGAGCACACCAAGGATGGCGATGAGCATGTCGAAGCTGCGTTCCAGACAGAGGACGACCGCCTCGCGGGGTTGAACACCCCGGGCGTGGAGGTGGTGAGCGAGCTGGTTGGCGCGGGTGTCGAGCTCGGCGTAGCTGAGGGTCTGCCCGTCGAGGCTGGCGGCAATGTTCTGCGGATGGGTTTGGGCGATGCGTTCGATGCGTGCCGGGAGCGTTCCACCAAGGGGTTCGAGCGGATAGGTTTGGGGGTGCCCGGCAAAGGTGGAGCCAAGAAGGGTGTGACGTTCGGCATCACCGATGAGGCGTAGTTGCCCGATGGGTTTGCCGGGGTGATTCAGGGCGTCTTCGAGGAGGTTGAAGTAGTAGTGAGCGAAACGGTGAAGTGTGGCTTCGTCGAAGAGGTCGCGGTTGTATTCGAGGAGGAGGCTGGACTGGTCGTCGTTCCAGGCGATGGTGGCACCGAGGTCGAATTTGGCGCGGGGCAGATCGAGGACGACGGGTTCGAGGGTCAGGCCGGGGGCAAGTTCGGTGGCGGTGGCGGCAGCTTGAGAGGAGAGGTGAGCCTGGGTGCGGGTTTCGACGGTGAAGGTGGTGTCGAAGACGGCCTGTCGGGTGAGATCGCGCCGGGTGTGGAGCCCTTCCACGAGCAGATCGAAGGGGTAATCCTGATGGGCGAGTGCGTCGAGAGTGTCCTGGCGCACGCGCTGGAGGTGGACGTGGAAGGGGGCATCATCGGTGAGGTCGGCGCGCAGGACGAGAGTGTTGACGAAGAAGCCGATGAGCTCCGTCACCTGCGGGTGGCTGCGCCCGGCCAGCGGGCTGCCGATGAGGATGTCCGTTTGCCCGGAAAGACGGGACAGGAGGAGCTGGTAGATCGCCAGCAGGAGCATGAAGGGGGTGACTTGGTGCTGGCGGCAGCTGTCCTTGATCTTCTGGTGGAGGCTTGCGGGTAGGGGGTGGTGGGTGTGGCCACCGGTGAAGCCTTGCACCGCCGGACGGGGCCGGTCGGTGGGGAGCTGCAGCATGGGCAGCTCGCCGCTGAGGCGGTCGAGCCAGTAGCGTCGCTGCCCGTCGAGCGCACCACTGTCGACCCGCTGGCGTTGCCAGAGGGCGTAGTCGAGGTACTGGACGGGCAAGGGGGAAGGCTGCTGTTCCGGGTGGGCGTAGCTTTGGGCGATTTCGCGCAGGGCGATGTCGATGGACCAGCCGTCGGCGACGATGTGGTGGACGACGACGGCGAGGACGTGCTCGTCTTGTCCCAGACGGTAGACGTGGGCACGCAGCAGCGGGCCGGTTTCGAGGTTGAAGGGTTCGAGACCGAAGGCGGTGAGGGTGTCGGGCAGTTCTACTTCCCGCAAGGGGGTGACGGGCAGGGAAAGCGGTTCGGTGTCGGCCGCGCTGCTGACCCATTGCATGGGTTCACCTTCCATGGGGATGAGGGTGGTGCGCAGCGGGGCATGCCGTTCGATGAGGCGTTGGAGCGCGGCCTGCATGCGAGCGGGCTCGAAGGGGCCTTTGAAGCGCAGGGCGGCGGGGATGTGGTAGGCGGTGGCGGCGTCGGCAATCTGGGCGAGGAACCACAGCCGTCGCTGGGCGTGGGAGAGGGGGTGGTAGTCGCCCGGGGGAGCGGGAGGGATGAGGGAGAGTGTCGTGGTTTCTCCGCTTGTTCCGCTTGTTCCCGTTGTTCCGCCTGCTTCAGCAAGCAGTGTGTCGAGGGCTTGGGCGAAGGTTTGGAGGGTGGGGGCTTCGAAGAGGAGGCGGACGGGGATGGGGCGGCCGAGTTCGGTACCAAGCTCGGTACCAAGTTCAGTACTGAGGCGGGCAACGAGCTGCATGGCGGTGAGGGAGTGGCCACCGAGGTCGAAGTAGTTGCTGTGCCGTCCGGGAAGGGTGTCCGCCGGGAGGTGGAGGTGTTCTTGCCAGAGGCGAGCGAGCTGGATTTCGCGCGGGGTCTGGGGGGGGCTGTCTTTGGCGTTCTGCCCGCTACCCGCGGTGGCTTGCCCGGGGGCGGGAAGCTGCTGGAGGGCGCGGCGGTCGAGCTTGCCATTGGGGGACAGCGGCATGGCATCGAGGACGATGAGCGCCGAGGGAACCATGTAGTCGGGCAGGACGGCACGCAAGCTTTCGCGCAAACGCTGGGGGGCTGCGGTGGCTTCGTTGGCTGTATCGGCTGCGTTGGCTTCGTTTCCTGCCGAGAGCGTTAGATAGGCAACGAGACGTTTGTCGCCGGGATGGTCTTCGCGCACGATGACGGCAGCTTCATGCACACCTTCTTGCTGCGCGAGCCGGGCTTCGATTTCGCCCAGCTCGATGCGAAAGCCGCGAATCTTGACCTGATGGTCGTTGCGACCGAGATATTCGAGCACCCCTTCCGCCGTCCAGCGGCCCAGATCACCGGTCTTGTACAGACGCGCCGTCGGATCATCGCCGAAGGGATCGGGCAGGAAACGCTCGGCGGTGAGGTCGGGGCGGTTGAGGTAGCCACGCGCCACGCCGATCCCGCCGATGTACATCTCGCCGGCCACGCCGATCGGCAGCGGCTGTAGACGCTCGTCGAGAACGTACATGCGCAGGTTGGCAATCGGCCGGCCAATGGGTACCCGCGTCCTGGGTACACGCGTCCTGGGTACACGCATCTGCTGCGCCTCCGGGTGACACTCCCAGAAGGTGACATCGATAGCTGCTTCGGTCGGGCCATAGAGATTATGCAGACGCACGCCGGGCAAGCGCTCGAGGCAGCGGTTCTGCAAGGATAGCGACAACTCTTCGCCGCTGCAGATGATATGGCGCAGGCGATTGCCAATATCGAGAGGCTCCTGATCGATGAATATCTGCAGCATCGAGGGCACGAAGTGCAGCGTGGTGATGCCCTCGTCCCGGATCAGCCGAACAAGGTAGGCCGGGTCCTGATGCCCGCGCGGCGCGGCAAATACCAGACGCGCCCCGGCCAGCAGCGGCCAGAAAAACTCCCAGACGGAAACATCGAAACCATACGGCGTCTTTTGCAGGACGGCATCCTGCGCCCCCAGACGGTAGGCTTCCTGCATCCATTGCAGGCGGTTGACCACGGCACGGTGCTCGTTCATCGCCCCCTTGGGCTGGCCGGTCGAGCCAGAGGTGTAGATGACATAGGCCAGGTGATGCGCAGCCAGCCCCGTCTCCTCAACCGTCAGATTGCCTTCTTCCTGAACAGCAATGGCCGGCCAGTCATGATCGAGCGTCCAGAGCGGCGGCAGGGTAATTTTTTGTTCCTCCGTTACCATCTGCAGCAAGCGTGCCCGGAAACATTCCTGCGTCAGCAAGACGACCGGGCGGGCATCCGCCAGCATGGCCGTGATGCGCCCGGCCGGCAGCTCGGGATCGAGGGGCACATAGGCACCGCCAGCCTTGAGGATGCCCAGCAGGCCAATGATCATTTCCGGACTGCGTTCGAGATACAGACCCACCAAAGCATCCGGCCGCACCCCTTGCTGGCGCAGGTGGCGAGCCAGCTGATTGGCACGCCGGTTGAGCTCGTCGTAACTCAGCGTCTGCCCGGCACAGCGGATGGCAATGGCCTGCGGCTGCTGCTCGACCTGTTCCTCAAAGCCCTGTTGCACGGTGCGCCCACGAGGATAGGTCACTTGCGTGGCATTGAACTGTTCGAGGATCTGGGCGCGCTCGGCTGCCGGCAGAATGCTCAGGGTACGGCAAGGTGTCTGCGCTGCGGTTTCGAGGGCACTCAGCAGTCCGTCCAGAGCTGTCTGCAGATAGCCCAGCACTCGTACCGGAGCAATCTCCCCTGCGCCACCGCCCTGCCCGATCTGCGCTTCGAGATGGCAGCCCGTCCCAAGATCGTCGATATTGATGGCGAAGGGATAGTTGGTGCGCTCCTGGCTCGTCAGCAGCTCGATGCCTTCGAGCGTGCTGCCGTGCTGCAACAGCGTGTGGCGGTAATTGAGCACCGCACTGAACAGGGGTACTCCCGCCGGCAGCGCACTGCTACGCTGGGCCAGGGTCAGCGGGGCCTGCTCATGTTCGAGCAGCTCGATCAAGGTGCGATGAGCCTCCTCGACCAGCTGCTGCGCACTGCACGTCTGCAGGTTGAAGCGTATGGGCAAGGTATTGATGAATAGGCCGATGATCTGATCGGCACCGGCCATGCCCTGCAGACGCCCCGACAGCACGCTGCCAAACACCACCTCCTGCCGCCCGGCGGTGTGTGCCAGCAGCAGCGCCATGGCAGCGTGAAACAAGGCCGCCACACTGACCTGCTGCCTGCTTGCGGCGTCACGCAAACGGCGATCCAGAGTGGCAGAAAGTACTTCGCGGCAAGCCTCGACGTCCCGGCCATTGCCCTGCACATCGAGCAGACCAAAGGGGGCAGTGGGCTCACTCACGCCGGCCAGATGGGTGCGGAAGAATATTTCGTCGGCTGCCTGGCGCTGAACATCCACGGCCCGTGCCACGAAGTCACGATAAGGCAAGGCCGGCGGCAAGGTTGCGGCGCGGCCGGCCAGTACGGTGGCGATTTCCGCAAGCAGCCGTTCCTGTGAATAGTGATCGCTGATGATGTGATGAAAAAACACCATCAAATAGTGGTGTGTGCTGTCGTGCGGGTCGACGACCACCTGCACACGCAGCAACGGTGCCTGGCGCAGGTCGATACGCTGTAGCTGTGCGGCCAGACGGGCTTCGAGTGCGCGTTGCAACGCCGGCCCGGAGATTGTGGTTGCCAGATTGCCAGGCGCGTCCCCGAGCGCCTCCTCCAGCAAACGGGGCTCAACTGTCAGCGTGACATGACGATGCACGACCTGCACGGCACGCGGCAAACCCTGCCAGTGTATGGCGGTGCGCAGGCTGTCATGACGCTCGATCACAGTACGCAGCGCCTGCAGGAAAGCCTCGAGCCGCCCTGCGCCGTGGATGGCCAGCAGCATGGGCAGGACATAAACGTCGCCCTGCTCGTTCAGGAGATGATGAAAGAGCATGCCTTCCTGCAACGGCGTCAGGGGGTAAATATCCTGGATATTGCGCATGCCCCCCGGCACCCGGCCGGCGAGATCGTCGATCTCTTCCTGGCCAAGCGCCAGCAGCGGCAGCATCGACGGCGTGATGTGGGGGCAACCGGGGGGAATCAGGGGGGGGGTGGCCACGGGCTCTGCGGACGGATCGGCCATAGGCCGCAATAAATGTAGTGGCTGTAGTTCAGTCGCCAGGGTGGCGGGCGTTGGATGCTGAAAGACACTGCGTACCTCGCCTTGCAGCCCGGCCTGGCGCAGGCGTTCCAGCATCTGCACGATCAGCAGCGAATGCCCGCCCAGATCGAAAAAATTGTCGTGCCGACCAACCTTGAGCGTCGCACCAGGCTGCAGAAGTTCCTGCCAGACGGCGACGATGATTTCCTCGATCTCACCTTCCGGCGCGACGTACTGGCGCGTCACGCTGTTGCCATATTCCGGTGCGGGCAGCGCCTGCCGCGCCAGCTTGCCATGTGCGGTGAGCGGCAGATGGGGCAGCACGACATAAGCGGCCGGCAGCATGTATTCGGGCAGCACCGCCTTCAGGGCCATCCGCAGAGTGCTGGCATCCACACCGCTGCCGACCTTGTCCCCGTTATCACTATCTCTCCCGTCGTCACCATCTCCATTTTTTCCGGCCTGCAGCGTCAAATAGGCCACCAGCCGCTGGTCCCCCGGCCGGTCTTCACGCAGCAGGACAGCAGCTTCCCGGATGCCCGGCTGACGCAACAATTGCACCTCGATCTCTCCCGGCTCGATACGAAAGCCGCGCAGCTTGAGCTGCTGGTCATTGCGTCCCAGGTATTCGAGTGTGCCATCGGCACGCCAGCGGGCCAGATCGCCCGAACGGTAGAGCCGCGCCCCGGGCTGGCCGCCGTAAGGATGGGCGATGAAGCGTTCCTGCGTCAGCTCCGGCCGGTTCAGATAACCACGAGCCAGGCCATCCCCACCGACGTAAATCTCTCCTGCCACACCAATCGGCACCGGCTGACGGCGTTCATCGAGCAGGTACAGTTGCAGGTCGGGGATGGCCACCCCGATCGGGCTGCCCTGCCCGCTCTCGATATCGGCGCGGGTCAGGCGGTGATAGCTGACATGCACCGTCGTTTCGGTGATGCCGTACATGTTGATGAGCTGCGGCCGGTCGATGCCGTTGCGCGCCAGCCAGGGCTGCAGCCTGCGCGTCTCGAGAGCTTCGCCGCCGAAAATGACGAGACGCAGCTGGTGTTGCAGCCCCGTACCATCGCTGGCCGAGGCACTGGACGAGATGCTGTTCTGCGCCGCCATCAGAGAATGGAAGGCGCTGGGTGTCTGGTTGAGGACGGTAACCTCTTCGACGCACAGCAGCCGGCAGAACTCCTGCGGGGCGCGTGCCGTCAAGGCCGGCACGATCACCAGCCGGCCGCCATGCAGCAGGGCACCGAAGATTTCCCACACCGAAAAATCGAAAGCAAAGGAATGAAACAGGGTCCACACGTCGTTCTCATCGAAGTGGAACCATTGTTCTGTGGCAGCAAACAGGCGCGTAACCTGACGCTGCTCGATCATCACCCCTTTGGGCTGACCAGTCGAGCCGGAGGTGTAAATGATGTAGGCCAGATGATGCGGTTGCAGGCCGGTTTCACGGGCGGACAGGTTTTCTGCCGTTGCCTCATCCTCCTCCGACGCTCCCTCTCTTTCTCCGCCATCGAGCAACACCTGCTGCACCTCGCTGCTGGCCAGCAGTGGCTGAAGATGACGCTGGGTCAGCACCACCAGCGGCGCAGCATCGGACAACAGGAAGTCGATGCGCTCCTGCGGATAGGCCGGGTCGATGGGCACATACGCTCCGCCGGCCTTGAGGATGGCCAGCAGGCCGACGATCATCTCCAGGCTGCGCTCGACACACAGAGCCACCCGCACCTCCGGCCTGATGCCCAAACGGCGCAGCCGGTGCGCCAGGCGGTTGGCACGGACATTCAGCCCGTCATAGCTCAATTCCACCCCGTCACAGCGCACGGCCACCGCCTGCGGCCGACGGCGAACCTGTGCCTCGAATACCTCGGCCAGGGTCTGAATCTGAGTCTGCGTCCGGGTCCGAATCTGTGCCGCGACAAAAGTCGCGAAACGACCATTGAAGCCTTCCAGGATATGCGTCCGCTCGTTCTGGCCGAGCAGCGACAAGGCAGCCACTGGCCGCTCCAGTCCCTCGGTCATGGCCGCCAGCAGAGTCTTGTAATGCCCCAGCCAGCGTTCCAGAGTCGCCGCCTCGAACAGGTCGCTGGCGTAATGCAGCGCACCCTGGAGGATGTCCGTCCCCATCTGCGTGTCTTCATGCAGCACCAGCGACAGGTCGAACTGCGCCGTATCGAGCGGCAGCTCCTGCGCGGCCAGCCGCAGGCCCGGCAGCGATACTTCGCCCTGCGGCGCATTCTGCAAGGTCAGCATCACCTGGAACAGCGGACTGTGGCTCATGCTGCGCGGCGGCTTGAGTGCTTCCACCACCTGCTCGAAGGGCAGCTCCTGATGGGCATAGGCCGCCAGCGTGCGTCGCTTGACTTCAGCCAGCACCTCGCGCAGCGGCTGCTCCGGATCGAAGGTCACCCGTAGCGCCAGGGTGTTGACGAAAAAGCCAATCAGCCCTTCAAACTCGGTGCGACTGCGGTTGGCTACCGGCACCCCGATGACCAGATCCTGCTGCCCCGCCAGACGCCCCAGCAGTAGCGCCCAGCCCGTCATCAGAACCATGAACAAGGTGGCATCGACCTGCCGTGCCAGGGCACGCAGCCCGGCACTCAGCTGCGGACTGAGGGTGAAGCGCAGCGCACCACCGCGCTGGCTGGGAACGGGCGGACGCAGATGATCCGCCGGCAATTCGAGCAGCACGGGTGCCCCGGCCAGGGTCTGCCGCCAGTAGTCGAGCTGCTGCTGCAAACGTGCGCCGGACAGCCAGCGTTGCTGCCAGTGTGCGTAATCGGCGTATTGCACCGCCAGCGGTGGCCAAGGCTGTGGCTGCCCCTGGCTGAAGGCGGCATACAGCGCCACGAACTCGCGCGTCAGCACACCGATCGACCAGCCATCCGAAACGATGTGGTGCATAACGATGCACAGCACATGCTCCGCTTGTTCTGCTTGTCCCCCATGCTCCGCCTGCGTTCCGGTGCAGCGCAGCAGCAGGCCACGGATCAACGGCCCGTGAGCCAGATCGAAGGGGATGCGCAGTTCGCGCTGCAGGTGATGCTGCAATTCCGCCGCCTGCCCAGCCGGTGGCAACGATACAAGCGTGTCCCCGATATCCGCGGTGCGCAGCGGAAAGGACATGCTGCCCGGCGCGGCGATGTGCTGCCAGCCGGCACCGGCGGCAGTCTGTATCGTCGTGCGCAGGATTTCATGACGGTCGATGAGGGCATCGAGCGCCGCCTGCAAGGCCGCCTCATCGAGATGCCCCAACAGCCGCAGCGCGACCGGCAGGTGATACGCCTGCCCGCCTCCGCCCATCTGTTCGAGAAACCACAGCCGCTGCTGCGCCCAGGAAAGCGGCAGGGGTTGGCCGCGCGCCACCCGCTCGACCAGCACCCGCTCGCTACGCGATGCTTCCTCAACGGGGATACCGATGCCGGCGCTGGTACTGATACCAACATCGGCTTCAGTATCCGTGCCCGCACCCGCCGCGGATTTCTTCAGCTTGCGCCGCAGGACTTCCTGCTTCAGAGCCTCCAGCTTTCTGTCTTGTGTCATGTCTTCCGATTCAGTGGCAAAGGCAGCTCAGGGCAAATCGGGACGATCTGCAAAAACAATCCTGAACAGCCAAAAACCGTCGCTCCAACGCAGAGGTCAAAAAAACGCCCCTCACAATGCTTCCAATACCCAACACCTCTCGTAATCCAGAGCATCCACCATCAATCCTCAGCCGTCCACCAGCGAGCATCCCTCACTGTGGCAAGCGCCATCTGTTCGTCGGCGGGCAACGTCGTTTTTCCCAATGCCATCGGCGCAAAAGATACCATTGCCGACACCAGCGCCTCGACCTGGATATTCAGCAATATTTTGCCGTCCGCAGTCTGGAACTGTTCGATCTGGCAAGCTTTGCCGCTGTACCAGTTCTGTACCACCCGCTTGTCCGCAATGCCAATGATACTGGCTTCCAGGTGGTTTCCGACATGCCGCAGCCATATCTGGCCTGCAGCGACACCCGACAGAAATTTCACAATGTCGTTCTACCCCACGAAGGTGTCGTTTTCCTGAATCGTATCGCTGCCATAACCGCGGCCGAACTTGCTGGCCTGCCCTCGCTCGATCCTCTCGGTTATTCGCCAGGGAAACCAAGCTCGGCGCTCAGGTTTCGTACAAGTAGGCACCCGTAACGCTCAGACCGCGCGGCGATGATAGCTATCGCTTTCCCGCTACCCGCCCCCCTCATCCGCCCTGCCCGTCTTCTTCGGCCAGCAGTTTCAGGAGCTCTTCTTCGGATAGTCCATCCAGCTCGGCCATGGCGCTGGCCACCTCGCCTGCATCGTATTGTGCCAGTTGCAGCTGGACGATCACCTCGGCCAGAGTTGCCACCGTCGTTGCCTGGAAGAGCTGCACCAGCGGGATATCGACACCGAAGGTTTCGTTGATGCGCAGCAAGATCTGGGTGGCCTTCAGTGAATGGCCGCCGAGGTCGAAGAAATCATCGTGACGGCCAATCTTCAGCCCGGCATCGGTGTGCAGCACCTCCTGCCAGATGTCTGCCAGCATTTCTTCGACCTCACCCTGCGGTGCCTCATAAGCCTGGCGCTGCCAGACGCTCTGATCCGGCGCTGGCAACGCGCGCCGCTCCAGCTTGCCGTTGGCACTCAAGGGAAAGGCATCGAGCACCATGAAGGCCGCCGGCACCATGTAATCGGGCAACACCCGCCTGAGCTGCGTCCGAACCTCCTCGACTTCCAGGGTGCTGCCTTCCTGCAGCGTCACATAGGCCACCAGGCGCAGCTCGCCCCCAGCCATCCGCTGGTCGTGGCGGGCCAGCACCACCGTTTCCCGGATGCCGGGGCAGCGGGCCAGCTGGCTCTCGATTTCCCCCAGCTCGATGCGGAAGCCACGGATTTTCACCTGATGGTCGTTGCGCCCCAGATATTCGATGGCACCATCGGCACGCCAGCGGCCGACATCGCCGGTCTTGTAGAGGCGATTCTGCGGGTCCTGGCTGAATGGGTCGGCAATGAAGCGCTCGGCCGTCAGCCCGGGGCGATTCAGGTAGCCCCGCGCCACGCCGATGCCGCCGATAAAAATCTCGCCAGCCACGCCGACCGGCACCGGCTGCCCCTGGCCATCGAGGAGGTACAGACGCAGGTTGGCAATCGGAAAACCGATCGGCACCCGGCTTTGCTGCGCATCGAGACGGCAATCCCAGTGGGTGACGTCGATGGCCGCCTCGGTCGGGCCGTAGAGGTTATGCAACGCCGCCTGCGGCAGACTCTCCAGACAGCGGTCCTGCAGGGCCAGCGGCAGTTCTTCGCCACTGCAGATGATGTGGCGCAGGCTACGGCAATCCACCCCATCTGGCTGTTCGAGAAAGGCTTGCAGCATCGACGGCACGAAATGCAGCGTGGTGATGCCCTCCTCCTGGATCAGCTGCCGAAGGTAGCGTGGATCCTGGTGTCCCTGGGGACGGGCGATGACCAGTTGTGCACCGCCGAGCAGCGGCCAGAAAAACTCCCACACCGAAACATCGAAGCTGAACGGCGTTTTTTGCAGCACCCGGTCATCCGCTGTCAGGCGGTAAGCGTCCTGCATCCACAGCAGACGATTGACCACCGCCCGGTGCTCGTTCATCGCGCCCTTGGGCTTGCCGGTCGAGCCCGAGGTATAAATGACGTAGGCCAGATGACGCGCATGTAGCCCCAGGACGGCGGCATCGGGATTGTCACGGGACAAGCCGGCCGACAGGGCATCATCGCCATCCAGAGCCAGCCGCGGGAAAGTAACCCCACCCGCTGCCCCGCCCGCTTCGTCCTCGGCCTGAGACAGATGCGCCAGCAAGGATTGCTGGGTGAGGAGGACACGCGGTGCGGCATCTGCCAGCATGTCGGCGATGCGTTCGGCCGGCAGATGCGGGTCGATGGGGACATACGCCCCACCGGCCTTGAGAATGGCCAGCAGACCGATCACCAGTTCGAAGCTGCGCTCAAGGCTGATGGCCACCAGGCTGTCCGGCTGCACCCCCAGGGCGATCAGCCGATGTGCCAGCTGGTTGGCACGCTGATTGAGCTCGGCATAACTCAAGGTTTCATCACCGAAGCGCAGCGCGACGGCCTGTGGCTGCTGCACCACCCGGGCTTCGATGAGCGCCTGGATCGTCTGGTCCTGCGGGTAATCGACCCGCGTGGCGTTGAACCCTTCGAGGATCCGGCGCTGCGCTGCGACATCGAGCAGCGGCAAGCGGGCGACCGGCAATGCGGCTCCCTTCTTTTCTGCCGTCATGGCTTCCAGCACGGTGTGCCAGTAGCCCAGCCAGCGCTCCATGGTGGCCGCATCGAACAGATCCGTGGCGTAGCACATATCCACCACCAGCCCGGTAGAAGAATGTTCGTGCAGCATCAGCGACAGATCGAACTGCACGGCCGTCAGCGGCGGCGGCAGCGGCGTGAAACCCAATCCCGGCAGCTGCAATGCTTCCTGCGGCGTATTCTGCAAGGCCAGCAAAACCTGGAATACCGGGCTGTGGCTGATGCTGCGCGGTGGTTTGATGGCATCCACCACCTGTTCAAATGGCACGTCCTGATGGGCATAGGCCGCCAGGGTGCACTCTCTGACCTGCCGGAGCAGCCCGGCCACGTCCTGCTCCGGCGTCAACTGCAGCTGCAGCCGCAAGGCCAGCGTGTTGACAAAAAAGCCGATCAGCCCCTCCGTCTCGGTGCGGCTGCGATTGGCTACCGGCACCCCGATGACGATGTCGTCCTGACCGGACAGACGGCTCAGGACAATGGCCCAGGCGGCATGCAACACCATGAAGAGCGTAACTTCATGACGCCGCGCCAGCTTTTCGAGACGGTGAGTCAAGGTTCGCCCCAGCTCCTTGCGCAACAGCGCTCCGGCGTGACTGGGAAGCGGCGGACGGGCCCGGTCGGTGGGCAGCTCCAGCAAGGCCGGCGCACCGGCCAGCTGCTGCTGCCAGTAGGCCAGCTGCTGCCGGGTGCGCGGGCTGTCCGCAGCCAGAGCCTGCCGCTGCCAGACGGCGTAATCGGCATATTGCAGTGGCAGGGGCGGCAGATCGGCGCTGCGCCCCTGACAAGCCGCGACATACAAGGCAGTCAGCTCACGCATCAGGATGCCCATCGACCAGCCATCGGAGACGATGTGGTGCATGACCAGACAAAGAATCTGCTGCACTTCGCCCAATCTCAGCAGCACCCCGCGCAGCAGCGGCCCGCGGGCAAGATCGAAAGGTGTGCTGGCCGACCGCTGCAACTGGCGCGTCACTTCCTCTTTCTGCTGTTCCGGCAGCAGCGTCCTCAAATCAATCACCAGCAGGTCGAAGTCCTGCCGGTGCGCTGGAGAAATGATCTGCTGCGGCTCGCCAGCCACGGTCACGAAGGTCGTGCGCAATACCTCATGACGCGCCACCAGCGCTACCAGAGCCACCTGCAAGGCATCCGGATCAAGCGGGCCATCGATCTGCAGGACAAACGGCAGGGTGTAAGCTGCCCCTGCCCCCTCGAGCTGGTCGATGAACCACAGACGCTGCTGCGGCCAGGACAAGGGCAGGGGTTGATGACGATCGACCACCTGCAGTGGCGGCTCGGCATGGGTTTCTACCGCCGCCAGACGCTGCGCCAGATCAGACAGACGTGGCGTCTCGAACAGCGTGCGCAGGGCCAGCTCACGCCCCAGCTGCTGGCGGATGCGTGTGCAACACTGCACGGCCAGCAGGGAATGCCCACCCAGCGCAAAGAAGTCATCGTGCCGGCCGATCCGCTCGCGCTGCAAGAGAGATTGCCAGATCCCCGCCAACGCCTCCTCGAGCGCCCCCTGCGGCGGCTCGTGATCGGCACCCTGCCCGCCGTCTTCCTCCTCCCGGGGTGCCGGCAGAGCCTGACGATCGATCTTGCCATTGGGTGTCAGCGGCAGCCGTTCGAGCCTGACGAAGATGTTGGGAATCATGAATTCCGGCAAGGCGCTGCGTAGCGTCGTGCGCAGCGCTTCGGCGACTGGCTCGGCCCCTGGTCGCGCCGTCAGATAGGCTACCAAACGTTGTTCGGATGGTGCTGCCGCCCTGTCCTGTTCCTGCGACCGGGGAGGAGTCCATAGCCGGACAACCGCTTCATGCACCCCGGCGCAACGCATCAGTGCCGCCTCGATCTCGCCCAGCTCGATACGGAAGCCCCGCAGCTTGACCTGCTGGTCATTGCGTCCCAGATATTCCAGTTCTCCCCGTTCGTTCCAGCGGGCCATATCTCCCGTGCGGTACATGCGTGCCGCGCCACACCCGGCCGGCCCGTCCTGCTCTGCTGCCACGAACGGATCGGCAACGAAGCGATCCGCCGTCAGTTCCGGGCGGTTCAGATAGCCGCGCGCTACCCCCACCCCGCCGACATGCAGTTCGCCACGCACCCCGATGGGTACCGGCTGGCCATATTCATCGAGCAGATACAGGCGGGTATTGGCCAGCGGCCGGCCAATCGGCGGGTTGCCCACTTCATCCGCCCGGCAGACATGTGTGCTGACGCAGATGGTAGCCTCGGTCGGGCCATAGGCATTGATCATGCGACGGCCGGCGGCCCACTGTTCGACCAGGCGCTGCGAGCAAGCCTCGCCGCCCACCAGCAGCACAGGCAAATCATCGGCAGACAGCGGTGGCAGCGCGGCCAGTGCGGCCAGCGCTACCGGAGCCAGCAGGGCATGAGTGATGCGCTGCGTGTGCAGATATTCAAGCAGCGGCTCGCCGGGCATCAGGCGCTCACGGCGGGCCAGGTGCAGGGAAGCACCGCTGCCCCAGGCCATGGCAAATTCCCAGGTAGCCGCATCGAAACTCAACGAGGCAAACTGCAGCACGCGACTGTCCGGGCCGAGCGCCAGGGCATCGAGATGGCAGGTAGCCAGGCTGACCAGGCCACGGTGAGCCAGCATCACCCCCTTGGGCTGCCCCGTTGAACCGGAGGTATAGATGACATAAGCCAGATGCTGCGGCGTCAGGCCGAGCGTTGCCGGACGGAGATTGCCCTGGCCGTGGCGGGCGATCTGCGGCCAGTCGCTGTCCAGCGCCAGCAGGGTTGCAGATTGACCGGCCGCCTGCAGGGCTTCCTCCAGCAGGGGCTTGAGATGAGTCTGGGTCAGCAGGATACGCGCTGTCTGTGCCTGGCCCAGGGCATCGGCCAGCATGTATTCGATACGCCCGGCCGGATAGGATGGATCGATCGGCACATAGGCAGCGCCGGCCTTGAAGACACCCAGCAGGGCCACCGCCATTTCCAGGCTGCGTTCCAGACACACGGCCACAAGCGTATCCGGCCCGGCGCCAAGCGTGCGCAGATGGCGCGCCAGCTGGTTGGCTTGCTGGTTGAGTGCGGCATAACTTAGCCGCTGCCCCTCGAAATCGATGGCCAGTGCCTCGGGCCTGACCCGGGCGTGAGCCTCGAACAGCTGATGAAAACACTTGTCCTGCGGGAAATCGCTGGTCGTGGCATTGAAGGTTTCCAGCAGGGTATGACGCTGCGACGCACTCAGCAGCGGCAGGCGGACAATCGGCTGCTGTGCGCACTCCGCCTGGCTCATCGCTTCCAGCAAGACACACCAGTGCGCCAGCCAGCGCTGCAGGGTGGCCGGCTGGAACAGGTCGGTGGCATATTCCAGTGTGCCGCACAGTGCCTCGCCGTCTTCCTGCAACACCAAAGACAGATCGAAATGGGTTGTCGTCTGCGCCGAAGCCAGAGGCTGCAAGGTCAATCCGTTCAATGCCGGCGTTTCCTGCGCGGTATTCTGCAAGGCAAACATGACTTGGAACAGCGGGCTGTGGCTCAGGCTGCGCGGCGGCTGGATGGCTTCCACCACCTGTTCGAACGGCACATCCTGATGGGCATAGGCTTCCAGGGTGTGCTGCTTGACCTCGGCCAGGAAGGCAGACAGCGTCTGCTGCCCCGGCAGACGGGTACGCAAGGCCAGCGTGTTGACGAAAAAGCCGATCAGCCCTTCCGTCTCGGCTCGGCTGCGGTTGGCCACCGGCACACCGATGACCACGTCCTCCTGCCCGGACAGACGCCCCAGCAGCAGCGCCCAGGCCGCCTGCAGCACCATGAACAGGGTGAGCTCATGACGCCGGGCCAAGGCTCGCAGCGCCCGCCCCAGACCGGCTTCCAGCCGCACCGGCAGACTGGCTCCAGCATGACTTTGTTGTGCCGGCCGGACATGGTCGGTCGGCAAATCAAGCAGTGCCGCGGCTCCTGCCAGCCGTTGCCGCCAGTAATCGAGCTGCTGCTGCAAGATCGCACCAGCCAGCCAGCGCCGCTGCCACACGGCGTAATCGGCATACTGCAGCGGCAAGGGGGGCAGCACCGCCGCCAGTTCCGCCTGTCCGGCATGACGGGCGTTGTAGAGGCTGGCAAATTCGCGCGTCAGGATGCCCATCGACCAGCCATCCGAGACGATGTGGTGCATGACAATGCACAGTACATGGCGATGCGACCCTTCCTGGATGAGCAGGGCACGGATCAAGGGTGCCTGGGTCAGATCGAAGGGCATCGCCAACTCGGCCGCCAGCAAGGCTTTTAGAGCATTGTCCTGTTCGCCTGCAGCGGACATGTCCGATAGATTTGCCACCTCCAGCGGGAAGTGATGCACCGGCTGCACTTCCTGGATGACCGTCTCGTCCGCCGACACCAATGCCGTGCGCAGCACCTCGTGACGTGCCAGCAGATGATCGAGGGCAGCACGCAGTGCCGTCCGGTCCAGCGCACCTTCCAGACGGAATACCGCATGGATGTGATAAGCACTGCGAGCCGCCGCTGTGCTGCCCGCCTGTTCAAAGCGGTCGATGAACCACAGGCGCTGCTGTGCCCAGGACAGAGGCAGCGGTTGGCTGCGCTCGACGAGCGTCAGCGGCAGCTCGTGATGATCGGCAGCCGCCGACAGGCAACGGGCAAAGGCCTGCAGCTGCGGATGCTCAAACAGGCTACGCAAGGGCAGGCTGCGACCATACCCCTGGCGGATACGGGCCATGACCCGTGTAGCCAGCAGCGAATGACCGCCCAGATCGAAGAAGTTGTCCCGGCGACCAATGCGCATGCCCGCCGCCTGCGGCAATATTTCTTGCCACAGGTCGGCCACGGCCTCTTCCCACACCCCCTGCGGTGCCTCGAAATCACGTTGCGCCCAGGCGCTGGCCGCCGGTGCCGGCAAGGCGCGGCGGTCGAGCTTGCCATTGGGGGACAGCGGCATGGCATCGAGGACGATGAGCGCCGAGGGAACCATGTAGTCGGGCAGGACGGCACGCAAGCCTTCGCGCAAACGCTGAGGGGCTGCGGTGGCAGTGGCTTCGTTTCCTGCCGAGAGGGTCAGATAGGCAACGAGACGTTTGTCGCCGGGATGGTCTTCGCGCACGATGACGGCAGCTTCATGCACACCTTCCTGCTGCGCGAGCCGGGCTTCGATTTCGCCCAGCTCGATGCGAAAGCCGCGAATCTTGACCTGATGGTCGTTGCGACCGAGATATTCGAGCACCCCTGCCGCCGTCCAGCGGCCCAGATCACCGGTCTTGTACAGACGCGCCGTCGGATCATCGCCGAAGGGATCGGGCAGGAAACGCTCGGCGGTGAGGTCGGGGCGGTTGAGGTAGCCCAGGCCAACGCAGTCGCCACCGATCCAGAGCTCACCAGCCACACCAATCGGCACGGGCTGCATCCGGGCATCGAGGACATGGAGCCGGACGTTATCGACCGGCCGGCCGATGGGCAGGGTATCTGCACTGTTTGCGCTGTTTGCACCGTCTACGCTACCCCTCCCGGGATGAGCGTCATGCGTCAGGTGCCAGCTGTAGTGGGCAACGACATCGGTACATTCGGTGGGGCCGTAGGTGTTGCGCAGGCAGGGGCCGCCGTCGGGCAGGCTTTGCAGCCAGGGGCGCAGTTCCTGCAGGCGGATGGGCTCGCCACCGAGGATGAGCTGGCGCAGGCTGCCCAGATGTCCTTGCGGCGAGGGCTGGCCTGAGACGTGCAACAGCGGGGTGAAGGCACTGGGGGCGCAGTTGAGGGTGGTGATGCGGTGTTGTTCGATGAGGGCAGCGTAGTGTTCGGGGTCGTAGCCTTCGCGCGGCAGGTAGAGCTGGCCGCCGACCATGAGGGGGGCGTAGAAGTTTTTCTGGGTGAGGTCGAAACTGCTGGAGCTGATTACGAGGACGCGGTCGTCGTGGCTGAAGGCGAATTCGCGCAGGTACCAGTGCATCAGGGTGCTGAAGCTGTGGTGCTTGACCTGGGCTCCCTTGGGCTGGCCGGTGGTGCCGGAGGTGTAGATGATGTAGATGGGGTCGTCGGGCTGGTTGCCGGGGTCAAGCGGGGTGTCGGGTTGCTGGTCGATGAGGGCAGCATCGCGATCCAGGCACAGGGTGGGCCGGCCGGCGGGCAGCAGGGGCAGGAGGCTCTGCCGGGTGAGGAGGAGGCCGGGGGCGGCATCGTCCAGCATGAGGGCCAGCCGGCCGGCGGGATAACTGGGGTCGAGCGGGATGTAGGCAGCGCCGGATTTGAGGATGCCAAGCAGGCTGATGATGAGATCGAGGCTGCGCGGACAGCACAGGCCGACACGCTGACCGGGGCCGGCACCGAGGGCACGCAGCTGATGGGCCAGACGGTTGCTGCGCCGGTCGAGCTCGGCGTAGCTGAGGGTGTACTGGCGGGGGGCAGGCGTATCGCTGCCACCTTTGTCGCCATTGTCACCATCGCTATCATCGCCATCGGCAATCACGGCGATGGCGGTCGGGGTGCGCCGCGCCTGAGTGGTGATGTGGTCGATGATGAGGAGCGGCTGCGGGCGGGGTTGCGGACAGGGGTTGAAGGTGGTGAGAAGCTGGCGCTCTGCCGCCGGCAGCAGGGACAGGCTCAGCACTGGGCATTTCGCGGTCTGCTCCAATGCCTGCAGCAGACCGCGCAGGAGCGTCTCCAGATAGGTCACGACACGTCCGGCACCGACCTGCTGGACGGTCTGCGCCGTCAGCACGAATCCGCTGCCCAGGTCATCGACTGACAGAGTGAAAGGGTAGTTGGTGCGCTCGTGGCTGGCCACCAATGTGATGCCGGTATCCGCCGGAGGAGTTGCCAGGGCACTGTGACGGAAATTGAGTACTGCACTGAACAGCGGGCTGCTGGCAGCTACCCCGCTGCAACGTTGGGCCAGTGCCAGTGCGGCCTGCTCGTGGCGCAGCAGCTCGACCAGATCACGATGAATCCGGGTGACGGCCTGATGCACGTCGAGCCCGGCCAGGGAACAGCGCAACGGCAATGTGTTGATGAACATGCCCAGCATCCGCTCGGCACCGGCGGTTCCCTGTAACCGGCCGGACAGCACGCTGCCGAACACCACGTCCTGCCGCCCGCTGCAATGTGCCAGCAGCACGGCCCAGGCGGTATGGAACAACGCCGCCACACTGACCTGCTGCTGCCGCGCCGCCTGTCGCAAGGCCGCCGCCAGGGGAGCATCGAGTTCGCGGCGCGCCTCCTCAAGCGTATGGCCATCTCCCTGCACATCGAGCAGGCCGAAGGGAGCGGTGATGTCCTCGACATCGGCCAGACGGGCACGGAAAAAAGCCTCGGCCTCATCCTGCCCGAGCCGCGCCAGGGCCTGAGCAACGAAGCCACGATACGGCACGGGTTCAGGCAAGGTCTCCTGCTGGCCGGCCAATATGGCAAACACTTCGGAGACCAGGATTTCCAGCGACACATGGTCGCTGACGATATGGTGCAACAGCAGGACCAGGTACCACGCCCCGCTTTGTGGTTCCTGCGCCTGTTGCAGCTGCAGCAAGGGCGCCTGCTGCAGGTCGAGGCACAGGTGCTGTGGCTGGATGCGCTCGTCGAGCTGCGCCCGAAGGTCACGCCCGGCATCGAGCGTGAACGTCGTGCGCGGCAGGCGCACCTGACGATGGACGACCTGCACCGGCCGCTCGAGGGTGCGCCAGATCACGGCGCTGCGCAGGATGTCGTGGCGATCGACGACCTGTTGCAGGGCCGCGACGAAAGCCTCGAGCTGTACCGTCGAGGCAATCCTGAGGATGGTCGGCAGAATGTAGGTGTCGCCCTGCTCCGCCAGTTGATGATGGAAGAGAAGGCCTTCCTGCAGCGGTGCCAGCGGATAGATGTCCTGCACGTTGACGGCACCACCAGGTACGCATTGCACGATGCGGTCGATCTCGTCCTGACGCAATGTCACCAGCGGCAGCAGCTCCGGTGTGATGCGGGTGCAACACGGGGGAATGAGGTTGGCCGGCACGCTGTAGGCCGGCCCTCGTCCGACACCGCCCCCTGCCCCGGCTGCTCCTTCGGCCAGCGCCGCAGCCAGCAGTGCCGGCGTCGGGAAGGTGAAGATGTCACGGGCCTCGACGGCCACACCAGCCAGGCGCAGCCGCTCGAGCACGGCGATGATCCGCAACGAATGACCGCCCAGATCGAAAAAACTGTCGTGACGACCGACCCGGGGTACCTGCAGCACCTCCTGCCAAACCTGCGCCAGCCGCTGTTCCAGCAGCCCTTCCGGGGCAACAAACTGCTGGCTGCGATAGGCTCCGGACTGCGGTGCCGGCAGGGCCGCGACATTCAGTTTGCCGTGTGCAGTCAGCGGCAGGCTCTCGAGCACGACGTAAGCCGCCGGCAACATGTATTCCGGCAGCACGGTGCGCAGCCGGGTTTTCAGTGCCTCGACCACCGTGGCGGCACTGTCCGCAGCCGCCTCTTCCGGCAGGGTCAGATAGGCCACCAGGCACCGCTCCCCCGGTGTCTCTTCCCGCGCTACCACCACGGCCTCGCGCAGCAACCCGGCAGTCATCAGCTGCGCCTCGATCTCGCCCAGCTCGATACGGAAGCCACGGATCTTGACCTGGTGATCATTGCGTCCCAGATATTCCAGCGTGCCATCGGCACACCAGCGGGCCATATCCCCCGAAGCATAAAGGCGCGCTCCGGTTTCCGGGGCAAAGGGATGCGGGATGAAACGCTCCGCCGTCAGCTCGGGGCGGTTCAGGTAGCCCCGCGCCAGGCCGTCACCACCGACATGGATTTCCCCCGGTACGCCAATCGGCACCGGCTGGCGGCGACCATCGAGCAGATACACCTGCAGGTCATCCATGGGCAGACCGATCCGGCTGCCCTGGGCCTCCTCGATGTCCTCGCGCAGCAGACGGCGGTAGGTGACATGCACGGTCGTCTCGGTGATGCCGTACATGTTGATGAGCTGCGGCTGATCCACACCATTACGGATCAGCCACGGCCTCAGGGCATGCATCCCCAGCGCCTCGCCGCCGAAGATCACCACACGCAAGGCATGCCGCAGATCTGCCGCCGCCTCCTGAACCGCAGTCTCCTGCCCCAGCAGCTCACCCTGGGCGGCACTCAGGGCGCGAAAGGCGCTCGGAGTCTGGTTGAGCACAGTGACCCGCTCAGCGCACAACAACCGGTAGAACGCCTGCGGCGCACGGGTCACGGCCTGCGGCACGATCACCAGGCAACCACCATGAGCCAGCGCACCCCAAATTTCCCACACCGAAAAATCGAAGGCGCTGGAATGAAACAGCGTCCACACATCCTGGGCGCCGAAATGAAAATATTGCCGGGTGGCATCGAACAGGCGCGTCACGTTGCGGTGTTCGATCATCACCCCCTTGGGCCGGCCGGTCGAGCCGGAGGTGTAGATGACATAAGCCAGGGAATCCGGAGACAGCCCGACCACCCTGGGCTCATGCTCGCCTTCAGCCGCCAGCCGGGCGATGACCTGTGCTTCGTCGAGCACGATGAGGGAATGGGCAGCAGACTGCGGAAGCTGGTCACGCAGCGATTGCTGGGTCAGGACGATGACCGGAGCGGCATCTTGCAATGTGCCGGCGACGCGCTCGGCCGGATAGGCCGGATCGATCGGCAGATAAGCGGCACCGGCCTTGAGTATCCCCAGCAAGGCAACGATCAGATCGAAGCCGCGCTCAAGAAAGACCGCCACCCGGTCATCCGGCCGTACTCCGGCAGCAATCAGATGGTGCGCCAGCTGGTTGGCACGTTGCTCCAGCGCGGCATAGCTCAGGGATTGCCCGTCGCAGCGCACGGCTAGCGCCTCGGGATGATGCCGGGCATGGGCGGCAATCGGACTGTGCAGAAGGTGCTGCTGCGGATGATGCACTGTCCGGATTTCCGCCCGGAAGCCGGCCAGCAGCAGGCGACGCTCCTCCACGGGCAACAGGTCGAGCGCTGCCAGTGCCGTTCCGGGCGTGCGGATCAAAGCCTCGGCCAATGCCTGCAGGGCGGTGACCAGATAGCCATTCACCCGCTCCGGCGAGATGCGCGCATCGCTCTGGGCAACCAGCACAAATGCCTCGCCCAGATCATCGACATTGAGGGTCAGGGGATAGTTGGTGCGTTCCTGGCTGGCCAGCAGCTCGATGCCCTGCGCCCGTCCCGAGCCCCGGCCCTGCAGTCCCTGTGCGGCGCTGTGACGGTAGTTGAGCAGCGCACTGAAGAGCGGCGTGCCGGCCGGCACGGTGGCGCAGCGCTGTGCCCAGGCCAGTGGTGTCTGCTCGAAACGCAGCAGTTCGATGAGTTCGCGATGAACCTGGGCCAGCCCGTCCTGCACCGTCAGCCCTTGCAGATCGAGCCGCAACGGCAAGGTATTGATGAACAGCCCCAACGCCTGGTCGGCACCGACGGTGTTTTGCAGCCGCCCCGACAGCACGCTGCCAAACACCACGTCCTCGCGGCCACTGGTACGCGCCAGCAGCAGGGCAAAGGCCAGATGGAACAGTGCTGCCGTGCTGACCTGGTGCTGACGAGCCACCTGACGAAGCTGGCGGGCCAGGCCTGCTACCAGGGTCTGGCGTGCCTCGACGATCTGCTGCCCGTCGCCATGTACATCGAGCAGGCCGAACGGTGCAGTCGGTTCCGTGACCTCAGCCAGGCGATGACGGAAGAAGGCATCTGCCGCTTCGTTCTGCCCATCCACCAGGCGTGCCCGTGCCTGGGCAACGAAATTGCGGTAGGGCATCGAGGCCGGCAGTTTCTCGCCCTGGCCAGCCAGCAGGGCCAGCACCTCGTGCAGGACAATTTCGAGCGACACATGATCGCTGATGATGTGGTGCAATTGCAGCAGCAGATAGTGCCGGCCGCTGGCCACATCGGCAGCCGTCTGCAAACGCATCAAGGGCGCCCGGGTGAGATCCAGGCGATCCTGCTGTGCCGCCATCCGCGCCTGCAGGCTCCCGGGAATATCCCGTGTCGAACCCGCAGCCAGCGGCAGGGGTTCAAGCCGCAGTTCAGCCTGGCGATAAACCACCTGCAACGGCTGCACCAGCCCTTCCCAGAGGAAGGCAGTACGCAGGATGTCGTGGCGCTGGATCACCCCCTGCAATGCGGCCAGAAAGGCATCACGCCGCTCCAGATTGTCGGCCACCAGCAGAATGGGCAGGATGTAGGCATCGCCCGTACGGTTCATCAGGTGGTGAAAGAGGATACCTTCCTGCAGCGGTGCCAGCGGATAAATATCCTGCACATTGGCTGCCCCGCCGGGTACGCGGGACACCACGGTTTCGATCTGTGTCGGATCGAGCGCAACCAGCGGCAGCAGGTCGGGGGTGAGGTGAGTGCAGCCTTCGGGAATCCGGTTGGGGGGAACGCTGAACGTCACGTTTTCTGCCCCATCCATCCTGTCCGCCGCCGTCAGCGCCGCCGCCAATGTGGCCGGGGTGGGATGATGGAACACCGTGCGCAGGTCAGCCGACAATCCGGCTTCGCGCAGGCGTTCGAGCAGCGGCACGATGAGCAGCGAATGGCCGCCCAGATCGAAGAAATTGTCATGACGACCGATGCGCTCGAGGCCGAACAGCGTCTGCCAGAGGGCGACGATGGTTTCCTCTGCCTCCCCCTGGGCTGCTTCGTAGGCCGGAGCTGACGACAAGGCCGTGTCCTGCGACGGCGCCGGCAGGGCCCGGCGGTCGATCTTGCCGTTGGGGGTCAGCGGAAAACGCTCGAGCAGAACGAAGGCCGTCGGCAGCATATATTCGGGCAGCACCGCACGCAGCTCGGTCTTCACGACCTCGATATCGAGCGAATCGGCCGGGGTGCTAGCAACGAGATAGGCCACGAGGCGACGCTCGCTGCGCATCCCCAAACGATCTTCACGAGCCACAACGACAGCATCCTGAATCTGCGGCAGACGGCGCAGCGACGCCTCGATCTCACCCGGTTCGATACGGAAACCACGGATTTTCACCTGCTGGTCATTGCGCCCAAGGTAATCCAGTGTGCCATCGGCCCGCCAGCGCCCCAGGTCGCCCGTCCGGTACAGGCGGGCGACATCGCTGCCCGCTTCGGCAGGGGAAGTAAAAATATCCTCGATGAAGCGCTCGGCCGTGAGTTCGGTGCGGTTCAGGTAACCCCGCGCCACGCCGATGCCGCCAATACATATCTCGCCCACCACGCCAACCGGCAGCAGCCGCTGCTGGGCATCGAGGACATAGACCCGGGTGTTGGCGATCGGCCGGCCGATCGGCGGTGGCAGAAGGGTTTCTTGCCCTGTTCCCTCCTGCGGCAGACAGCGCTGCAAGGTGGCACACACCGTGGTTTCCGTCGGACCATAGGCGTTGTAGAAAGCCCGGCCGCGCGACCAGTGTTGCACCAGGGCCGGCGGGCAGGCTTCGCCCGCCACGATCAAGGTGCCCAGGGAGCGCAAGGATTCGTCCTGCGCCAGTTCCGGCGGCCAGGCACTGACCACCACCGGCGGCAGGGTGGCATGCGTGATCTGCTGCTGCCGGATGAAATCACGCAGCGGCGCACCCGGCATCAGGTCATCGCGTGGCGCCAGATGCAGGCTGGCCCCATTGCCCAGCGCCATGGCATATTCCCAGGTGCAGGCATCGAAGCTGAAGGAGGCAAACTGCAACACACGGCTGGCCGGGACGAGGCCAAATTCGCGCCCCTGGAAGGCCGCAAGATTGCACAAGCCACGGTGATGCAACAGTACGCCCTTGGGCGTGCCGCTCGACCCCGAGGTGTAGATGACGTAGGCCAGATGATCCGCCGTCAGGCCCAGGCTTTCCGGCTTGAGGTTGCCCTTTGCCTGTGCCGTGATGAGCGGGGCATCGCGATCTACCTCGATCACCTGCCCGGCTCCGGCCGGCAGCCTGGCCCGCAAGTCCTGCCGGGTCAGCACCAGATCGGGGGCGGCATCGGCCAGCATGAAGGCGATGCGCTCCGGCGGATAATCAGGATCCACAGGCAGGTAGGCCGCACCGGCCTTCTGCACGGCAAGCATGGCGACCACCCTGTCCAGGCTGCGTTCGAGACAAATCGCCACGAGATGATCCGGCCCGAGTGCCGGGCAGCATTGGCGCAGATAGCGGGCCAGCTGGTTGGCCCGGACATTGAGCGCACCATAAGTCAATGTCCGAACCGGATCGCCATGCACGCCACCAAAGCTGAGGGCCAGCGCCTGCGGCTGGCGCCGCGCCCAGCTTTCGAAAAGCTGGTGGAAACATTTGTCCTGGGGATAACCCGCCCGGCTATCGTTCCACACTTCGAGCAGCTGCTGCCGTTCATCCGCTGCCAGCAGCCCAAAGCTGTCCAGGGTGCCTTGCGGGTGGCTGACGATGGCCCGCAGCAGACGTTCGAAATGTTGCGCCATGCGCCCGATCGTGGCAGCCTCGAACAGGTCGGTGTTGTATTCGAAGAAGGCCGTCAGGCCGTCCGTGGCCGCCGCCCCTTGCTGCACACTCAAGGTGAGATCGAACTGGGCTACACCAGGGTTGACTTCGAGCGGCTCGAAGCGCAGATCCACGGCGGACAAGGCCTGGACCGGCAAGGTTTGCAGCACGAAAAGTACCTGAAACAGCGGACTGTGTGCCAGATTACGCTCGGGTTGCAGGGTCTCGACGATCTGGTCGAAGGGCAGGTCCTGATGGGCAAATGCTGCCAGAGCCGTTTCGCGCACCCGAGCCAGCAGGTCGGTGAAACGCTGCCCGGAATCCAGCGCGCTACGCATCACCAGGGTATTCACGAAAAAGCCGATCAGCCCTTCGATCTCGACACGGTGACGTTGAGCCACCGGCGTGCCGACACAAATATCAGTCTGTCCGCTGTAACGCATCAGCAAGGTCTGGAAACCTGCCAGCAGCACCATGAAGAGTGTGGCGCCTTCGTCCCCGGCCAGCCTCCGTAGCCCTGCCGTCAGCGCGACATCCAGCACGAAGGAATGACGCGCGCCGTGGTAAGTCTGCAGCGGCGGACGTGGATGATCGGTGGGCAGTTCCAGCAGGGGCTGCGCACCGGACAACTGTTTCGTCCAGTAATCCAGCTGCTGGCGGCGCCGCGCGCCTTCCAGCCAGCGCTGCTGCCAGTGGGCAAAATCGCGATACTGCACGGCCGGCGGCGGCAACTGGTCATCGGCATACAGTGCCGCCACCTCGCGCACCAGCACGTTCAGCGACCAGCCATCCGCCACGAGATGGTGGATGTTGAGCAGCAGCACATGTTCGCGTGCCGCCAGACGCAGCAGACTCACCCGGATCAGCGGCCCATGTTCGAGATCGAAAGGTTGCCGGGCATCCGCCACCGCCCGGGTCTGCACCTCGGCACGACGCCGTTCTCCCTTCAGCCGGCTCAGGTCATGCAGCGGTACGGCCAGCACGCCCTGCCCGGCCACGCGCTGCTGCGGCACCCCGGCCACCGTGACGAAGGTCGTGCGCAGAGTTTCATGGCGCGCCAGCACGGCGTTGAAGGCGCGCTCCAGCGCATCGTGCTGCAGCGGGCCCAGCAGACGCACAGCAGCCGGGATGTTGTAGAGCGCCCCGCCCTGCCCGTCACCGGCGGCCAGCTGTTCAAGAAACCACAGCCGCCGCTGGGCCACAGACAGAGGATAGTGCGCCGTTTCGGAAGGTGGCCGGGCGACCAGTTTCCCTGCCTCCTCCGCGCCTTTCATCCCCTTCGCTGCTGCCACAGCCGGCTCTGCGGCAGCAGCGGTCGTGTCCGTACCCATAACCCGCCCCTGCACTTCCTCGACCAGGAACTGCACCAGACGCTGCACCGTGTCATGCTCGAACAGCAGCGACGGTGACAGCGTCACGCCCAGCGACTGTTGCAGCAGATTGCCGATTTTCAGAGCCGTTAGCGAATCCAGACCCAGGCTGGCAAACGGCTGCTGAAGGTCATTGACCATCACTCCCGCCGCCGCCATGGCCTGCGCCACCTGGCTGGAAATCCGTTCCTGCAGGGGCTGTGCTGCGGCCTCCGATGACACCACGCCGCCTGCCGCTTCCGGATGCCCGCCCGTTCCCCGGGCCGAGGAAGAAGACGAAGGATCATCCGTTGCCGTCAGCGGACTCATCGCCAGCAGCAAAACCCGGCCGCTCTCCTGCTCCGTCACCAGCCCGGGCCAGGCCAGCGGCACGAGTGCCACCTCGAAGCCTTCCGCACGCAACACGTTCTGCCACTCATGACCGTTGAGCAACGGATAACCACGGCGGCCACAGGCATCGCTGCGCATCCACCAGTCCTCGCGCAACCCCTCGGTGCTCTCCAGCAAACGACAGGGGCGCACCGGCTCGAGCAGCAGGAAGTGCCCGCCAGGACGCAACAATCCACGCACCAGCAGCATTGCCCAGTTCGCTGCCAGATGGATGCCGCGACTGGCAATCACCAGATCGAAACTCTCGACCGGCAGCCCCTGGGCCGTGGCATCGTTGCTCAGGTCGAGCACGCTGGTCACCAGCGGCAGCGCCTGACCAGCCAGCCGTGCCTGCAGCTGTTCGAGCATGAGCGCCTGTGGATCGGTGGCATGGTACAGCTCGATCTGTCCGGCCAGCGGCAGCAGCAGCCGGGCCGTCAGTGCCCCACTACCCGCGCCAATTTCAAGAATGCGCAGGCCACGCCCGCCGGCCTTGTGCAGCGCCCCGGCCTTCTGCCTGACCAGACGGGACAGCAGGACGTGGCCCAGCACATTCAGGGGAAAATGGGCCTGATACTCCTCCCAGGCCGGTGACTGGCACCAGGCCATCCAGGCTTCGCTCGTGCCGCCGGACAGACGCAGCGGCAAATATGCCAGCCCCGTTTGCAGCAGGGTGAGCAGGGCTGCCGCCTGAGGGCATTCCTGTCGTACCTGGTCGGCCAGCACCCGGGCTTCTTCTACCTGGCCGGCGGCCGGCCGGGCAGCGTAGCCGGCCGCGCTGTGTGCCACCAGATTTTCTTCCTCCAGCCAGCGCAACACCTGCGCCAGCTGTGCCTGACGCTGCGGTGTCACGGCCAGCCAGCGAGCCACCGTCTCCAGGCTCTGCGGCACCCCCTCCAGCAGCCCCCCGGCCAAAGCCTGTGCCGCGTGCAGTGCGCACAGCCGTGCCAGGGATGCCATCAACGTCCCGTGGCGCACCAGGCAATGACGCAACGTTTCCGGAATCTCGTCCTCAGGCGGGCAGTCCAGCGCCGCCAGCAGCGGATGCATTGCCTGCTCGTAACCCTGCCCGGCGAAAAAACCATAACGGGGGTTGGCGATGATCGCCTGCCGCACCCCGCAGGCCAACACCTGCTCCAGCAGGGGCAAGACGGCACGCGGCGAGAGAGGATGCAGCGGGTCGTGCTCGCGGGCAGCCCCCCCTGCCTGGGCAGAACGTGCCGCAGGCATCAATCCGCCCAGGAAAACCTCGATCACAGCTGGCGGTGTTGCGGCCCCCGCAGCCGGATACAGGAAGGGCAGCGCCGGACACTGGGTAGACAAGCGCAAGCCGTCTTCCAGACGAGCCATGAGTACCATCAGGGGCAACGGGATCTGTTGCTGCAAAAGTGTCAGGAAAGCTGGCGCTGCCGCTTCGTCCAGCGTGAGGCTGGCCAGACCGCAGGCCGCATCATCCAGTGCATCATGAACATACAGCAGGCCATCGAACGGCCCGTCTTGTGCCACACGACGGATCAGGGCATCTGCACTAGTGGCGGCCCCCACCTCCCCGGCATCCTGCGCCACTTCCAGCAACGTTGGGGCGGAAGCCGCTACCTGCAGGCGTGCCAGCAGTGCGGCAGCCGGACTGTCTGCGGCCGGCGGTGCCGTGACCAGCACGACCGGCCGGGCCTGGTGATGGCGAACCAGATATTCCGCCAACGGCAGAACCAGTGCTGCCCCACCCAGCAGCAGATAACGCCCGCCCTCGCGCAGACCGTACTGCGCCATGCCTGCCGGGGCAGCCAGCGGAGCCACCGTCCAGCCGGCCGGCCGGCCTTCGTGCAGGCGCAACGTCGGCGCATACAGCCACTGCTCCGGCGGCCGGCCCACGGTCTCCCAGTGGCGTGCCAGCGCCGCCACCGGCAGGCTCTGGGCCGGCCGGGGCGCCAGCCAGTAACGCTGACGTGTCAGCGGATAACCCGGCAGGGTCACGATGCGGGCCGAAGTGCCACGGTACAGCAACGGCCAGTCAATGGTGGCACCGGCTTGCCACAGCTGGCTCAGCGTCTCCAGCCAGTGCGCTTCGTTGCGGGCAGGCCGGGACGATTGCGAAGAAACCAGCAGCAAGGAGGTGTCCTGCCCCAGGATGCGCCGGGCCAGCTGCAGCAGGGCAGCACCCGGGCCGACTTCCAGCAGGCCATGCAGGCCACGCTCGGCCAGACGCTGCACCCCCGGTGCAAACAGCACGGGACGCAACAGGTGGTCGAGCCAGTAGCCCGGTGTGTCCACCGCCTGCGCGGAATCGATGCACGGCTCGAAGGGAATCTGCGGCTTGTGCAGCGTGATGCTGGCCAGGTACTGGGCGAACGGCTCGACGATGGCCTGCATCTGCTGCGCGTGATAGGCGTAGCCGATAGGCAGCAGAATCGAGGCGATGCGCCGCTCGCCCAGCTGCTTGCGGAAGGCCTGGACGGCCTCGGGCGCCCCGGAGACGACACACTGATCCGGCCCATTGACGGCGGCCAGATCGAGGGTCAGGCCGCTTTCGGTCAGCCGCGCCCGGACTTCCTCCACTCCCAACGCCACACTGAGCATGGCACCAGCAGCCACCGTGCGGATGAGCTCGGCACGCCGCAACACCAGCCGCAAGCCGTCTTCCAGACTGAAAACACCAGCAATACAGGCTGCGGCATACTCGCCCAGGCTGTGGCCTGCCACCACGGCCGGTACCACACCGACGGCCTGCCACAGCCGCGCCAGCGCATATTCCAGAGCAAAGAAACCGGCATGGGCATACTCGATCTGTTCGATCCAGCGACTATCACCGCCCTGCTCATCCGCCACCATGAGGCGCAGGTCCTCCAGTTCCGGACGCAAACGCCGGACGATGGCCGCACAGCGGTCGAACTCTTCGGCAAAGACGACGTGGCGGCGGTAGAGCTGCGCCCCCATGCCAGGATGCTGCGAGCCCTGACCACTGAACAGAAAAGCCATCTGCAGCTTGTTGCGCGGTGCCAGTGCAGCAATGCTGGCCTTGTTCTTGCCCTTGTTCTTACCCTTGTTCTTACCATCAACCTCGCCTTCGCCCGGGGCCTCGAGCCAGGCCAGAGCCTGCGCCAGATCGACCACCACCTGGCTCGTCCGCCGGGCAAAGGCCGCCCGCCCGGCAGCCCGGCTGTAGCAAACATCGACCAGGCGCAAAGCGGTATCCGCAGTGTCAGTGTCAGCGTCAGTGGCCTGGGCATCAAGCACACGGCGCAGGTGCGCCGCCAGCCCGGCCCGCATGCGGGCCAATTCCTCCTCGTTGCGGGCCGACAAGGTCAGCAGATACAGCCCGCCATCCCGCCGCAGTGTCGCAGGATCATGTGTCCCACCTTGCGGCGGCTCGTCCCGCACCACGACATGAGCATTGGTGCCGCCAAACCCGAAAGAGCTGACTCCGGCGTAACGCGGCAGACGCCCGCGCGGCCAGGGACGGGCTTCGGTCACGGGATAAAACGGGGTTTTCTCGAAGCGCACCAGAGGATGCGGCTTGTTCAGATGCAGAGTCGGCGGCAGGGTTTCGTGACGCAGGGACAGCAGCACCTTGATGAGGCCAGCAATGCCGGCAGCCGCCAGCAGATGGCCGATATTAGTCTTGACGCTGCCTATCCCACAGGAATGGCTGCCCGGCGCGGCCAGGGCACGCGCCAGAGCGCGAACCTCGATCGGGTCACCAATCGGTGTGCCCGTACCATGCGCCTCGACATAGCTCAACTGCGCAGGCAGGATGCCGGCGCGCTGGTAGGCCTCGCGCAACACGGCTTCCTGCCCTTCCGGCGTCGGTGCCATGATGCCGATGGAACGGCCATCGTTATTCACCGCCACGGCGGCAATCACCGCCTGGATGTCATCGCCGTCGGCCAGTGCCCGGTCCAGCCGCTTGAGCACCACCAGACCAAGACCCTCGCCCGGCACCATGCCATTGGCCGCCGCGTCGAAAGTGCGGCATACCCCGTCCGGTGACAGTGCCCCGGCCTGTGCCAGCAGTTCGTGCGCCGTCGCCGTCGGCAGCAGGTTCACACCACCGGCCATGGCCAGGTCGCAGTGTCCCAGCCGCAAGGCATCGCAAGCCTGTTGCAGGGCCACCAGCGAAGAAGAGCAGGCCGTGTCGATCGTCAGTGCCGGGCCCTTGAGGTTCAGGGCATGGGAGACACGAGCGGCCACGATGTTGAGCAGATTGGCCGGCATCAGCAGGGCATGACGGACTTCACGCGCACCCTCATCGCGCCGCCGCTGGATTTCCTCCATGTAGCTGTTGCTGCTGACCCCGAGAAAAATGCCGACTGAACGTTTGGCATCCAGGCGCGCGCCACCATAGCCGGCATTTTCGAGGGCTTCATGAGCCACTTCGAGCATCAGCCGCTGCTGGGGATCCATGATGATGGCTTCTTCAGCCGGAATGCCGAAGAAGTCTGCGGCAAACTGGTCAATGCCCGGCAACACACCCATGGCATGATGCCCACTCCGGCTCTGCCAGCGAGTCTCCGGCACGGGCGTGACCGCACAGCGGCCAGCTGCCAGCGTTTCCCAGAATTCCTCCAGACTCCCACCACCCGGAAAACGCCCGGCCATGCCGATGACGGCTATCTGCAAACCTTGCGGCAGCGTATCTTCCCGCTCGAATTCTGTCGGTGCCGGGGCTGGCTCCTGTGCCGTGTTCTGCCGCGCCAGATAGGCCACTACCTCACGGATCGTGCGACATTCAATCAGCAGGGGATAACCCAGCACACGCCCCAGCCGCTCCTCGAGGCGCGCCAGCATCTCGATGGCCTTGACGGAGGTGCCGCCCAGTTCGGTAAATGGCGTATCCAAACCAATGCGTTCTACCGGACAACGCAACACCTGTGCCCAGATTGCCCGCACCAGCGCCGCACTGTCTTCCCTATCCACCGTACCCGCCACGAAAATCTCAGACGAGGTGAGCGGAAGGGGTGGGCGAGATGAAACCGGCGCAAGCGCTGCCTGAGCAGCCACCTCAAGTGGCCCGGACTCACGGCGGCGTGGGTCATGCGCCTCGAACTCGGCCCGCTGATCCTCATAGATTCCCCGGGCCCACTCCTGTGCCAGCTGGTAGCGCTGCAACTTGCCGCTGGAAGTACGCGGCAGGCGTGCCAGAGTCAGCACACAATCCACCGGGCAGGCCAGATATTCCTCAGCCACCTGGCGAACCTCATGGGCCCAGGCCCAAAAATCGCTCTTGCGCCGGAGACCTTCACCACGCCGGCGGGATGCAACAAAAATCACCACACGATCCTGGCCCGTGACGGCATCGGCCACGGCACACACCGCAACACCGCCTTCCTTCAGCGCGAATTTCTCCAGCAGCAGACGTTCGATGTCGGCAGCCATGAGATTGCGGCCATTGACGAAAATGACATCCTTGAGGCGGCCAGCGATGGTCAGACGCCCTTCCTTGAGGAAGCCCAGATCGCCCGTTTTCAGCCAGCCATCGGCAGCAAACAGATCGCGGTTGGCCTCGCGATTGTCCACGCCCTCGCCCTCATAACCCGCCGTGACATTGGTACCCCGGATCTGCACCTCACCCACGCGGGCATCCGGCAAGGGTTGCCCGGCTTCATCCACCACCCGTACCGTGACGGAGGGCAGTGGCAGGCCGACATCGACATATTCGATGAACGGCCGCCCTTCGGCCGCACCTGCCGCCCGACCTTCGCTGGCCAGCAGGTCACGGTCGAGACGATGAACCACAGGCTCCGTTTCGATCGGGCTGAAGGTAACCGCGACACAGGCTTCCGCCATGCCATAGACCGGGAACATGGCTGTGCGCCGGAAACCGGCCGGTGCCAGCAAATCACAGAAACGCCGCATGACCTGGGCCGAAATCGGCTCGGCACCGTTGCACAGCAGGCGCACACAGGACAGATCCAGCCCGGCCAACTGTGCCGGCTCGACCCGGTCCAGGACGTGCTGCAAGCCAAAATTGGGCGAGCTGATGACTTCCGCATGATGGCGGGCAATCTGGCGCAACCAGAACAGCGGCTCGGCGATGAATTCGGCAGCCTCCAGCTTGATCTGTCCCATGCCACGATAGAGTGGCACGAGATGGAAAGAAATCAGGCCCATGTCGTGGTAATACGGCATCCAGCTGAGCGTCGATTCCGTCGGCAATGCCCGCACCGTATCGGCGATTTCACGGACATTGCAGCACAGGTTGCGATGCGTCAGACGCACCCCCTTGGGCAAACCGGTGGAGCCCGAGGAAAACTGCAAATAGGCCAGATCGTCCTCGCCGGCCGCATGAATGCGCGCTGCCTCGGCATCACCCGCCAGCGGATCATCGACCAGCCAGCGGCAACCATGCCGCAGCGGCCGGGCCACTCCCTCCTGATAGACACGCTCCTGATCAGCATCGATGAGCAGCAGCGGCCCGGCAAGGACGCGCGTCACCCCCTCGAGCTTGCGTGCTGCATCGGAATCACGCAGCCACGAGGCCACCTTGGGCAGCAGCACAGGCACCATGCCGCCCAGCACACAAGCCCAGAACAGCTCGAGCTGTCGCTGTGCCGAGTGGCACTGGACGACGACCCGCTGCCCCGGCTCGAACCCACGCGCCTGCAAGGCGGACAAAGCACGACGCGCCCGCAGATAAAGTTCCGCATAACCATACGAAATCTCGCTACCGTCGCGCTGGGCGAAAACGATGCGACGATCCGGCGTCTCGAGCGCCGCGTGGCGGATCACGTCAATCAGCGTCATGGATTCTGGGGCTGGGAAAGAGACCGAAAGAGACCGATTCTACGCAATTATCTGGAATTTTCGATGCTATTTCGATGCTATCATGCGTACGCTCGCACGAAGGCTCCTAGTAGCCGAAATGTGGCTGAAATGTAGCCAAAATCACCTCTGGCACGACAAATCCTTCACAGGTTTCAGCCCAAAAACCAGTGGATACTGAACCCCCCCGGATTTTGGCAAAAACATGCCATCCGGTTTTCTTTGTCGCCCGCCCCAAAAATACCTGCCAAAGGAACATCATGCCCCGGAATGTCATGCCTTTTGTTTCTGCTCCGATCCAACACACCCTTGCGACATTTACCCTGCTGGCCAGCCTGCTTGCCAGCCTGCCTGCGGCGGCGGCCATACCAGAGCGCACCACCACCCTGGCCGAACAGCAGCACATCGCCCTGACCATCTACAACCAGGATTTGGCGCTCATCAAGGACAGCCGCAATGTCACGCTGGAAGCCGGCGAAAACGCCCTGGCCTGGCGTGATGTGTCGGCACGCATCCGGCCGGAAACCGCCCTGCTGCGCAACGCACCGACTGCCGGCAGCGGTACAGCCGGGTTTACGCTGCTCGAACAGAACTTCGACTTCGACCTGCTGACCCCACAAAAGCTGCTGGAAAAAAGTGTCGGCCGCAGCCTGCGAATCATCAAGACCAACCCGGCAACAGGCGCAGAGAGCCTCGAGGAAGCGCGTCTGCTCTCGGCCAATGGCGGCACGGTGCTGCAATTTGCCGACCGCATCGAATCCCACCCTGCCGGCCGCATCGCCTTCCAGACACTGCCCGGCAACCTGCGTGACCGCCCCACCTTGGTGATCCGCCTGGATGCTGCACGCAGCGGCACGCAGGCGCTCGAACTGTCCTACCTGAGCGGCGGTCTGTCGTGGAAAGCCGATTACGTCGCCGAGCTGTCCGGCCGCGAAGACCAGCTCGATCTCAATGGCTGGGTCACCCTCACCAACCAGTCCGGTGCCAGTTATCCGGATGCCCGCCTGCAACTGGTGGCCGGCAACGTCAACCGGGTGCGCGACGAGATTGCTCCGCGTGCCGAGGTCATGATGGCCATGGCCGCCCCCGCAGCCGCCGGGCGCATGAAGGAAGAAAGCCTGTTCGAATATCACCTCTACACCCTGGAGCGGCCAACGACCCTGGCCGAAAACCAGACCAAGCAGGTCGCCCTGCTGAGTGCCAGCCAGGTTTCCGTACGCAAGGAATACCGTCTGCAAGGCGCGGATTACTACTACCGTGATGCCTTCGGTGAGATCGGCCGCGCGGTGAAACCAAATGTATTCGTCGAATTTGACAACAAGGGGCGCAACCTGGGCATCCCCTTGCCCAAAGGCACCTTGCGCCTCTACAAACGCGACAAGGCCGGCAATGCCCAGTTCATCGGCGAAGACCGCATCGACCACACCGCCAGAAACGAAACGGTACGGGTGCGTCTGGGCGAGGCTTTCGACGTAAGCAGCGACCGCAAGCAGACCAGCTTCAAGCGCATTGCCGGCAACAACCGCAACGGAGACAACATCGCCATCGTCGAAACCGGTTTCGACGTGCAAATCCGCAATGCCAAGGATGAAGCCGTGACCGTCAAGGTGGTCGAACCCATGCCCGGTGACTGGGAAATGCTGTCAGAAACCCTGCCCCACACCAAAGAATCGGCACATACGGCGACATGGAACGTCACGGTTCCGGCCGAAGGCAAGACGACTCTGAGCTACCGGGTTCGCATCCGCTATTGAGGGGGCAATGACGACGACCGGATGATTGGGCGGCGCCACTCCGCCTCTCATAGCGCCATTGGCTGTCACTGGCCGCCAGTGGCCGCCACTGGCTGTCAGCGGCCCGGCCGCCGCTCAATCATCCTCGTCGAACTCAAACGCATCTTCCTGCCGCACGCCGCGTGCTGCCGAAGGGGCCGGTGAAGATAACGGCGGTGGCGGCAAGGCACGCATCAAGGCCTTCAAATCGTCGGGCGACAATTCCAGCGCCATGCCACGCTTGAGGCGCGGCGGCATCTGCACCGGCCCGTAACGCACCCGCATCAGCCGGCTGACGGTCAGCCCGACGGCCTCGAACATGCGCCGCACTTCGCGGTTGCGCCCTTCGTTGAGAGTCACCCGGTACCAGCGGTTGGTGCCCTCGCCGCCGCCTTCGGCCAGACGACCGAAACGGGCGATGCCATCCTCCAGTTCCACCCCTTCCAGCAGGCGTTGCCGCGCCTCCAGCCCGAGCTCGCCGATGATACGCACCGCATATTCCCGATCGATGCCGCTGCGCGGGTGCATCAGCCGGTCGGCAAATGCCCCGTCATTGGTAAACAACAGCAGGCCGCAGGAGTTGAAATCCAGCCGGCCGACGGCAATCCAGCGGCCACCGCGCATGCGTGGCAGCTTATCGAATACGCTGGGGCGACCTTGCGGATCCTGGCGCGAGACGATCTCGCCTTCCGGCTTGTGATACAGCAACACCCGCAAACGGCGTTCATCGGCCAGGCGCAAATGCACCAGCCGGCCATTCACCCGCACCTTGTCCGCAGGGGATATACGCTGACCGACGTGCGCCGCCTCACCATTGACACTGACGCGACCACCGGCAATCCATTCTTCCAGCTCGCGCCGCGACCCCAGCCCGGCATCGGCCAGCGCCTTTTGCAGCTTGACGGAAGGCATTTCCACAGCAGCACCCCGCCCCGAGGCCGGGCGTGCCCGCCGGGGCGGCGTGGTGTTTCCTACGCTTCCTGCATTTTCCAGATTGTCCACACCATCCTGTTCCTGTGCCAGATCACCGGCAGCAACGGGTTCCGGAGCTGGCCGGCGCTTGTCCAGCGGGGCGCGAAAAGGCGTGTTGCGCCCGGCCACGCGCCGTGGCCGGCTGGCGGCTGGGCTGGCCGCAGCAGCCCGCTCAGGCTTGTTCCTGGCTGGGCTCCTGGCTGGGCTCCTGGCTGGGCTCCTGGCTGGGCTCCTGGCTGGGCTCTTGGGGGGACTCTTGGGTTTGCGCGGGGGCATTCGTTTTCTCCATGATCTTTTCGATCTCATCCAGCGGTGGTAACTCCGCCAGGGTACGCAAGCCCAGATCATCGAGGAACTTGCGTGTCGTGGCATACAGTGCGGGACGTCCCGGAACATCGCGATGGCCGATGGCATCGATCCATTCACGCGCCTCCAGCGCCTTGATGATGTTGGGCGAAACGGTCACACCGCGAATATCCTCGATGTCGCCACGGGTGACCGGCTGGCGATAGGCAATGATGGCCAGGGTCTCCATCACGGCTCGTGAATACTTCGGCGGCTTGTCATTCTTCAGCCGGTCGAGAAATGCCTGGTATTCCGGCCGGGTGCGAAACCGCCAGCCACTGGCCAGCTGCACCAGCTCGATGCCGCGCGCTGCCCAGTCGCTGCGCAGGTCAGCCAGCAAGGCCGGCAGGGTGTCATCATCAAACTCTTCTTCAAACAGCCGCTTCAGTTCTGCCAGCGTCAGCGGGCCACTGGCCGTCAGCAGCGCCACTTCCAGCACACGCTTGTAATCTTCAGGAGTGTAGAGCGTCAGCATGGGGAGACAGCCTCACATAAATGGGCGCGAGTGGCTCGCTTTGCACGATCTCGACCAGTTTCTCGCGGGCCAGTTCGAGCATGGCGAGAAAATTCACCACCAGATGAGGGATGCCGACCCCCGTCTCGAACAGGCATTCAAAGGCAACGAAATGACCGCCGGCCAGATGACGCAGGATCAGGCTCATGTGCTCGCGTACCGACAGCTCATCACGACGAATCTTGTGGTGCTGGGTCACCCGTGCCTGCTTGAGCAAGGCCAGCCAGGCCGTCTGCAGGTCCTGCAAGGTAACTTCTGGCTGCCGTTCGACCATCTTGTCGGCAATCCACACCGTCACCCATTCATAATCCCGCTCGGCCTGCGGCAGGGCATCGAGTCGTGCCGCCGCCGCCTTCATCTGCTCATATTCCAGCAGACGACGCACCAGCTCGGCGCGCGGGTCTTCCACCTCGCCGCTATCCGCCCGTGGCGGGCGCGGCAACAGCATGCGCGACTTGATCTCGATCAGCATGGCGGCCATCAGCAGATACTCCGCCGCCAGTTCGAGGTTGCGCTGGCGCATCGCCTCGACATACACCAGATATTGCGCCGTCAGCGGTGCCATGGCGATGTCGAGCACATCGATATTGGCCTTCCGGATCAGGTAGAGCAACAGATCGAGCGGCCCTTCAAAGGAATCGAGGATGACCTCCAGCGCATCGGGTGGAATGTACAAATCCCTCGGCAGCTCAAGCAGCCGCTCGCCATACACCTTGGGCGCATGATCCCCGGCCTCCGGCACGGTCTGCCCGGCCGCCGGATCAATCTCCGCCACGGTGCCCGCTTCCTCGCTCACGAATAATCCAGCCCCATTGCTTCGCGCACATCCCGCATCGTTTCCTGAGCCTGCCGGCGTGCTTTCTCGCAGCCATCGGCAATGATATTGCGTACCAGCTGCGGGTCATCGAGATAGACCTGGGCGCGTTCGTGCATCGGCTCCTGCTCCTTCAACACGGCATCGATCACCGGCTGCTTGCACTCGAGACAGCCGATGCCGGCACTACGGCAGCCTTTCTGCACCCATTGCTGCGTGGCATCATCCGAATAGATGAGGTGAAACTGCCAGACCGGGCATTTGTCCGGATCACCCGGATCGGAACGCCGTACCCGCTGTGGATCGGTCTGCATGGTGCGGATCTTCTTCGTCACGCTCTCGCGGTCTTCGCGCAGGGCAATGGTGTTGCCGTAAGACTTCGACATCTTCTGGCCATCCAGCCCGGGCATGCGTGCCGCTTCCGTCAGCAAGGCATCCGGCTCGACGAGGATCATCTTGCCGCCACCTTCCAGATAACCGAACAGGCGCTCCCGGTCGCCCAGCGAAATGCTCTGCGTCTCGTTGAGCAGGACATGCGCCTGTTCGAGGGCTTCTTCTTCACCGCGTTCCTGATAGCGTGTCCGCAATTCCTCGTAACGCCGCGCCCGCTTGCTGCCCAGACGCTTGATGGCCTCGTGCGCCTTTTCCTCGAAGCCGGGTTCACGGCCATAAAGATGATTGAAGCGGCGGGCGATTTCGCGGGTGAATTCGATGTGCGGCACCTGGTCTTCCCCCACCGGCACCTTGTCGGCGCGGTAAATCAGGATGTCCGCCGCCTGCAGCAGCGGGTAGCCGAGGAAGCCATAAGTCGTCAGGTCCTTGTGCGTCAGCTTCTCCTGCTGATCCTTGTAGGTCGGCACCCGTTCCAGCCAGCCTTGCGGCGTCATCATCGACAGCAGCAGGTGCAATTCGGCATGCTCCGGCACACGCGACTGGATGAACAGCGTGGCCTGGGCCGGATCGACCCCCGCTGCCAGCCAGTCGATGACCATTTCCCAGCCGTTATCGACGATGGTACCGGGCTCGTCATAGGCCGTCGTCAGGGCATGCCAGTCGGCGACAAAGAACAGGCAAGGATACTCATGCTGCAAACGAATCCAGTTTTTCAACACCCCATGATAGTGGCCCAGATGCAGACGCCCCGTTGGGCGCATGCCGGAAAGAACTTTTTCAGCGTACATGATCGTTCAGCTCGGATAAAACAGATTCAAAGGTTAAACAGCGCCGCCAGCAATCTCAAGGTCAGCTGCCGCAATGGCAGCAATATCTTGTCCAGCAGATGGGTAAACAGCAGCGCCAGCAGGATGACGAAACCGTAAGGCTCGATGCGGGAAAACTGCCAGGCCAGCCGGTGCGGCAGCAGGCTCACCATGATGCGCCCGCCATCGAGCGGCGGAATTGGCAGCAGGTTGAGCAGCATCAGCACCACATTGATGCCCACCCCGGCCACCCCCATCTGCACCCACAACGCCGCCGTCGTACTCTCCGGCGTGGCCAGCAACGCCACCCCCTTGATCATCCCGGCCCAGGCCAGCGCCATCAGCAGATTGGCCGCCGGGCCAGCCGCCGCCACCCACAGCATGTCCTGCTTGGGGCGACGCAGGCGGCCAAAATCGACCGGCACCGGCTTCGCCCAGCCAAACAGCAATCCCCCCTGGCTCACCAGCAACAGCAGCGCCGGTACCAGGATGGTGCCGACCGGATCGACATGACGCAGCGGATTGAGGCTGATGCGCCCAGCCTGCCAGGCCGTTGGATCACCAAAATGGCGTGCCACATAGCCATGCGCTGCCTCGTGCAAGGTAATCGCCAGGATCACGGGCAGGGCGTTGATCGCCAGCGTCAATATCAGAGAGTCCATCGAAGAACACAAACAAGACAAGAGGCGGATTGTACCGTACCACCCATGCGCCACACGGTACCACGGGCGCAATGACACAATGCCGGCAGTCAAAGCCTGCTTTGGCAAACAGGCAGGCTCAGCCTGCAGGAGCTACAGAACCCAACTTCATGCACCTTAGCGTTCGGCTGTTGTGCAAAGCACACCGTCGCCTGCCGAACGGAGCACACGGCGCAGACAAGCAGCCGGGCAGTCGGGCAGTTCTTGCCCGGCAGGCCAGCCGAGTGGCACTCCCGTTTACCGGCCAGCCAACCCCTTGCCCTCCCTGCCAAGAGGCTGAATTTGTGCGATTTTTCTGTTTTTCGACCTACTATATCTAGTGGCACGACACTTGCTGCACCACTAAGCAAACGAATAACCTGTTGATTTTATTGAACGCAAAATTTTTCTCTTTCATTTAAAAAAATCCGCGGGTATTCTCTGCATCCCTTTTCAATCGCTGCGGGAAGAACATGACGACAAAGACCACCGCCCAGAGCCAGAATGCCAAAACCCAGGCTGCCGCCAAAGCGTCGGCCGGAGCCGGAGCCGGAGCCGGAGCCGGAGTACCGCAACCGCAGGAAATCTCCGGCGAAGTCCTTCTCGAAAAATACGCCAAAGGCCATGAGGCCAATGTTACCGAAGTCCGCCAGCGCGTCGCCCTGGCGCTTGCCTCCGTCGAAACCGAAGAACGGCGCAGCCACTGGGAAAAGCAGTTTCTCGATGCCCAGAGCCACGGCTTCGTTCCGGCTGGCCGCATCAATTCCGCCGCCGGCACCGACCTGTGCGCCACACTGATCAACTGTTTCGTCCAGCCGGTCGGCGACTCGATCTCGGAAACCTCCGATGGCCGCCCCGGCATCTACACCGCCTTGCAGCAGGCCGCCGAAACCATGCGCCGTGGTGGTGGTGTCGGTTATGACTTCTCCTCGATCCGTCCGGTCGGCGCCCATGTCAAGGGTACGCAATCCCGTGCTTCTGGCCCGGTGTCCTACATGCGCGTCTTCGACCGCTCCTGCGAAACCGTCGAGTCCGCCGGTTCGCGACGCGGTGCCCAGATGGGCGTGCTGCGCTGCGATCATCCGGACATCGAGGAATTCATCCACGCCAAGGACAAGGGCGACCTGACCAACTTCAACATCTCCATCGGTGTCACCGATGAATTCATGCGCGCCGTCGAAACCGATGGCGAAGTCGAACTGACCCACAAGGCCAAACCCGCCGTCGACATCCTGGCCGCCGGTGCCTACCAGCGCGAAACCCACCCAGGTAGCGAGGGCAATGCCACCAAACAGGATGCCTCGGGCGAAGCCAGCGGTGGTGCCTGGGTCTATCGCAAGGTCAAGGCACGCGAGCTGTGGGATCAGATCATGCGCTCGACCTACGATCATGCCGAGCCGGGCATCCTGTTCCTCGACCGCATGAACCGCGACAACAACCTCTATTACTGTGAAACCATCGAGGCCACCAACCCCTGTGCCGAGCAACCGCTGCCGCCTTATGGCTGCTGCTGCCTGGGTTCGATCAACCTGACACTGTTCATCAGCGAACCCTTCAGTGACCAGGCCACCTTCGACTACGCCGCCTTTGGCAAGGTTATCGACACCTCGGTGCGCATGCTCGACAACGTCCTCGATGCCACCCACTGGCCGCTGCCCCAGCAGCAGGCCGAAGCACGCGCCAAGCGCCGCATCGGGCTGGGCTTCACCGGCCTTGGCGATGCGATCATCATGCTGCGCCAGCGTTACGACACCCCCACCGCCCGTGCCACCGCCACGCAGATTTCCGAATTCATGCGTGATCGCGCCTATCTCGCCTCGGTCGAACTGGCCAAGGAACGCGGTGCCTTCCCGCTGTTCAATGCCGATCTCTACCTCTCCGGCGGCAACTTCGCCTCGCGCCTGCCGGCTGAACTCAAAGAGCAGATCCGCAAGCACGGCATCCGCAACTCACATCTGCTCTCCATCGCCCCGACCGGCACCATCTCGCTGGCCTTTGCCGACAACGCCAGCAACGGCATCGAGCCCCCCTTCTCCTGGACCTACACACGCAAGAAACGCATGGCTGACGGCACTTTCAAGGAATACGCCGTCGAAGATTACGCCTGGCGCTATTACAAACACCTGGGCGGCAACGTCAATGCCACGCTGCCCGAATACTTCGTCACCGCGCTGGAAATCTCTGCCGAGGCACACAAGGATATGGTGGCAGCCGTCGCCCCCTACATCGACACCTCGATCTCCAAGACGGTCAATGTCCCCGAAGACTATCCCTACACCGAATTCGAAGACCTCTACATGGCTGCCTGGAAGGCCGGCCTGAAGGGACTGGCCACCTACCGTCCCAACTCGGTGCTGGGCTCGGTGCTCTCCGTCTCCGACAACAAGAGTGCCGAAAAGAAGATTGCCTCCGGAGCGCATCCACAGGATGTCATCATCAACGATGCCAACCGTCGCCTGTCCATCGGCACCCTGCCCGCCCCGGTGCTGGCCTCGCTGCGCTGGCCCGGCCGGCCGCGCATGACCGACGGTAACGCCGCCTGGACCTACATGATCGAAACGCCGCACGGCGAATTTGCCCTGTTCGTTGGCCACATCGAAAACGGCAAGAAGGTTCCGTTCGAAGTCTGGGTCAACGGCTCGGAGCAGCCGCGTGGTCTGGGCGCTGTCGCCAAAACACTGTCCATGGACATGCGTGCCAACGACCGCGGCTGGCTCAAGCTCAAGCTCGACATGCTGGCCAAGACCATCGGCGACGAGGCCTACAACATGCCCTTCCCGCCACATGGTGAACCGCGCCTGATGCCCGGCGTCGTCGCTGCCATGGCCCAGGTCGTCCGCTACCGCTGCGAACAGCTCGGTGCCTTCGAGGGCAATGATCCGACGCCGGTCATCGACACCATGTTCAGCCGCGACGAACCGCGCACCGGCACCGACGGCACGCTCTCCTGGACGGTCGATATCGTCAACCCGGCGGCCAACGAAGAGTTCGTCCTCGGCCTCAAGGAAATCGCCCTGCCCGACGGCGTCACCCGCCCCTACTCGGTCTGGCTGTCCGGCCATTACCCGCGCGCCCTCGACGGCCTGACCAAGCTGCTGTCGCTGGACATGCGCGTCATGGATCCGGCCTGGATCGGCATGAAACTGCGCAAGCTGCTCAACTACCCCGAGCCACTGGGCGATTTCATGGCCTTCGTACCCGGCACCCGCCGCCAGCAAAACTGGCCCTCCACCGTGGCCTACATTGCCCGCCTCATCATCCATCGCTACGCCATGCTTGGCATCCTCGACGAAAACGGTTACCCGACGCGTGAAATGGGCATCCTCGAAACCCCGCGCGAAAAGGGCGAGGTCAAGGTCATGCAGGGTGCGCTGTGCAGCGAATGTGGCAACTACACGGTCATCCGCAAGGACGGTTGCGACTTCTGCTCGGCCTGCGGTGCCGTCGGTAGCTGCGGCTGAACCCGTAACACAGAGACCTGACCCAACCTGACCACCCTTCCCTGGCCCGGTGGCGCAAACCCACCGGGCTTTCATTTTTTCAGGAGTCCCCATGACTTCCCTGCCCCCCTGCCCTAGCTGCCAGTCTGCCTACACCTATACCGATGGCAACCTGCTGATCTGCCCGGAATGTGCCCACGAATGGTCAACAGAGGCAACAGAGGCAGCAGAAACCGCGGAAGCGCCAGACGGCGGCCGTATCATCAAGGATGCGGCAGGCAATGTGCTGCAAGACGGCGACAGCGTGACCGTCATCAAGGACCTCAAGGTCAAGGGTTCCTCCCTGGTGGTCAAGGTCGGCACCAAGGTCAAGAACATCCGCCTGGTCGAGGGCGACCACGACATCGACTGCAAGATCGATGGCATCGGTGCCATGAGCCTCAAATCAGAGTTCGTCAGAAAGGCTTGAAGCCCCCCCAGAGCCTTCCTCTTACAGCCACCCCGAACGCTTCAGGCGCAGGTACAGCAGCAGGCAGGTGGTAAAGATGACCAGCAGCGCCATCGGGTAGCCGAACTCCCATTGCAGCTCCGGCATCATCTTGAAATTCATGCCCCAGATGCCAGCGAATGCCGTGGCCACGGCGAAGATTCCGGCCCAGGCCGCCAGGCGTTTGTTCACCTCGCCTTCCTCGATGGCGATCATGCTCAGATTGGCCTGGATGGCCGTACCGATCGTCTCGCGGATATGCTCGACCGTGGCATTGAGGCGCTGCAGGTGGTCGAAGACATCGCGAAAATACTCCTGACTGTTGCTGCACACGGCCGGTGCCCGCCCGCTAAGCAGACGGCTAACAGCCTCCATCAACGGCATCACGGCATGGCGCAGGGTCGCTGCCTTGCGCTTGAGTTCATACAGGGCCTGAATGTTGTCGCGTGCTGCCCCGCGCGTAAAAATCTGCTCCTCGATGGCCTCCAGCTCAGCCTCCAGCGCCTCGGCCAGCGGAAAGTAACGATCCACTACCGCGTCCATCAAGGCATACAACACGAACCCTGCCCCCTGGCGCAGCAGATGTTGCTCGTGCTCGCAACGTTCGCGCACGCCAAGAAAATTCTGGCTGCTATGGCTGCGTACCGAGAGCACATAGTTCCGGCCAACGAACACATCGACCTCGCCACGCTGGAACGTCCCCGCCTCCATATCGAGCAGATGCATCACGGCAAACAGTGAATCCCCATACTCCTCGATTTTGGGCCGCTGATGGCCGTGGCGGGCATCCTCGACGGCCAGCGGATGCAGGCCAAACT
>JAGOSV010000138.1 GCA_018062105.1 Sterolibacterium sp. | reverse complement strand
CCTTCTGGGAGTTCGGGGGGCCGGATCTGGACCGGGCCAAACTGTTCGTGATGATCGGCACTGCAGAAGATCACCATTCCAATCCGATGAAGGCAGCGCTGTCCCGGTTCAAACGCGGCGGCGGGCGTTTTGTATCCGTCAATCCGGTGCGGACCGGCTATTCGGCGATCGCCGATGAATGGATTCCAATCAAGCCGGGCACCGACGGTGCCCTCCTGCTCTCACTGATTCATGAACTGATCAGGCTGGGGTTGTACGACCGGGAATTCCTTGCCCGATATACCAACGCGGGGCAACTCGTCAACCAGGATGCGGCCAGCGATGATTTCGGCATGATGCTGCGCAAATCCGACGGCGACATTGTGAATCCGTTGCGCCCGGCAAACTTCTACTGGTGGGACCGCCTGACCGAGCAGGCTGTCTCCGACCACGCCGAAGGCGCCGATCCGGCCTTGCTGGGTCACTTCAAGTTGCCCGATGGCACCGCAGCGGTACCGGCCTTCCAACTGCTCGAAGAGCGGGTGAAGGCCTACACCCCGGAATGGGCCGAGGGTATTACCGGCATCCCGGCCGCCACCATCCGCCGCCTGGCCCACGAGATGGGCATCACCGCCCGTGACCAGAAGATCGAGTTGCCGATCGCCTGGACCGATAGCTGGGGCCAGCGCCATGCTTCGGTCAAGGGCAATCCGGTGGCGTTCCATGCGATGCGGGGGCTGGCCGCTCATTCGAACGGTTTCCAGACCATTCGTTCACTGGCGATCCTGATGTCACTGCTGGGCACCATCGACCGACCCGGCGGATTTCGGCACAAGGCGCCCTACCCACGCGCCGTACCGCCGAACGCCCGTCCGCCCAAGGGTCCCCAGGCCGTCAAGCCGGACACACCGCTGGACGGTGCACCGCTGGGTTGGCCCGAAAGTCCGGATGACTTGTTTGTGGACGATCAGGGCCAGCCGGTGCGTATCGACAAGGGATTTTCGTGGGAGCATCCCCTGTCCGCCCATGGCTTGATGCACAACGTCATCACCAACGCTTGGCGCGGTGATCCCTATCGCATTGACACCTTGCTGATATTCATGGCGAACATGGCGTGGAATTCCACCATGAACACCTCGGAAGTTCGCAAGATGCTCAATGACAAACACACTGAGGGCGAACAGGTTGGTGAGTACAAGATTCCTTTCCTGGTCGTCTGCGATGCCTTCCAGTCGGAGATGACGGCATTCGCCGATCTGATCCTGCCGGACACGACGTATCTTGAACGCCATGACTGCATGTCCATGCTGGATCGGCCGATTTCCGAATTCGACGGCCCTGTTGACGCCGTGCGGATTCCCGTCCTGCCACCGAAAGGTGAATGCAAGCCGTTTCAGGAGGTCCTGGTCGAATTGGCTGGCCGCCTCAAGCTGCCCGCCTTCACGCAACCGGATGGGTCGCGCAAGTTCAAGGGCTATACCGACTTCATCGTCAACTACGAAACCGCCCCGGGATCCGGTATTGGTTTCCTGGCCGGCTGGCGCGGCAAGGGTGGCGAGAAATCGATGCGAGGGGAACCCAACCCCAGGCAATGGGAGATGTACGAAAAGAACAACTGCGTCTTTCATCATGAGATGCCGGTGGAATACCAGTACATGCGCAACTGGAACCGTGGTTACATGGAGTGGGCCCAGAAAATGGGTATCCGGCGCGACAAAGACCCGATCGTGATCCACATCTACTCGGAATTCCTGCAGGGTTTCCGGCTGGCGGCGCAAGGCAAGCGTGCCGGAAAACAGCCGCCGGACACCCTGCGCAAGCGGGTGGAGACCTATTTTGATCCCCTGCCTTTTCATTACGTCCCGCTGGAAGAGCAAGGCACCGACACCGCCCGGTACCCTCTCAATGCCATTACGCAGCGACCAATGGCGATGTATCACTCCTGGGATTCACAAAACGCCTGGCTGCGACAGATTCACACCCACAACTATCTTTTCGTCAACCCGAAGACGGCTGGCGTCGAAGGCATTGCCGACGGCGGCTGGATGTGGGTGGAATCCCAATGGGGCAAGGTGCGATGCATGTGCCGATACTCGGAAGCCGTGGAACCCGGCACGGTCTGGTCCTGGAACGCGATCGGCAAGTCAGCCGGCGCCTGGAACCTGACGCCCGACGCCAACGAGTCACGGCGCGGTTTTTTGCTGAACCATCTGATCTCTGAAGAACTGCCAGCGTCTGCAGCCGGCGCGTCGCTTTCCAACTCGGACCCCATTACCGGACAGGCCGCCTGGTATGACGTCAGGGTACGCATCTACAAGGCCGCAGCGGACGAACCCGCACAGAGCTGGCCGCAGTTCAAGCCTGTGCCCTTGCTTCCCGGCGTGCAGCCGGCGCCAGCACGCTGGCAGGCCTGGTTTGCGGGGCGAGGAGTTCGCAAATGACCCAGCTTGCCTTGGTCATCGACCTGAACGTATGTGTCGGTTGCCACGCCTGCGTGACCAGCTGCAAGCAGTGGAACACTTCGGGAACTGCGGGTGCGCTGGTCGACTTGAATCCTTACGGCGCGGATCCGAACGGCACTTTCTTCAACCGGGTGCAGACGTTTGAAGTCGGCGAGTTCCCCAACACCCAGACGGTTCACTTCCCGAAGTCGTGCCTGCATTGCGAGGACCCGCCGTGCGTTCCGGTCTGCCCAACAGGTGCCAGCTACAAACGTGCCGAAGACGGCATCGTTCTGGTGGACTACGACAAGTGCATTGGCTGCAAGTACTGCACCTGGGCCTGTCCCTACGGCGCGCGCGAATTCGATGAGCAACGCAAGGTCATGACGAAATGCACCTTGTGCGTGGATCGGGTCACCGACAGAACCCTGCCAGAAAGGGAGCGCAAACCGGCCTGCGTGCTGGCCTGTCCGGCCAACGCAAGGCTCTTCGGGGACGTACATGACCCGGAATCCGTCGTATCGATAGCCATCGCAGAACGCGGCGGCTATCAGTTGATGCCGGAATGGGGCACGCGACCCGCCAACCATTACCTGCCGCGGCGCAAGACTGAAATCCGCATTCACCCCGAAGACCTCGAGCGGGTGGACAACCCGCTGAAAATCGACGGAAAACAGCCCGAGGCGGGCTACCGCAGCCCTGGCCGGGAAGACTTCGCCACATAGGACAGCGGCATGAATCCCCCTTTCTCAGCAATATTCCTCACCACGCTCATTGGTGCCGGCCAGGGTCTGTTCCTGGTGCTCTTCGGAACGGAACTTTGGCTTGGCGCCAGCGCGATGGCTTCACGGGC
>JAGOSV010000137.1 GCA_018062105.1 Sterolibacterium sp. | reverse complement strand
GCCGTCGACGGCGGGCGGGATCTCGCCGAATGTCGTGCCGTCGGCTATGCCATCGCCCACTCTCCGCTGGTCAAGACGGCCTTTTTCGCCTCCGATCCCAACCTCGGACGCATCCTGGCCGCCATCGGCAATGCCGCCCAGGCACATGACTCACTGAACGATCTGGAGGTCACCCGGGTGCGCCTGTGGCTGGGCAACACGCTGGTCTCCGAACAGGGCGGACGCGCCGCCAGCTACCAGGAAGCCGACGGTGCCCGCGAGATGGCGGCAGCAGAAATCGTCGTGCGTGTCGACCTGGGACGCGGCACGGCACAAGGCAAAATCTGGACCTGCGACTTTTCTTACGACTATGTGAAGATCAATGCGGATTACCGCAGCTAATGGTCCGACCAGATGAAGTTTTAAGTTCCGTTCGGGCTGAGCCTGTTTTTACAGGTTGTGCCCTTCGACAAGCTCAGGGCGAACGGTTCACACATCACCGTACCGGATCAATAGTTCAATGTCACAACACGGGACAGAGAATCAACAGCATGGTGGAATGATTGATGAACCTGCCGATTCTGGCAAAGCTGCCGGACTGGCGGTAAAGTAGCGCCCTTGGGAGGATGTTGCGGGCAGCAGGAAGGTGCCGCAGCGGAACGCCCGGTTGATTCCCATTTTTCTGGAGAGCATCGAGATGAAATTCGCACTGGCCGCTTGCGGCATGGACAACTACCCGCCCGCGATGGCACCGTGGGAACCCCACGCCGGCCGCGAGGAAATCCTGCGCTTTGCCAAAAAGGCCGACAGCCTGTCCTGGGACTGGCTGACCATCCCCGAACATCTCGTCATGCCCACAGCCATGGCCGAACACATGGGCACCCGTTTCGTCGAGGGCATTACCGCCGCCTCCGTGCTGATGGGGGCGACCGAACGCATCCACATGCTGACCTTCGTGCTGGTGCTGCCTTACCGTCATCCATTGCTGCTGGCCAAGCAGATCGCCACCATGGAATTCATCGGCGGTGGACGCTTTACGCTGGGCACGGCCGTCGGTCACCTGCAACATGAATTCGACTGCCTCAATGTACCCTTCGAAAAACGCGGCCCGATGGCCGATGAATACATCGCCGCACTAAAGGAAGCCTGGACCGCCGACAAGCCGAATTTCAACGGCGAATATGTCAAGTTCAGCGATGTCATCATCGAACCCAAGCCGGTACAAAAACCGCATCCACCCATCTTCATCGGCGGCAATTCCAAGCCGGCCATGCGCCGTGCCGCCAAGCTGGGCGACGGCTGGATCCCCTGGCTGGTCACCGCCGCCGATCTGCCGGACTGCATCAAATACATGAAGAGCCTGCCTGAATTCGAGGCCAAGAAAGACACCTTCGAATTCATGTGCACGACCACGGCCTACAACGTGAACGATGCCCACATCGACAAGGGCGAGACGCACATCTCCGCCGACCGCGACAGCGTGCTGCGCGAAGTCGAGTCGCTACAAAAGGCCGGAGCAACGTCCGTCCAGGTGCGCCCGCCGCGGCTGCCGACCTTCGAAGCCTGCCTCGAATGGATCGAGTGGTACGACAAGGACATCATTCCGCAATTCCGTTGATCAACGCCTGCTGCGCCGCTGTTTTCACGGGCGGCGCAGCAGTTTGCGGCACACGTCATTCCCGAAAGCGAAAGCCCATCATGGCCGAAGACTACAAATACCTGAAATACCGCCTCGAAGACAATGTCGGCATCATCACCCTGAACCGCCCGGAAAAGCTCAATGCCGTCAGCTGGGAGCTGGCCGAGGAACTCGCCGCACTACTGCTCAAGCTGCGCTACCAGGACGAGGCACGCACCCTGCTCTTGACCGGTGAAGGCCGTGCCTTCTGTGCCGGTGGCGATGTCGACTTCCTCTCTGGCGAAGGTGACCGGCCGATGCCTGGCACCTCCGATGCCTCGCGTCCCATCCCGCGTACCCAGCGCAAGTCGCCCGGCGGACCCTTCTTTGAAGTGATGCGCCAGCTGGTGCAAGTCGACAAGCCGGTCATCGCCGCCATTCACGGCCCCGCCGTCGGTGCCGGCCTGGCGTATGCGCTGGCCTGCGACCGTCGTTTTGCCGACAGCACTACCAAAATGGCGGCTATCTTCACCAACGTCGGCGTGGCACCAGACTGCGGCATGTCCTACTTCCTGCCGCGCATCGTCGGTTTTTCCAACGCCCTGATGATGGTGGAAACCGCCAAGGTCTTCAAGGCCGAGGAGTGCAAGGAACTGGGTCTCATCGACGAGCTGGTGCCGGAAGGCAAGGACTTCGAAGCCGCCTTCGAATATGCCCGCATGTTGGCACAACGCGCCAGTGTGGCGGTCGACGCAGCACGCCGCCTGATCCACATGTCGCAATACATGACGCTCGACGAAATTCTCGAATTCGAAGGTGCCATCGGCGTCTGTGTCGCCGGCAGCGCTGATGCCAAGGAAGGCACCATGGCCTTCCTCGAGAAGCGCAAGCCGGTCTATCGCGGCGTCTGAGGCCGACCAGCAACACATCCCGCCTCGTCCATCCCTCCGGCCAACCACGCGTGAGCACGCCCTCCCGCCCCAGCCCGCGTAAAAGGTCTGCTGCTGCGGCAGCAGACCTGCCGGCAGCTATCGTAACGCCCCCTCCCACGCTCCTGCCGCTGTCTGCCACCCAGTTCAGCGAACTGGTCGGCCAGATTTACGAAGGGCCGCTGGAAGACGTACCATGGGCCAGTGCCATGCGTCTGGTACGCCAGTACCTCGATGCCAACTGGGTGACCCTGATCCTGCGTCCGGCCTCAGTCAATCAACAGGCCATCCTGGTGCGCGCCAGCGAGCAGGGCGAGGACCTGTATGGCGCGGCCTACAACCAGTTCCAGATGTTTTCGCTCGACCCCTTCGTCGGCCTGCCGTCCGATCAGGTACTGGCGATCGATGAAATGGTCGACACGCGCAAATGGATCGGCGGCGAGTTCTACAAGCAATTCATCGAACCCAACAACATCCGCTACATCATCGGTGCCGACATCCGTGTCGACGGCGGGGGCGAGTGTCGCCTGCGCGTCACCCGGCCGGCCAGATCACGCGATTTCAGCGAGCAGGACAAGGAATTCTGCCGCCAGCTGCTGCCGCACCTGAAGCGTTCAGTGAAGCTGCGTTCGCGTGTCGAAGGCATCGAATCGGAACGCCGTCTGTATGCCGTAGCCATGGACCGGATGCAGATCGGCACGGTGGTGCTGAACGAACAGGGGCTGGTCATCCGCAGCAACAGTGTGGCCGACGGTATCCTCGATGAAAAGGACGGCATCCAGA
>JAGOSV010000076.1 GCA_018062105.1 Sterolibacterium sp. | reverse complement strand
CTACCTTTCTCGAGCCCCACACCGCCGCTGTCCGGGTGCTGGCGCAGGGCTTGCTCGATCTGCACCTGCTCCAAGGCTCACTCGACAGCGTGCTCGAAACGGAAGCCTACAAGCGCTTCTACATGCACCGCACCAGCCACTGGCTGGGACGCGACGTGCATGATGCCGGCGATTACAAACACGGCGAGCAATGGCGCCTGCTCGAAGCGGGGATGATGCTGACGGTCGAGCCCGGCTGCTACATTCGCGCTGCTGACGACATCCCCCTGGCCTTTCACAACCTGGGCGTGCGGATCGAAGATGACGCACTGGTGACACCCGCAGGCTGCGACATCATCACCCACGACGCACCAAAAACCATCGTCGACATCGAGACCATGATGGCCGAGGGACGGCATGGCTGAGCCGACCTACTTCGGCGCCCATCTGGCACAGGGCGCGCCCCACCATCCCGCCGGGCCGGTGGCCATCGTTGGTGGCGGGCTGGTCGGCATGGTGTTGGCCCTGGCACTGAAACACCAGGGGATCGCTGCAGTGCTCCACGATGCCCGCCCACGCGGTGCGGCACGCAGCGATCCACGGGTACTGGCGCTGTCACATGGCAGCCAGCAAATTTTGACCCGGCTGGGACTCTGGCCGCACATCGCTGCGGCCGCCACGCCCATCACCACCATCCATGTCTCGCAGCGTGGCCGTTTCGGCCGCACGCGCATGACGGCACAGGAACAGAACGTGCCGGCACTTGGTCAGGTGACGGCCGCCGGCCACATTGCCGCCGCACTCGACGATGCCCTGGCCGCCGCCGGCATCGAGTACCACGACCATGCCCACATCGATCACGTCAACACAACAAAGGAGCAAGCCTGTCTGCATCGCGCGGACGACACACACAGCACGGCCCCACTCGTCATCTATGCCGAAGGTGCCACCAAGGCAGCAAATGCAACGGATGCCACCAATGCCACCGTGGCGCGGCTGGCGGCAGAGGTGCGCGACCACGACTATGACCAGCATGCGCTGATCTGTCAGGTCACCACGACCACGCCGCATGGCCACGTTGCCCATGAACGCTTCACCCCCGACGGGCCACTGGCACTGCTGCCCTTTGACCAGGCATCGGCAGGTAACGGCTACTCCATGGTTTATACCTGTGCGCCAGAGGAAGCGCAGCGCCTTGCCGCACTCGATGAGGCGGCCTTCCTGAAGGCATTGCAGGCACACTTTGGCAGCACGCGCCTGTGCTTTGCCACGGCCAGCCCGCGCCACGTCTTTCCGCTCGGCCTGCGTTACCGCAGCGCCCCCGTCGCGCCCCGCTGCGTCTGGCTGGGCAATGCCGCCCAGACCCTGCACCCGGTGGCAGGCCAGGGCTTCAATCTGGCCTTGCGCGATGTCATGGCGCTGGTTCATGTCCTGGCGCAAGACGATGCCCGCCAGGATCCCGGCAACCCGCAGGTGCTGGCACGATACGCCGCCGGCCGCCGCCATGACCGGCTCGGCATGATCGGCATCACCCACGGCCTTGTCCGCCTGTTCAGCAACGACCTGCCCATACTGCGCGAAACCCGTGGCCTGGCCCTGCTCGCACTCGATCTGAGCCCGGCCCTGCGCAGCCTTCTGGCACAGCACATGATGTACGGTGCGCGGAGTCGCTGAACAGAAAGAAGGCTCAGGCATCAGGAGGTATCAGGGGGCATCAGAAAAGCCATCCTCATCCCTCCCTTCGTTCCCTCGTCACCATCATCACCCCATTGGAAGTCGACCATTCCTTCATCCGCACGCGGAAACACCGCAGGACAAAACGCCCCGGGTGCTTTACGGTAAAATCCAGCCCTTCCCCCTTCGCCACCCTACCCTCCACCTCCCTCATGGAATTCGTCGGCTATACGCTCAGGAACAATCTGTTCGTCGCCCCCATGGCGGGTGTGACAGACCGGCCGTTTCGCCAGCTGTGCAAGCAGCTCGGTGCTGGCCTAGCCGTGTCGGAAATGGTGACCTCCAATTCGCTGCTCTACGGCAGTGCCAAGACGCTGCGACGCGCCAATCACGATGGCGAAGTCGAACCGATTTCAGTACAGATCGCCGGCGCAGATCCGCGCATGATGGCCGAAGCGGCGAAACACAACGTCGATCACGGTGCGCAGATCATCGATATCAACATGGGCTGCCCGGCCAAGAAAGTCTGCAATGTCATGGCCGGCTCGGCGCTGATGCAGGACGAAACACTGGTGGCGAATATCCTCGAAGCCGTGGTGCATGCCGTGCCGGGTACGCCGGTGACGCTGAAATTTCGTACCGGCTGGAATCGTGACAACCGGAATGCCCCAGCCATCGCCCGCATCGCCGAACAGAGCGGCATCCGTGCCATCGCCATCCACGGCCGTACCCGTGCCGACCAGTACCGCGGCGAGGCCGAGTACGACACCATCGCAGCCGTCAAATCACAGGTTGGCATTCCGGTGATTGCCAATGGTGACATCACCACCCCGCAAAAGGCGCGTTTCGTGCTCGACACCACCGGTGCCGATGGCCTGATGATCGGCCGCGCGGCGCAGGGCCGGCCGTGGCTGTTTCGCGAGATCGAGCACTATCTGGCCACCGGCGAGTTGCTGCCGGCGCCGCGCGTCATCGAAATCCACACCATCTTGCGTCAGCATCTGGCCGACCTCTACGCGTTCTACGGTGAAGATACCGGCGTCAAGATTGCCCGCAAGCACATCGCTTGGTACACCAAGGGACTGAGTGGTGCAGCCACCTTCCGCCATGCCATGAACCAGCTGGCCACGGTCGATGCCCAGTTGCAGGCCACCGACGATTTCTTCCTCAGCCATGCCGCCCACCATGAACGGCTGAGCTACGACACGCCCTCCCCCGAGCTCCCCGACGAGGTTCTTGCCGCATGAGCACCAACGATCTCAGTGATTGCGTGCGCCGCACGCTGAACCGCTATTTCCGTGACCTGGAAGGCGAAAAGCCGACCGGCATCCATCACATGGTACTGCAGAACGTCGAACGCGCCATGCTCGAAACAGTGCTGAAACACGCCGAAGGCAACCAGACGGTGGCCGCCGAGATGCTCGGCATCAACCGCAACACCTTGCGCCGCAAGCTGACCGATCACGAATTGCTTTGACCTTTTCCTTGACGACCCCGCTCTCACCATGAAAATCACCCAGGCTCTGATCAGCGTTTCCGACAAACGCGGCACCGTTGATTTCGCCCGCGCCCTGACCCAGCTCGGCATCAAGCTGCTGTCGACCGGCGGTTCCGCCAAACTGCTGCGTGAGGCCGGCCTGCCGGTCACCGAAGTTTCCGACTACACCGGCTTCCCTGAAATGCTCGACGGCCGGGTCAAGACCCTGCATCCGAAGGTGCATGGTGGCATCCTCGGCCGGCGCGACCTGCCCGAACACCTGCAGACCATGCAGGAACATGGCATCGAGCGCATCGACCTGGTGGTGGTAAATCTCTACCCGTTCGCGGCGACCGTCGCCCAGCCCGGCTGCACGCTGGCGGACGCCATCGAGAACATCGACATCGGCGGCCCGACCATGGTGCGGGCGGCGGCCAAGAACCACGGCAACGAAGCCGGCGGGGTCGGCATCGTCACCGATCCGGACGATTACGCGCATATCCTCGACGAGCTTCGGGCGCATGACGGCCGCCTAACCTATGCCACACGCTTCGCGCTGGCTAAAAAAGCCTACACCCACACCGCCCGCTATGACGGCATGATCGCCAACTGGCTGACCAGCCTCGACCCCACGAACACGCCCGGCCTGTATCCAGAACGCCTGCAACTGGCCTTCGACAAGGCGGATACCCTGCGCTACGGCGAAAATCCACATCAGTCGGCAGCCTTTTATCGCGAACCCACGCCGCTGCCCGGCAGCATCGCCACCTACCAGCAATTGCAGGGCAAGGAACTGTCGTACAACAACATCGCCGACTCCGATGCCGCCTGGGAATGTGTCAAGGCCTTCAATGATGGCGCGGCCTCAGCCTGCGTCATCGTCAAGCACGCCAATCCCTGTGGCGTAGCGGTTGCAGCAACGGCACTGGATGCCTACCGCAAGGCCTTCAAGACCGACCCGACTTCGGCTTTCGGCGGCATCATTGCCTTCAATGTCGCCATCGACCAGGCAACCGCCGAAGCGGTTGCCGGCCAGTTTGCCGAAGTCATCATCGCCCCGGAAGTCACCGCCGGGGCGCGTGCCGTATTCGCCACCAAGCAGAACCTGCGCGTCCTCGTCGTACCGCTCGACAAGACCAACGATGCCAACAATGCCAAGGAAACAACCAGCGCGTTCGACTACAAGCGCGTCGGTGGCGGCCTGCTGGTGCAGACAGCCGATACCGCCGTCATCACACAGGCCGACATGAAGGTCGTCACCCAACGTGCGCCGAACCCGCAAGAGATGGCCGACCTGCTGTTCGCCTGGCGTGTCGCCAAATACGTCAAGTCGAATGCCATCGTCTACTGCAAGGATCACATGACCGTCGGCGTCGGTGCCGGCCAGATGAGCCGCGTCGATTCCGCCCGCATTGCCGCCATCAAGGCCGAAAACAACGGCCTCACGGTGACAGGCTCGGTGGTCGCCTCGGATGCCTTCTTTCCCTTCCGCGACGGCCTCGACGTGCTGGCCCGGGCCGGTGCCACCGCCGTCATCCAGCCCGGCGGCTCGGTGCGCGATGCGGAAGTCATCGCCGCTGCCGACGAGCAAAATGTGGCCATGGTCTTTACCGGCTTCCGCCATTTCCGTCATTGATACCGTGAGGAGCCAAGGGCTGAGGAGTGAGGCGTAAAACCAAGCTGCTCCCCGTCTCTGCTCCTCACTCCCAACTTCCTCACCCTCACCCCTCACGAAATATGAAACTACTCGTCATCGGTTCCGGCGGCCGCGAACATGCCCTGGCCTGGCGACTGGCACAAGCGCCAGGCATCCAGACCGTTTATGTCGCCCCCGGCAATGCCGGAACGGCACAAGAACGCGAGCTGAAAAACATCGCACTCAACCTTGCCGACCTCGAAGCACTGGCCGATTTCGCTGCAAAGGAAAAGGTGCATTTCACCCTGGTCGGCCCAGAAGCACCGCTGGCGGCCGGCATCGTCGATCTGTTCCGTGCCCGCGAGTTGCGCGTCTTCGGCCCGAGCAAGGCAGCCGCACAGCTGGAAAGCTCGAAGGACTTTGCCAAGAATTTCATGATCCGTCACAACATTCCGACGGCCAAGTTCCAGACCTTTGCCGATGCCCAGGCAGCGCATGCCTATATCGATGCCGAGGGCGCACCCATCGTCATCAAGGCTGATGGCCTGGCGGCGGGCAAGGGCGTCGTCGTCGCCATGTCGCTCGACGAAGCGCATGCCGCCGTCGACATGATGCTGGGCGACAACAAGATGGGCATTAGTTACGATGGGGGCGCACGCGTCGTCATCGAGGAGTTTCTCGACGGCGAAGAAGCCAGCTTCATCGTCATGGCAGATGGAATCCACGCCCTGCCGCTGGCCACCAGCCAGGATCACAAACGACTGCAAGACGGCGACCAGGGACCGAATACCGGCGGCATGGGCGCGTACTCACCGGCACCGGTGGTCACCCCCAGCATCCACGCCAAAGTGATGCGTGAAGTCATCATGCCGACGATCAACGGCATGGCCAAGGATGGCATCCGCTACACCGGCTTCCTCTATGCCGGTCTGATGATCAAACCGGATGGCTCACTGAAGGTGCTGGAGTTCAACTGCCGCATGGGCGACCCGGAAACCCAGCCGATCATGATGCGACTGAAAAGCAACCTGGTGACGCTGGTCGATGCCGCCATCGACGGTCGCCTCGATCAGATCGAAGCCGAATGGGATCGTCGCATGGCGCTGGGAGTGGTGCTGGCTGCTGCCGGCTATCCGGACAACCCACGCAAGGGTGATGTCATCCATGGTTTGCCCAAGGCTGTTGCCACCACCCTGGAAGAAACCATCGACCATCACGTCTTTCATGCCGGCAGTGATGTGCAAGAGGGCCATGTCGTCACCAGCGGCGGCCGGGTACTTTGCGTCACGGCACTCGGCGACAGCATCCGCACCGCCCAGAAACGTGCCTACGAAATTATCGACGGCATCCGTTTCGACGGCATGCAGTACCGCAGCGACATCGGCTATCGCGCCTTGCAGCGCAAGTAAAGAATCAGGTAGCGGCGGCCGCCAGCCGGTAATGCCGGTTGGCATCCTCCGGACGTTCCAGGTGATCGAACAGCCGCGCCAGCTCAACATGGGCGGCGTGGCTGGCCTGCTGGGACAACGAGGCTTCCAGATAACTCTGTGCCTTGCCCCACAGTTGCTGCTGACGGCACAAACGCCCCAACATCAACAACAACTCGGCATCGCGCGGCTGGCGTTTCAGCCATTCCTCACCCTGGGCAATACGGGCCAGCACATCGCCACCCGTACAGGCTCCATACACCGCCAGCAGGCCGGAATCCCACTCTTCATCCAGCGCATCCTCGACGAGACGCTGGGCATTCAGGCTATCCCCCCCAGCCACCAGCAGACGCGCCGCCTCACCAGCCAGACGATGGCTATGTCGATCCACAGCCGGCATGCTGCGCCAATACACCATCAGGGCGGCCGCATCCAGTGCCAGTGAGCGCAATACTTCAAGGTGGCCGCGCAACCGGATGGGGGCAGCCTGTTCGCTGCTCAGGGCGTGGTGACGTTCGAGCTGGCGCGTCAGACGTACTACCTCACGCCAGTTCCCCAATGCCTGATGGGCCCGTAGCGACAAACGCAAGGCCGCGATATGACGCTGACCGGATGCCTCCATGACATCGACAACACCCTGGGCATCGGCATAACGATGACTGTTGAGATGCAGCTCGGCCTCAGTCATCAGGCGGGCGCTGCGCGTATCGCCATCAAACGCCACAGCCCGCTGCAGCCACTCGGCCTCGCGCTCATCATCGCGCATGGCGTGCGCCGCCCGTGCTGCCAGCAAGGCCGCCAGACCAGCGGCATGACCCGCCTCGAATGCCGCCTGGGCACTTTTCAGAGCATGGCTGTAACGCCCTTCCAGACTGAAGCGCACGGCCTGGCCGAGCGCGCGCTCAGCCTGCTCGCGCCGCCGTTGCAGGCGGAAGGCACGCACCCGACCCGGCAGGCGCAAGGCATGGGAAACCACGCGGGTCATCAGGTAGAGCAGGGAAAAGCCCGCTACCTGCAACAGGATCATCAGGTTGAGTGACAGCTCGACGCGCCAGGGTGGCAGCACCAGCAGGACGTAGCCATTGTTGTAACGTGCCGCCAGCGCCAGGCCAACGGCCAGGGCAGCAAGGGTCAGCAACCAGAGCAGGGTACGCATGATGGCTTACTTCCCTCCCCTGTCGCCAGCGCCGGCACCGGTCAGCTTGAAATGACGCAGGCTGCCCAGTGTTTCATTGAGGGTGGGCAGCTCCAGGCTGAGATCGGCCGCCGCCAGTCCCTTCAGCATGTGCAGGGCGCTGGTCACCGATTTGTCACGGGTATCGAAGTAACGCTCCAGCCAGAGCTGGATCTGGCGCATGTCTTCACGATAGGTCTTGCCATCACGCTGCATCAAAGCCAGGCGCGCCGTCATCAGGCGCAGCTTGAGATTCTCGCGCAGGAAAAACACCTGGCCGGGGGACAGCAGGGCCACTTCTGCATTGGCTGGCTGCTCGACCCGTTCGACCCGGATCAGCTGGCGGAACTCGGTCCACAAGTCTTGCCCCAGCGTCTCCCACCAGCGATCCGGCGCGACATTGAGGCGCTGCTTGACCAGGGGTTCGGCGCGCGCCCGCTGCTCAAACGTCAGCGGCAGAGTATCGGCCAGCGTCATCAATCCTTCGAGCTTCAGGGCGATGCCGGGGACATCCGCCAGCGGCAGGGCCTTGAGACGGTCGATGTCATGATTGATGAGCTTGCGCAACGGCAGGAACTGCGGCAGGGCCGCACGCGCCAGCCGCGTATCGGCCGCCTGCAGGGCCACCAGGGCAGCCTCGACATTGCCGGCCAGCTGTAACTGCTGCGCGGCCAGCGCCACAGCCTGCTCGACCTCGGCCAGCAGACGCTCATCCCGGCTGCGCGCCAGCTCCTGATACATCCCCTCCAGGGTCATCTGCTGCGTCCGGGCTTCCGCCAGCCGCGCCTCCAGTGCGCCGGTGCGTGCCGCCAGCGATTGCAGCAATTCCTGATTCTGTTTCGTCAGTGCCCGGTTCTCGTTGATCAGGGTATCCCCGCTGGTCAGGCGCTGCGCCAGCTCCGTCCGCAGCTCGCGCAGCTGGCTGCGCCCCTGCCACCATGAAGCCATCACCAGCAGCAACACGCACCCCACCACCAGCCACACCACCGGCAGCGACCGCCCCCGGCGCAGGGCCGCGAGGAAGGCCGGCGGCGCAGCGGATGCCGGCGACACCGGCGTGTCTGCCGCCGGAGCAGAAGAAGTCACGCCGTCGGCAGCGGCAGGAGAGGCCGGGGATTCATGGTCCATGAGTCGCGGAAATCGGGGTTACGGCAGTTAAAGAAAAGGTCTGGGGTGCAAAATGATCGATCAGGCCACGCACCAGGCCGGCATCACCCGCGGCGGTCAATACCACCCGTAGCAATCCCAGCCGACGGGCTTCCTCGGCAATTCTGGCATGCGGCACGAACAGCTGGGTGTCCTGCAAACGGGCGCGGCCAGCATCATCGAGCAGGGCATAAAGATGGCGCAGGCCTTCGCTACTGGTGAGAATGAGCGCATCCAGAGCCGCCTGCTGCCAGAGCTGCTGCAAGGCGCGAAGCGGACTCCCCGGGGTTCCGGAACCGCCTGCGCCCTCCTGAACCGACGGTGGGTCACGATGATAGCAGGTGGCATACTCAACCGTAGCACCGCGCGCCCGCAGGGTGGTGGCAATCAGCTCGCGCCCACCGTCGCCGCGCAGGAGGATGACCTGCTGCCCGGCCACCGCCTGCAAGGCCGGCAGGGCCAGCAGGCCTTCCGAATCGTAACGCTCCTGTGGTGCGATGATGCAGGCGGGCAGCACCCCCCGCGAGGCCAGTGCCTGCTCGCTGCCTTTGCCCACCACGGCCACCGGCAAGTCCTGCGGCCAGCCCAGGGCGCACGCCGCCAGCACCTGAAAGCTCTGGTGAATGGCATTGGGGCTGACGAATACCGCCAGGTCAAAAGCGTTCGCCGCGATGCGTGCCAGTACTTGTTCCAGCTGCACCCGCTCCGCCCCGGCCACTGCCCGGATCGATAGCAGCGGAAACAGCAACGTCTGGCCACCGGCAGCCTGCAACGCGGCGCACAGTCCTTCTGCCTGATGCGCCGGCCGGGTCACCACGATGTGCCGTCCCGCCAGCGGCAGGGTGGTGGCGGCCGGATGGGGATGGGTGCAACCGGCAAACGGTGGGGCACTCATCCCGGGCTCAAGCCAGCGCTGCCAGAATCCCGGCTGCCCCTTGCTGGCGCAATGCTTCCGCCAGACGATCGCCCAGGGCCTCTGCAGCCACCATACTCCCGGCCGGCTCGCGCAGCTCGGCCCGGGCAAAGCGCTGCCCGTCCGGGCTGGCCACGAATCCCCGCAGCCATAGCTGGCCTTCCTGCCATTCGGCATAGGCCCCGAGCGGCACCTCGCAGCTACCGGCCAAAGCGCGCGACACCGCTCGCTCTGCCCGCACACAGGCCGCCGTAGCTGCATCGTTGAGAGGTGCCAGCCAGGCGGCCAGATCCGCCCGCCCCGCCCGCCCTTCGATGCCGATGGCACCCTGCCCGGCGGCCGGCAGCGACTGCTCCGCCGGCAAGGTGCTGCGAATCCGCCCACCCAGACCAAGGCGCATCAAGCCGGCCGCTGCCAGGATGATGGCGGCGTACTCACCGCTGTCGAGCTTGCGCAGCCGCGTATCGAGATTGCCGCGCAGGCTGGCCACGGCCAAATAGGGAAAGTGGGCGTGCAATTGCGCCTCGCGGCGCAGGCTGGACGTACCCACCACCGCCCCGGGCGGCAGATCGGCCAGGCAGTCATGATGATTCGAGATGAACGCATCGAGTGGCACCTCACGCGCCCCGATGGCCAGCAGCTCGAATTCCGGCTCCAGCACCATCGGCACATCCTTCATCGAATGTACCGCAATATCGGCCCGCCCTTCGAGCAGCGCCATCTCCAGTTCCTTGATGAACAGCCCCTTGCCGCCCACCTTGGCCAACGGGCGGTCGAGAATCTGGTCTCCGCGAGTCGTCATGCCCAGCAACTCGACCTGGCACTCCGGATAATGCTGCAGCAACAGTGTGCGAACATGCTCGGCCTGCCAGAGCGCCAGGCGTGATTCCCGGGTGGCGATGACCAAGCGTTGAGGTGGAGAAAAAACAGTCACGGAAAAAAACCCAAAAAGGCCGGAAATCAAGGAAAGCCGATTTTAGCAGCCCACCATCCACTATGCTCCGCTTCGCTCCATGCCATCACAACCACCATACTGCCTCCGGCCGCAACGCAAGCGCACTTTATACTGCCGGAAAAATTGTCCCAATCACCGTTCCCCACGCCCCCACGCCCCTGTGCGTGGCTTGCTGAACCTCATGGACCTGTCCCTGCGCATCGCCTCGATCCTGTTTCCCATGCTGGCCCTTGTCGGAGTGGGCTATTTTTATGGCCGGCGGCACGAATCCGACATGACGGTGGCCAACCGGCTGAACATGGACATTTTCGTCACCGCCCTGGTGTTCTCCGCCCTGGCCAACAAATCCTTCGACCTCGCCCACTACGGTCCGCTGGCACTCGGCATGATGCTGATGGTGCTGGGCAGCGGGCTGGTCGGCTGGCTGATCGGCCGGTTGTCAGGACTCCAGCCCCTCACCCTGGCGCCAACCCTGATGTTCAACAACAGCATCAACCTTGGCGTCCCGCTGGCCGTGCTGACCTTCGGCCCCGACATCCTGCCCCTGGCCGTGGTGCTGTTCGTCGTCTCCACCCTGCTGCACTTTTCCTTGGGCGTCTGGCTGCTCGATCACCACGCCAGCCTCACCGACCTATGGAAAAAACCGGTAGTGCTGGCCACCGCTGCCGGCATGGCGACCGGCTCCCTGGGGCTCACCTTGTGGGAACCCCTGGCCCTGTCCATCCGGATGCTGGGCGACATTTCCATTCCCCTGGCGCTCTTCAGCCTTGGCGTGCGTCTCACCGACGGCGCCTTCAAGGACTGGCGCGCCGGACTGGTCGGCGCCATCGCCCGCCCCCTGGCTGGTATGGCGCTGGCCTGGCTGGCCATCCAGCTACTGCCCCTGGACACGCGCCAAGGCCAACTGCTGTTCCTCTATGGGGCGCTGCCTCCGGCGGTGATGAATTACGTCTTTGCCGAGCGCTACCACCAGGAACCCGACAAGGTCGCCTCCATCGTCATGGTCGGCAATCTGGCCTCAATCCTCTTCCTGCCACTGGCGTTGATCGTCGTCCTTTAGATGGCATCTTGCCTGCCGGCAACTTTTCTGCAAAAAGACGCACAGAATCAACCTGTCACATCCTCCCACCCCTTTGCCACCCCTGCCCCGACGCGCAATCTTCGAGTATCATGGCGGGTTCAGTATGCCTTCATGGCGCGACTGCTACCCGTAGCGTCGCAGTTCCATGTTATTGACGTTTTTTCCCTACCGTCCACATTCAACCATCAACCATCAACCATCAGCACCAGGAGTTCCAGATGACTGACGCCTATATTTTCGACTGTGTGCGCACCCCGCGTGGCAAAGGCAAGGCCGACGGCAAGCTGCACGAAGTCACGCCGCTCAATCTTTCCGCCCAGACACTCGTCGCCCTGCGCGAACGCAACAAGCTCGACACCTCCCTGGTCGAAGATGTGATCCTCGGCTGTGTCACCCCCATCCACGAACAAGGCGGCAACGTCGGCCGCATCGCCGCGCTGGTGGCCGATTACCCGCAGACCGTGCCCGGCATCCAGATCAACCGCTACTGCGGTTCCGGCCTCGAAGCCGTGAATCTGGCGGCCGCCAAGATCGGCTCCGGCCAGATCGACCTGGCCATCGGCGGCGGTGTCGAGTGCATGTCGCGCGTCACCATGGGCTCGGATGGTGCCTCCTGGGCGCTCGACCCGGCCGTCGCCTTCAAGACTTATTTCGTGACGCAGGGGATTGCCGCTGACCTCCTGGCCTCCAAGCTCGGCCACACCCGCGAGCGCGTCGACGCCTACGCGGTGGAAAGCCAGAGGCGCGCGGCCAACGCCTGGGAGAAGGGCTACTTCGCCAAGTCCGTGATTCCCGTCAAGGACATCATCGGCGAAGTGCTGCTCGACCGCGACGAAACCGTGCGCGGCAACACCACCATGGAAACGCTGGGCAATCTGGCCCCGGCCTTCACCATGCTCGGCCAGGCCTATGGCTTCGACGGCGTGGCGATGCAGAAATACCCCG
>JAGOSV010000075.1 GCA_018062105.1 Sterolibacterium sp. | reverse complement strand
AGATGGCGGTTGCCTTTGCCCTGTATCCGACACAGATGACCGATCTGATGGCAGTTGCCGATGCTGGCGAAGTCATGCCACCGAAATCGACCTGGTTCGAGCCCAAGCTGGCGGATGGCCTGGTGTCACATATGCTCGACTGAAAGGGGGGCGCAGGTACGGGCTATAATCCGCGCTTCTTCAAGGCTTTGATGATGGGTTCTGGAGGGAGCACTATGTCCGACCGCAGCATGCCGGCGGGGCCACAATTGCCGGTTTCCTGGTATTTCGACGAAAAACGCTTCGAGCTGGAGAAAAAGCTGTTCTTCGATGCCGGGCCGGGCTATGTCGGTCATGAGCGGATGGTTCCCGAGTTCCATGATTATCGCAGCCTCGAATGGCGGGATCATGCGCAGTTGCTGGTGCGTCAGGGCGAGGAGCACGAAGGCCGGGTCGAGCTGCTGTCCAATGTCTGCCGCCACCGCCAGGCCATCATGCTGCAAGGTTCCGGCAAGGCCAAACACATCGTCTGCCCGATCCATCGCTGGACGTACGACACCCAGGGCAGCCTGATGGGGGCGCCGCATTTTCCGGCCAATCCCTGTCTGCATCTGGGTAAGAGCCCACTGGAAAGCTGGAATGGTCTGCTGTTCAAGGGGCCGCGCTCGGCGCATGCGGATCTGGCCGGCATGAAGCTGGCGCAGGAGGGGGTTTTCGATTTTTCTGGCTATCGGCTCGATCGTGTCGAGATGCATGAGTGCCGCTACAACTGGAAGACCTTCATCGAGATATATCTCGAGGATTACCACGTCGTTCCTTATCACCCCGGGCTGGGTAATTTCGTTACCTGTGATGATTTGAGCTGGCAGTTCGGTGACTGGTATTCGGTACAGCGGGTGGGCATCACCTCGCTGCAGAAATCAGGCTCGCGGGCTTACGAACACTGGCAGAAGCAGTTGCTCGAATTCAACAATGGCGCACGGCCAGCCCACGGGGCGATATGGCTGACGTATTACCCGAACATCATGGTCGAGTGGTACCCGAATGTGTTGGTGGTGTCTTCGCTGATTCCGCAGGATGTTGACCGGACGATGAATGTGGTCGAGTTCTATTACCCCGAGGAAATTGCCTTGTTCGAGCGTGAGCTCATCGAGGCGGAACAGGCGGCCTATATGGAAACGGCCATCGAGGATGACGACATCGGTGAGCGCATGGATCGCGGCCGTCGTGCCCTGATGCTGCAAGGGCGCAGCGAGCATGGCCCTTACCAGTCGCCGATGGAAGACGGTATGCGCCATTTTCATGAGTTTTACCGGCGCATCATGGAGGCAGCGGCTTGACGAAATTCCTGCCGGAAGGGCAGGGCCCAGCCGGCTGGCGCTGAATCCCCATGCTCTGGATGATCCTGGCCAGTCTGCTGTTTGCCGGCATGGGGGTGTGCGTCAAGCTGGGTGCCAGTCGCTTTGCTGCAGCCGAACTGGTGTTCTACCGTGGCTTCATTTCCCTGCTGCTGATCTATGGTTACATGCGCTGGCAGCGTCTGCCGCTGGCCACTCCGCACTGGCGGCTGCATCTGACCCGTAGTCTGTCCGGCTTCATTTCGCTGGTGATGTATTTTTACGCCATCAGCATGATTCCGCTGGCAACGGCGGTGACGCTGAATTACACCTCGCCGCTGTTTCTGGCTTTGCTGCTGACGTTCTGGCAGCGTGAGCGGGTCGGCCGGCGGCTGGCGGGTGCAGCGTTGACAGGCTTTGTCGGCGTCTTGTTGTTGCTGCAACCGACCTGGCAGGCCGAGCATCTGGCTGGCGGGCTGTTTGGCCTGGGCTCGGGCATCATTTCCAGCGTGGCTTACCTGCATGTCCGCAAGTTGGGCGAGATGGGCGAGCCTTCGTGGCGCACGGTGTTCTGGTTTTCCCTGGTGTCATCGCTGGGTGGTTTGCCCTGGGCGCTGGCCGCCCAGCCTTTCCATGCAGTCGATGCCACGGGATGGTTGCTGTTGCTGGGGGTTGGCGGCCTGGGGGCGGCAGCGCAGCTGTGCATGACGCGGGCGTACAAGACCGGCCGGACGATGGCGGTGGCCAGTCTGGCGTATACGACGGTAGCCTTTTCTTCGCTGTTTGCTTATGGTTTGTGGGGCGAGCGGCTATCGGCTCTGGCGCTGGCGGGCATGCTGCTCATCGTGCTCAGCGGTCTGGTGGCGACCACCCTGTCCGGTGCGCGTCCGCAGCTTGAAGTGGCGGCAGGCAGTGCGGGTGGTGCGGGTGGTGCGGGTAATGCAGGCTAAACTGCGACCTTGTGATGGAACATTCTGGAGGAGGCAGCCATGATCAATACAGATCACCGAGGCAGCATTGTGTTCGTGACGGTATTCGGCGAATTTACCCTGGCGGATTACCGCGAGTTTGAGGAACTGGTGCGCTACAAGCTGCAGTTTGAAGGAGCGGTCAGCCTGCTTTTCGATTTGCGCGAGATGGCTGGATTCACCCTGGATGTGGCCTGGGAAGAATTGCGTTTTTCACGCGAGCACGCCAACGATTTCCGGCAGATCGCGGTGCTGACGGATAGCCAGTGGCTGGCCTGGACCGCCTGGCTGTCGCAGATGTTCGTATCCGCCGATGTGCGGGTGTTCGAAGAGGAAGCGCAGGCCAGGGACTGGCTGGGGCTGACGGATGGCGCAGGCTGACGGGTCGTCGATCGGGCAACAAACGGTCGAGTCATCATCCGGACGGAGCCAGTGTTCAAGGCTCAGTGTTGAGATTGGATGTCCGTACTGGCTGATACTTGAGGCTTATCCCAGCGCCTGTTCGAGATCGGCAATCAGGTCATCGGCGTCTTCGAGGCCGACGGACAGGCGCAACAGAGCATCGGAGATGCCACGGTGGGCGCGCTCTGCCGCGGTCAGGCCGTGATGAGTGGTGGTACAAGGCTGGGTCACCAGGCTTTCCACTCCGCCCAGGCTGGGGGCCAGGGCAAACAGGCGCAGGCGATCGGCCATCTGTGTGGCGGTGGTACCGTCACCGCGCACTTCGATACTCAGCATGCCGCCAAAACCATGCATCTGCTGCCGGGCCAGGGCATGTCCGGGGAAATCGGCCAGCCCCGGATAGAACACACGCGCTACTTTGGGATGACGCGCCATCGCTTCGGCCACCGCCTGGGCATTGGCGTTGTGCTGGTGAACCCGCACGACCAGGGTGCGCAGGCTGCGGCTGAGCAGGGCGGCGGTTTCCGGGGCGATCATCGAGCCGAGGTTCTTGCGCCAGTTCCAGACCGGCATCAGCAATTCTTTGCGGCCCATCAGTGCGCCGGCCGTCAGGTCGCTGTGGCCACCCAGATATTTGGTGGCGCTGTGTACGACGAAGTCAGCCCCCAGTTCGAGGGGACGCTGATTGACCGGGGAGGCGAAGGTGTTATCCACTGCGACATAGGCTCCGTGGGCATGGGCACGGGTGGCCAGGGCGCGGATGTCGAAGAGTTCCAGAGTGGGGTTGGTCGGGGTTTCGAAAAACACCAGCTTGACGCCGCTGGCCAGTACTTCCTCCAGCCGCGCCAGTTCCTGGGTCAGCAGGAAGTGGCTGCGGATGCCAAGCAGCGGGAGCTGGCTGGAGAGCAGTTCCAGTGTGCCGCCGTAGGCATCGCCGATGCAGACGACACCGGCGCGGCCATGGGTCAGGAAAAGCGCAGCCTCGGCGGCCATGCCGGAGCAAAAAACCCAGGCGCACTCGGCATTTTCCAGGCTGGCCAGGGTTTCTTCCAGCGCAAAAATGCTGGGATTCAGGCCATAGCGGGTATAAAGCGCACCGCTCTTGCGGCCGTCGATGACATCGAGCAGATCGGCTGTGGAGGGAAAGGAAAAGGTCGTGGTGTTGTAGATCGGCAGATTCGGGCTGCCGTGGGCATCCTTGAGCGTGGTGCCATGAATGGCTCGGGTGGATTGACCGGGGCGCGCGGGCTGGGACATGGGGGGTTCCTTTTCCGGTGGCTGAGAAAGAGGGGGATTTTGCGCCCGGCCGGGTGATGGAGCAAGGTGGTGCGGGTGGCGTGTATTGGCTCGTGATGGTTCGTGATGGGCGGGCTGCTAAAATCGACGGTTTGATCTGTCAGGAGTTGCAGGCGTGGCCACAGATTTTTCCAGTCAGGCAACCAAGGCGCGGGACATGGCGCGGGCGCTGGTGCATGGGTTTGACAAGCATTACCACCGCTTCCGCAGCTGTTCGGCGCAGGCACGAACCTGGTTCGATGAAGGAGACTGGCTGGCCATCCAGCGTTCGGTGCGCGAGCGGATTGCTTTCTATGACGACCGGGTCAATGAGACAGCACGGCGGATGGCGCGTGAATTCAAGGCACAGGAGGACGATGACAAGGTCTGGCGGCAGGCCAAGCTGGAGTTCATCGACATGCTGCTGGATCATCCGCAGCCGGAGCTGGCTGAGACTTTTTTCAATTCGGTGTTCTGCAAGATTTTGCATCGCACCTACTTTCACAACGATTTCATTTTTGTCCGGCCGGCAGTGTCGACGGAGTATCTGGAATCGGATACGCCCATCTACCGCAGCTATTACCCGAATGATGCCGGCTTTCGCGCCGTGATCCGCCAGATCCTGCTGGATTTTGGCTGGCAGCGTCCCTTCGAGGCCATCGAGCGCGACATCACCCGCTTGTGTCTGGCGATCGAGCATCATCTCGGCGAGTGGCCGGAGCGTGAGTACAACCTGCAGGTACAGGTGTTGCAATCCGCTTTTTATCGTAACAAAGCGGCCTATATCATCGGCCGAGCCATCAACGGCTCGACGGAATATCCGTTTGCCGTGCCGGTGCTGCATTCGGAGGATGGTCAGCTGTATGTCGATACCATCCTGTTCGATGCTTCGCGGATCGGTGCGCTGTTTTCGTTGTCGCGTGCCTATTTCATGGTGGATATGGCGGTTCCTTCTGCCTATGTCCAGTTCCTGCGCAGCATCATGCCGGGTAAACCGCGTTCCGAGCTGTACACCATGCTGGGGTTGGGCAAGCAGGGCAAGACGATGTTTTTCCGTGACCTGATGCGGCATCTGCTGCATTCCCAGGATCAGTTCATCGTCGCTCCGGGGATTCGTGGTCTGGTCATGCTGGTGTTTACCCTGCCGTCCTATCCGTATGTCTTCAAGCTGATCAAGGATGTCTTTGGCAGTTCCAAGGATGTCGATCATGAGACAGTGCGGCGCAAGTATCAGCTGGTCAAACAGGTCGACCGGGTTGGCCGCATGGCGGATACCCTGGAGTTCTCCAACGTGGCACTGCCACGGGAGCGATTTTCCCGTGAGCTGCTCGATGAGCTGCATCAGCATGCCCCCTCGCTGGTCGAGGAGGAAGGCGAGTTTGTCATCATCAAGCATCTGTATATCGAGCGCCGCATGCAGCCGCTCAACCTGTATCTCGAAAAGGCCGAGCGTGAGGACCGGCAGGACCGCATTGATCATGCCGTGCGCGAGTACGGCAATGCCATCCGGGAGCTGGCCATCGCTAATATTTTCCCGGGCGACATGCTGTGGAAAAACTTCGGTGTGACGCGCTATGGCCGGGTGGTCTTCTACGATTATGACGAAATCGAATACATGACGGATTGCATGTTCCGCCGCATTCCGCCGGCACCGAATCCAGAGATGGAGATGTCTGGCGAGGTCTGGTATTCCGTTTCCAGGACGGATGTGTTTCCGGAGGAATTTGCCACGTTCCTGCTGACCTCGCCGCGCATCCGCGAGGCATTCTTGCGCTGTCATCCGGATCTGTTCGACGCTCATTTCTGGCAAGTCACCCAGGAGGAAATTTCCCGTGGGGTGGTCAAGGATTTTTATCCTTATCCCGAGTCATTGCGGTTTTGCCATGCCTATCCCGAGGCGACCGAGGGAGACGGCAATCCGGCACTGGCGGATCCGGGCGGATGAGCCGGCTGATCCTGTTCAACAAACCTTTTGGGGTGTTGACGCAATTTTCTGCTGTCGCAGGGCGGCAGACCTTGAAGGATTACCTGCCGCTGCCCGACATTTATGCCGCCGGCCGGCTGGATGCGGATAGCGAGGGCTTGCTGCTGTTGACGGACGACGGACGGTTGCAGCATCGCATCAGCCATCCGCGGCATAAACAGGCCAAGACGTATTGGGCACAGGTCGAAGGTGCGCCGACGGCTGAGGTACTGGCCCGCTTGCGGGGTGGGCTGGATCTGGGCGATTTTCATACGCGCCCCTGCCAGGCCGGGCTCATCGAAGAACCGCACGGACTGTGGCCGCGCACTCCGCCGATCCGTTATCGCAAGGAGATTCCGACGCACTGGCTGGCCATTACTTTGACGGAAGGCAAAAATCGTCAGGTGCGGCGCATGACGGCCAAGGTGGGGCTGCCGACCTTGCGTCTGATCCGCTGGTCGATCGGCGGGTGGACGCTGGCTGGTCTGGCACCCGGGCAGTGGCGTGAGGTGGTGGCAGATGAACGAACGTTGTACAAAAAAATCTGAAAATCCTGTCAACCACAGGACGAAACAAGCGTTACTGGCGAGGACACACGAAGTTTCGTTTGCAACTTTCTGTAGCCTCCGGAGTCCTCGCAGTGTCAGTATCCGTAGTTACAATCAAACTCAATCTCTTTCAAAAGGATTACCATGAACAAGCTGCTCATCGCCCTGATGGCCACCGCCTTCGCTGCTTCCACCGCTTTCGCTGCTGACGCCCCCAAGGCTGCTGAAGCTGCTCCGGCTGCTGCCGCCCCGGCCGCTGCTCCGGCTGCTGACGCTGCTGCTGCTCCCAAGGCCAAGAAGCACAAGAAGCACGCCAAGAAGAAGGCTGCTGACAAGGCTGAAGTCGCTGCTCCGGCTGCTGACGCTGCTGCTAAGTAATGCCCTCTGGCAAGGGCGTAAAGCGTTCATAGAACGTTCTTTCGCGTCCTTGCCGAGTTTTCGCGTTTGTATCTGACTCGTTTGTCGTATTCAAGGAAATTTCATGAACAAGCTGCTCGCAATCCTGATCGTCACTGCCTTCGCTTCCACCACCGCCTTCGCAACCGAAGCTGCCAAGGTTGAGCACAAGGCTGAGCACAAGGTTGAGCACAAGGCTGAGCACAAGGCTGAGCACAAGGCTGAGCACAAGGCTGAGCACAAGGCTGAGCACAAGGCTGAGCACAAGGCTGAGCACAAGGCTGAGCACAAGGCTGAACACAAGGTCGAAGCCAAGAAGGAAGAAAAGAAAGAAGAGAAGAAGGCTGAAGCCAAGAAGTAATCCGGCTGCAAGCTTTACTCTGGACGAGGCAGGAGGCGTGGTTCTCCTGCCTTTTATTTTTTCTGCGGCCGGGAGATGCATCATGCGATATGAGTGGTGGCATGAATGGCGATGTGGGCAGGTATGGCTCAGGCATTTGCCTGGCGCAGTGCTGACGATGATGCTGATGGGGATGCTGGCGTGGGGCGCTGGCGGGGTATTGCCCGTTCAGGCCGCTGCAAACCTGGTTGCGCTGGATGTCGCTGGCCATCGTATCCGGGCGGAGCAGGCAGATACGCCGCAGACCCGTGCCGAAGGTTTGATGTATCGCAAGTCACTGGCGGAAAGTCGTGGCATGTTGTTCGTTTTTGAGGCAACAGAAGGAGATGGGCTGCCGTGCATGTGGATGCGCAATACGCTAATCCCCTTGTCCGTGGCCTTCATCGATGCGCAAGGGCGCATCCTCAACATCGAGGAGATGCAGCCGCAGACCGACGAGGCACATTGTGCAGCGCGCCCGGCGCGTTACGCCCTGGAGATGAATGCCGGCTGGTTTGCAAAACGTGGCATCACAGCCGGGGCGCAGCTGGAGGGGCTCACCTCGGGTTCATCGCCCTGGGCCGTGCGAAAGCATTGAGCTTGCAGGTCATTGCACTTGTAGGCTTGTGCCAACCTGTCATCAGGCCGATGTTAGGCCGATGAATTTTGCTGTGCGACGAGCTCGATGACGGCTGTGCCGTAGCGGCTGGATTTGGCTGCGCCGATGCCGCTGATCTGTTGCAGTGCTGCGAGGGTGGTTGGCCGAAACTGTGCGATTTCGCGCAGGGTCTTGTCGTGGAAGATGACGTAGGCCGGGATACCCTGTTCGCTGGAGAGCTGTCCGCGCCAGTGGCGTAGCGCCTGGAACAGGGGGGTATCTGCTGCAGATAGGCTGGACTCCATCGGATTACCCAGCGTTGTGGTCTGGGTTGTGGTGATGGTGGGTGTCCGTGATGCTTTTTTTGCATATTGCTGGCGACCACGGCGTGGGCTGGGGCGTCGCAGCACCAGCGTGGTTTCGCCCTTGAGAATGGGGCGGGCGGCCTCGGTCAGTACCAATCCGCCGTAACGCTGTGCGTCGGCACGAAGCAGGCCGAGTGCCAGTAACTGGCGGGCGATGCTGCGCCAGGAGGCTTCATCGAATTCCTGGCCGATGCCGAAGGTGGGCAGCTCATCGTGTTGGGACTGGCGGATTTTTTCGGTGTTGCTGCCGCGCAGGATGTCGATCAGGTGGGCAGCGCCGTAACGTTGGCCACTGCGCAAGGCCGCGGAGAGAAATTTTTGTGCGGCAATGGTGCCATCCCATCGCTGCGGCGGGTCCAGGCAGGTGTCGCAGTTGCCACAGGCAGCTGATGGTTCGCCGAAGTAGTGAAGCAGTACGGTGCGCCGGCAGCCGGCGGCCTCGCAATAGGCGAGCATGGCTTCGAGTTTCTGGCGCTCGACGCGCTTTTGTTCTTCCGGAGCCGTGGATTCGTCGATGCGGTTGCGGTGGATGACGACATCGTTGAGGCCGTAGGTCATCCAGGCTTCGGCCGGATCACCGTCCCGGCCGGCGCGGCCGGTTTCCTGGTAGTAGGCTTCGAGACTTTTGGGCAGGTCGAGGTGTGCGACGAAGCGCACATCGGGCTTGTCGATGCCCATGCCGAAAGCGATGGTGGCGACCATGATGATGCCGTCTTCGCGGACGAAGCGTTGCTGATGGTGGCGTCGTTGTGCGGCATCCATGCCGGCGTGGTAGGGCAGTGCCGGGATGCTTTGCTGGTTGAGCCAGGCGGCAGTTTCATCGACCTTTTTGCGTGACAGGCAATAGACGATGCCAGCTTCATCGTGGTGCCCGGCGAGGAACTCCAGGAGTTGCTGGCGCGGGTTGTCCCGCTCGATGATGGTGTAGCGGATGTTGGGACGGTCAAAGCTGCTAGCAAAGACGGGGGCTTCGAGCAGCCCCAGACGGACACGGATTTCGTTGCGTGTCAGCTCGTCGGCGGTGGCAGTCAGGGCGATGCGCGGGACATCCGGGTAGCGCTCATGCAGTGCCGAGAGCTGGATGTATTCCGGCCGGAAATCGTGTCCCCATTGTGAGACGCAGTGCGCCTCGTCGATGGCGAACAGGGCGATGCTTTTTTGCTGGTCGAGGTGGTCGAGCAGTTCGAGGAAGCGTTCGGTGAGCAGTCGTTCCGGGGCGACATAGAGCAGGTCGAGTGCTCCGGTGAGGAGTTGTTTTTCGGTGGCCAGCACAGTGCCGAAGTCCAGGGAGGAGTTCAGGAAGGCAGCACGCACGCCGTTTTGCAGCAGGGCATCAACCTGATCCTGCATCAGGGCGATCAAGGGGGAAACGATGATGGCACAACCTGGACGCAGCAGAGCCGGCAGCTGGTAGCAGAGGGATTTGCCGCCGCCGGTGGGCATCAGCACCAGGGCATCACCACCACGATGGACATGCTCGATGATGGCGGCCTGGTTGCCGCGAAAGCTGTCGTAACCGAAGACGGAGTGCAGCAGCTCGTGTGCGTGCGTCATGCTGCCAGGGAGAAGGTGTGGGCGTGGCAACCGGTTTCGTCGCAGGCGAGGTAGTTGCCCAGTTTTCCCCAGTCGCCCAGGACGTGGCGTGTGCAGGAGTGTCCGTCGATGATGTGTTGATGCTGACTGGGGCGATGGGTGTGACCGTGGATCAGGCGCGGGTAGCCGTGATTGCGCAGGATCGTTGCGACAGCTTCGGTGTTGACGTCCATGATGGCAGCGGGTTTTTCCTGTTTTTCCTGGGTGCTGCGCTGGCGCATGGCAGTAATCTGGGCTTTGCGTTCCGCCAGCGGTCGCGCGAGAAAGCTGCTGCACCAGCCAGGGGTGCGCACCATGCGGCGAAATTCCTGGTAGGCGAGATCGTCGGTGCACAAGGTGTCGCCGTGCAACAGCAGTGTGGGGGTGCCAGCAATGTCTGGTTGTTGTGGTTCATCGAGCAGGGTGAGGCCGCTGGCAGTGGCAAATTCCTGGCTGATGAGGAAATCACGATTACCGGGCAGGAAGATGATGGGGGTGGAGGCTGTGCAGGCACGCAAGGTGGTGCAGATGCTGGCATTGAACGGGTCAGCCAGGTCGTCATCTCCAGCCCAGTATTCGAACAGGTCACCGAGGATGTAGAGGGTGGTGGCGGCCGGGGCGATGTGGGTGAGAAAGTGGATGAATAGACGGGTGATGTGCGGCTGCTCCGGGCACAGGTGCAGATCGGAGATGAGCAGCGTCGCGTTGCGCGGTGTGGCCGGTTCAGTGGCCACGAATCTGTGACCAGTGTGTGGGGGGCATGTCGGCGAAATTGATGATTTCGCGCCGGAATTCTTGCAGTGCGTCGAGAAAATCCTGGCTGGCGGTTTGTAGATGAGGTACCAGATCGTCGATGAGCGGGGGCTGCTGGCTGGCTTTGAGTGCAACGAGGCGTTGGGCGAGGTGATGGAGGTGTTCGTGCAGGGGGGTGAGGGCAGAAAATTCACGCATGTGGCCGAAGCGGATGGCTCCGTGGTTGCGGTACCAGAGGTCGAAGGGGCAGGATTCCAGGTCCAGGGCGAAGGTGCCTGGCAGTCCGGTGTGGGGCGCTGATTTCAGGAAGGTCAGTAGCTGCTCCAGCCAGCACTGGTGTTCCAGATGGGCGGTAAATAGCGGGAAGTCTTCACGATCCCAGGGGTAGGACAGGCTTTCCAGCCATGAGGCAGGCGGAACAAATGCGCTGATCCAAGCCGGGATGTCACTTGCCGGCATGGGGCGGGCGATGCCATAGCCTTGGGCCAGATCGCAACCCAGGTGCATCAACATCATGCCGTGGGAGATGGATTCGACGCCTTCGGCCACGACCTTGCGCTGGAAGGCTGAGGCCAGGCCGATGACGCCTTCGATGATGGCCAGGTCGTCCGTGTTGTCGAGCATGTCGCGGACAAAGGATTGGTCGATCTTCAGGGTGCCGGCCTGCAGGCGCTTGAGGTAGGTCAGCGAGGAGTAGCCGGTACCGAAGTCGTCGATGGCGAAGCCGACACCCAGCTCACGACAGGCATCGATGACCTTGCCGATGTAGGCCATGTCGCTGAGTGCGGTGGTTTCCAGGATTTCGATTTCCAGCCAGCCCGGGTCGAAATCGGGATATTCCAGCGAGATGGATTCCAGTACGGTCGAAAGGTAGGGAACGAAATCCGGGTGCTGCAGATGATGTGCCGAGACATTGACGCTGATGGGCAGCTTGAGTCCTATCTGGGCCCAGATGCAGGTTTGGCGCAGGGCTTCGGCAATGACCCATTCCCCGATGGCGATGTCGCTGGCATGGCCCTCGGTCTGGGGCAGGAATTCGGCGGGCGGGAGCAGGCCGCGTTCCGGGTGCTGCCAGCGGATCAGGGCTTCGACGCTGATGATTTCACCGGAACGCATGTTGACCTTGGGTTGGTAGTACAGCCGGAATTCGGTTCGTGCCAGGGCATGCATGATGCGTACCTGGATATCGCGCTGTTTGCGGGCTTCGATGTCTTTGGCGGCATCGAACATGTGGAAGCGGCCACCGCCTTCCTGCTTGGCGGTAAACATGGCCTGGCCAGCATGGCGCAGCAAGGGATCCGGGTCGCAGCCGTCATCGGGAGCCAGGGTGACGCCGATGCTGGCGGAGAGAACGATCCGCTGGCCGGCTACGGTAAAGGGGGTGGCGATGACGTCGAGGATGCGTTCGAGGGTTTGTTCGAATTCGCGCGTGCTGGCAATTTCACCCAGCAACAAAATGAATTCGTCTCCGCCGATGCGGGCAATGGTATCGCTGCCCCGCAGGCTGTTTTTGATGCGCTGGCCGATTTCTCTGAGCAGGGAATCTCCAGTGGCATGGCCGTGCGCTTCGTTGATGGCAGCGAAGTCGTCCAGATCGAGATGGCAGATGGCCAGCAAGGTGGTGTTGCGTTGTGCCAGAGCCAGTGCCTGGCTGATCCGGTCATCGAGCAGGGTACGGTTGGGCAGATCGGTCAGCGGGTCGTAGTGTGTTCCATGCATGCCACGCGTGTCCTGCGGGGCAGGAGCCGTTGCCGGCAAGGTATCGGCAGGGGTAGCCCAAAGGGTGGCTCCTGTGGGAACTTCTTCATAGAGTGTCAGTACGCCGCCCGGGTAGAAGGACAAGGGGCGGGTGGTGACACGTTGATACAGGTACAGGCCGTCGGGGCGGCGAAGCTGGATCAGGAG
>JAGOSV010000136.1 GCA_018062105.1 Sterolibacterium sp. | reverse complement strand
GCCGAACGCCGTCGCTGCAGGAAAGTTCCCGCTTTTCGCCATCGCTTCGTCGTGTTGATGCACGCCGGGCTTTTCCCGTTGTGTATGCCCTGATTAAGGAGATTCCCGTGGTTTGCCACCCGAATGTCAAAGGAGAATTCACATACCCACAAGAGCAACAAAGTTACTCATGAAACTTTATTGACTCATCAGAAATTTTGAAGCATCATCCGATTTCGTATATTCGAGCATCTAAGCAATCAGGAAGGGCTAGTATGGATACGAGACAAATGACACACCGTCAAACCCGCCGGGGTCTGGGCGCGCTGCTGATGGCTTGCTTGCTGGGTATGAGTGGTTGTGGCCAGCAGGGGGGTGCGGGTGCTGACCCTGCTGCCGCCGCAGGGACGCCGCCAGCGGCGGTCGATGTGGTCATCGCACAGGCCCAGTCGCAGACCATAACAAGCGAGCTGCCCGGCCGCATCGAAGCGGTACGCAGTGCCGAGGTGCGGGCACGGGTGGACGGCATTCTCTTGCAGCGTCGTTTCACGGAGGGCAGTGCCGTCAAGGCCGGCCAGTTGCTGTTCCAGATCGATCCGGCTCCCCTACAGGCGGCACTGGCCCACGCCGAGGGCAGTCTGGCAGAAGCCGAAGCCAGGCATTTTGAAGCGCAGGCCCGCTTGCAACGCTATGCCGAACTGGTCGATATCGACGCGGTCAGTCGCCAGGAATTCGATACTGCCCAGGCCAGCCTGAAGTCTGCCGAGGCCGCACGTCGCATGGCGCAGGCCAATGTCGCCACGGCACGTCTGAATCTGGGTTACGCCCAGGTCAAGGCACCGATCAGCGGCCGCATCGGGCGCGCGCTGGCCAGTGAAGGCACGCTGGTCAGCAAAGACAAGGCTACGCCACTGGCCATCATCCAGCAGCTCGATCCGGTGTATGTCGATTTCCAGCAGCCACTGGAGGCGGCTTTGCAACTGCAGCAGCAAGCAGGCCAGGTGCAGCCGACATTTCGCACGGCACGGCCATTGGCCATCCGCGTTGCCGGCGAGGCACAGCCTCGGCAAGGGTATCTGCTGTTCAGTGACGTCAGTGTCGAGCGCAGTACTGGCCAGGTTCTGCTGCGCGGAGAGTTTTCCAATCCGGATGCCCTCTTGCTGCCCGGCATGTATGTGCGTGTGCTATTGCCGGGCCAGCATCTGGCGCAGGCTTACCGCTTGCCTCAGCGCGCCGTCAAGCCGCTGCCAGACGGCACGGCGCAGGTGATGCTGGTGGATGCGGATAACAAGGTTGTGGCACGCACGGTACATGCTGTTTCCATGCAGGGCAGTGACTGGATTATCGCCGAGGGGCTGCAACCGGGTGAGCGCGTCATCGTCAATGCGGCAACGGCCTTGGCTCCCGGCGCACCCGTCACCATCGCCAAGGTGGATGGCATGGCTGCTGCACCAGCCGCCGCACCAGCCGCACCTGTTGCAGCATCGGCGACCGCAGACACCATGAGCCGCTGACCTAACTTTCAGCCTCGCACCCTGCTACGTCCCGTCGTCAGGAGACCATCATGTCGAAATTCTTCATCCATCGCCCCAACTTTGCCTGGGTGGTAGCCATATTCATTGCCCTGGCCGGCTTGCTGGCTCTGCCTAGCCTGCCCGTAGCGCAATTTCCCACAGTCGCGCCGCCGCAGATCAACATCTTCGCCACCTACCCGGGCGCTTCGGCCAAGCTGGTCAGCGAAGCGGTGATCAGCGTCATCGAGGAAGAGCTCAACGGTGCGAAGAACCTGCTCTACTACGAGTCTTCCAGCTCTACCGGCTTTGGCGAAATCGCGGTGACCTTTCAGCCTGGTACGGATGCGGATCTGGCCCAGGTGGATGTGCAAAACCGCCTCAAGAAGGCCGAGGCCCGATTGCCAGCCATCGTGGTTCAACAGGGACTGGAGGTCGAGCAGGCGAACACGGGCTTCCTGATGATACTGGGCCTCAATTACAAGGAAGGAGCCAGCAATCAGGACCAGATTGCCTTGGCCGACTATGCCGTTCGGCATGTGAACAATGAGATTCGCCGCGTACCCGGTGTGGGCAAACTGCAGTTCTTTGCCACCGAAGCGGCCATGCGGGTGTGGGTGGATCCGCAGAAGTTGCTGGCTTATGACCTGTCCATTGCTGACGTGAATGCGGCCATTGCCGCGCAGAATGTGCAGGTACCAGCTGGCAGTTTTGGTGCCCGACCGGGCACGGAGGAACAGGAGCTCACGGCCACCATCGCCGTCAAGGGCACACTGAGCGATGCGCGGGAGTTCGCCGGCATCGTGCTGCGTGCCAACGCGGATGGTTCTCGGGTGACGCTGGGCGACGTTGCTCGCATGGAAATCGGCCGGAAGAATTATCTTTATGACTCACGCATCAATGGCGGCAATGGCATCGCCTCGGCCGTGCTGCTCAGCCCTGGTGCCAATGCACTGGCCACGGCACAAGCGGTCAGAAAACGCCTCGAAGAGTTGTCGGCAGGCTTCCCGAAGGACATCGAATACTCCATCCCTTACGATACCTCGCGCTTTGTCGATGTCGCCATTGGCAAGGTGCTGCAAACGCTCGCCGAAGCCATTCTGCTGGTGTTCCTGGTGATCTTCCTGTTCCTGCAGAACCTGCGCTATACGCTGATCCCCGTCGTCGTCGTACCGGTCAGCCTGCTTGGCACGCTGACGATGATGCATCTGCTGGGCTTCTCGGTGAACATGATGACCATGTTCGGCATGGTGCTGGCCATCGGCATCCTCGTCGACGATGCCATTGTGGTGGTGGAAAACGTCGAGAGGATCATGGCCGAAGAGGGGCTGGCTCCCTTGCCGGCCACCATCAAGGCCATGCAACAGGTCTCCGGCGCTATTGTCGGCATCACCGCCGTACTGGCCGCCGTGTTTCTGCCGCTGGCCTTCATGGATGGCTCGGTCGGGGTCATCTATCGCCAGTTTTCACTCTCGCTGGCGGTGTCCATCCTGTTTTCCGGTTTTCTCGCCCTGACGCTGACTCCAGCCCTGTGCGCCACCTTGCTGCGTCCCGCAAGTGGCGGGAACAAGTCATCCGGGCGCGGTTTCTTCGCCCTGTTCAACCGACGCTTTGCCGCCCTGACCCAGGGCTACACCACCTTGACCCAACGCTTGTTGCAGCGTGCTGGCCGCTACATGCTGGTCTATCTGGTCATCGTCATCGGACTGGGCTGGATGGTTGTGCGTCTACCCGAGTCTTTCGTGCCGGAAGAAGATCAGGGGTATTACCTGGTCAATGCCCAGCTGCCGCCTGGTGCAACCTATGCGCGCACGGAGCGGGTGGTGAAGCAGATGGAGAGCT
>JAGOSV010000135.1 GCA_018062105.1 Sterolibacterium sp. | reverse complement strand
AGAGGGTGGCCGGCTGCAGGCCTTGCCGATGATCCAGATCATTCCGGCTGGCGAGTATTACGATTTTGATGCCAAGTATCTGCGGGATGACACTCAATATCGTTGTCCTTGCGACCTGCCGGACGAGGTGCAGCGCCACCTGGGGACACTGGCGTTGAAGGCCTTCACCCTGCTGGGCGGGCGTGGCTGGGGGCGGGTCGATCTGATGCTCGATCGCCAGGGGCGGCCGTATTTTCTCGAGGTCAACACTGCTCCGGGCATGACGGATCATTCTCTGGTGCCGATGGCGGCGCGTGCGGCCGGGCTGACGTTTACGGCGCTGGTGCTGCGCATTCTTGCGGGAGCGCGCCTTGGCTAAAACAGGCAAATTTTCAGGGCTGCTGCACAAGGCCGACATGGCGCAGCGCGCCGAGCGACGCCGCAAGGCGCGGCCGCCGGCCGATGGCTTCTGGGACCGGCCGCCGCTGATCAATCTGCTGGCGGATTTCCTGATGTTGTTTGGCATCCTTGGCCTGATTTATGCGGGCATGCTGAGTTTGGTGCGTCTGCCCCTGTTTCCGGTCAGTCAGGTGGTGATTGCCAGCCCGCTCGATCAGGTAACGCGTACCCAAATCGAATATGCCGTGCAGCATTCGCTGGAGGGTAATTTCTTTACCATCAACCTCGACAACATGCGGGCTTCCTTCGAGAAGCTGCCCTGGGTGCGGCATGCTTCGGTACGGCGGCGCTGGCCTGATGGTATCGAGGTCGAGCTGGAAGAGCATGTGGCGGTAGCGCGCTGGCAAAATGCTGCCGGCGAAATGCGCCTGGTCAATTGGCAGGGAGAGGTGTTTGGCGCTGCCCTGGGCAGCCATCAGGGCACCCTGCCCCTGTTCGGTGGCCCCGAGGGCAGCGCTTCCCGGGTGCTGGCGCAGTATGAGGAATTCCGCAAATTGCTGGCGGCCATCAGTCACAGCCCGCGTGCCGTGTTGCTTTCGCCACGAGAGGCCTGGCAGGTTCGCCTCGATGATGGCCTGGTGCTGGAGCTTGGCCGCAACCAGAACAATCAATCCGTGGCGGATCGTCTGCAACGGTTCGTGGCGACTTACGACGCGCTTAAGCCCCGGGTGACGACGGCCATCAATACCATCGACATGCGTTACCCGAATGGCTTTGCCCTGCGTCTGGCGCAGGCCGAGACGGGGCGGGCGCGTAGTGGGCAAAGTCATACGCAGGGTCTTCCGCTGACATCGCGCGGCAATACGGGCAAGGGCAATACATGAGCAAGGAAAGCAAAAAAGACCAGATCGTCGGTCTGGATATCGGGACATCAAAAATCGTCGCCATCGTCGCCGAGATGGACGATGAAGGGCGACTGTCCGTTCTCGGGGTGGGCAGCCAGGAGTCGAAGGGGCTCAAGCGGGGTGTGGTGGTCAACATCGAGGCCACGGTCAATGCCATTTCGCGCGCCATCCAGGAAGTCGAACTGATGACCAATGCCAAGGTGACGGATGTCTACACCGGTATTGCTGGCGGCCACATTAAAAGCAAAGATTCCAACGGCATGGCTGTGGTCAGTGACAAGGAAGTCACCCAGCTCGACGTCCAGCGGGCCATCGAGGCGGCCGAGGCCACGCCGATTTCAGCTGATGACAAGCTGCTGCATACGCTGGTGCAGGAATTCATCGTCGATGGCCAGGATGGGGTCAAGGAGCCCATCGGCATGGATGCCCGTCGTCTGGAAGTGCGTGTGCATATCGTGACCGGTGCAGTGACTTCGGTGCAGAACATCGTCAAGTGTGTGCATCGTTGCGGCCTGGAAGTCGTCGATCTGGTTCTGCAACCACTGGCCTCGGGCTATGCGGTGCTGACCGACGACGAGAAGGAGGTCGGGGTCTGTCTGGTCGATATTGGTGGAGGAACCACCGATATCGCCGTCTTTGTGCAAGGGGCCATTCGTCATACGGCGGTGATACCGATTGCCGGTGACCAGATTACCAATGACATCGCCATTGCCTTGCGTACGTCGACACAGGATGCCGAAGAGATCAAGCTGCGTTATGGCTACGCCTTGCAGCAGATGGCCGAAGCCGAGGAGATGATCGAGGTGCCGGGTGTGGGTGACCGGCCTTCGTCGAAGCTGTCGCGTCAGACTCTAGCCAGCGTGATTCAGCCGCGGGTCGAGGAGATTTTCCAGAAGGTCGAGGAGGAGTTGCGCAAGAGCGGTTATGAACGGCTGTTGCGTGCTGGCATCGTCCTGACGGGTGGTGCTTCGGCTATGCCGGGCATGGTGCAGCTGGGCGAGGAAATTTTTCACAATACGGTCAAGCAGGGCTTGCCGGTGTACGAAGGAAATCTCAAGGAGATTGTGCGCAATCCACGCTATTCGACGGCGGTGGGATTGCTCATGGAAGGCGTGGCGCAAAAGAGGCGCGGACTCAAGGTGCAGGGGCCGCGCACATTCACGCAGATACTGTCACGCATGCGGGCGTGGTTCGAACGGAATTTTTGATGGAGCGCGGGGGCATCATTGGGAATCGCCGTGTGTGGATGAAGCTGGAGTGATGTCGATGGCATTGTTGGGTGGCGGGTGTCGCGGCTGAGGTATGGGATATCAGGTTTTTGGGTCGTTCTGGATTTTGTGAATTTTTTAGGAGAAAAAAGCATGTTTGAGCTGGTCGAGGTGGTCGAGAAGACAGAAAGTTCCACGGTCATCAAGGTGATCGGTGTGGGGGGGGCCGGGGGCAATGCCGTCGAGCACATGATCCGCGAAGGGGTGCAGGGGGTGGAGTTCATCTGCGTCAACACGGATTCCCAGGCACTGGGGCGTTCCTATGCGGATATCAAGCTGCAACTCGGGCCAGGGCTGGGTGCCGGTGGCAAGCCGGAAAAGGCACGCGACCTGGCACAAACGGAGCGTGAGCGGATTGCCGGTATGCTGCGCGGTGCGCACATGGTGTTCATCACCGCCGGCATGGGCGGGGGAACGGGAACCGGGGCGGCACCGATCGTTGCAGAAGTGGCGCGTGAGCTGGGTATCCTGACGGTGGCCGTGGTGACCAAGCCTTTCGAGTACGAAGGGCGGCGCATGTCGCTGGCCGAGCAGGGTATCGTCGAGCTGGGCATGAATGTCGACTCGCTGATCGTCATCCTCAATGAAAAGCTGATGGAAGTGCTGGGTGATGAAATTAGCATGCTGGATGCTTTCCGTGCGGCAGACAACGTCCTGAAGAATGCCGTCGGCGGGATTGCCGAAATCATCAATGTGCCGGGGCTCGTCAATGTGGACTTCGAGGACGTGCGCACGGTGATGGGCGAAATGGGCAAGGCCATGATGGGGTCAGCGACGGCTTCGGG
>JAGOSV010000074.1 GCA_018062105.1 Sterolibacterium sp. | reverse complement strand
CGACTTCTACTTCGGCATGCACAAAGCCTGATATAGTCCCGCGCTCCCACTCCGGGATGTCCTCCCGCTCACCCTTGGCCATGAACCACATGTCCGCAGAACTCCCCTACTACGCTGCCGCCGGCAATGAAATCGAGCTGTTCGAGCAAGCCTGGCGCCATCATTTGCCGCTGCTCATCAAGGGGCCGACAGGGGTGGGCAAGACCCGCTTCGTTGCTCACATGGCCGCCCGGCTCGGCCTGCCGCTATTCACCGTGGCCTGCCATGACGACCTGACCGCGGCCGACCTCATCGGCCGCCACCTGATCGGCGATGGCGGCGCCACTTACTGGAGCGACGGGCCACTGACCCGTGCCGTGCGGCAAGGCGGCATCTGCTATCTCGACGAAGTCGTCGAGGCCCGCAAGGACACCACCGTCGTCATCCACCCCGTCGCCGACCACCGCCGCACCCTGCCCATCGACCGCACCGGCGAAATTCTGCAGGCACCCGACAGCTTCATGCTGGTAGTGTCCTACAACCCTGGCTACCAGAACTTCATGAAAAGCATGAAGCCCTCGACACGCCAGCGTTTCGTCGCCCTGAGCTTCGACTTCCCCACGGCTGCCCGTGAAGAAGCCATCCTGCGCAACGAAACCGGCTGCGACGAAATGACCGCCAAACGGCTCGTCTCGATCGGCCGCAGCCTGCGCAACCTCAAGGATGTCGACCTCGAGGAAGTTCCCAGCACACGCCTGCTGGCCTATGCCGCCGTGCTCATCCGCAACGGCATGGATCCAGTGATTGCCTGCCGCAGCACTCTGGTCGAAAGCCTGTCCGATGATGCCGAAGTCATCGACGCCCTGCTGGAAGTCGTACTAGCCACCTTCGGACGCTGACACCATGAACACCCCGCAGCCCGCCCACGACGAACGCGCAGAGTTCGACCAGGTGCTGGCCGTCACTGCCGAAGGACTGTTCCTCGCCAACCTGCTGCTGCTGCCCGGCATATCCTTTCTCATCCTGTGCTGGCTGCGCTGGCGTTATTACACCGAGGCCGGCCGCCTGGCACGCTGCCACATCGACCAGACATTTTTCGTCAGCCTCTGGGGCGGCGGCCTGTTGATTGTCTGCACTGCCTTGTTCCTGCTGCTGGGCGGCTTGCACTGGCAATGGACCTGGGTGGTGGTCATCCTCTACTTCACCTGCATCCACTCGACCCTGGTGCTGTTGGGCACCTTCGGCCTGTCACGCGCCACCGCCGGCCTCGAATACGTCTATCCGCTGATCGGCGTGCGCCGCCCCTGATCCGGCCGGTACTCCATGGAAGAATACATCGGCGAGCTCTGGCATCGCTTCATCAGCCGGGCAGCACAACGCGAATATCCGCAGGCGGCCGTTCAGCTCACTGAAGTCGAACGCAGCGTCGGCCTGATGTTCCGCGCCTTCGGCGGGGATGCCAGCTTGCGCGTCGCCCCCGCCGCCGATAGCCGCCACGGTGGTCGCCGCCGCTTCCTGCAGCGCCTCGCCCACAGTGGCGAAAAGGTTGCACAAGCTGCGCGTGACGAGGAAACCTTGCACCTGCCACCGCAAATTGCCCTGTTCCCCGAACGCGAACTCAACCGCGATCTTTACCTGTGGCTGGCGGCCCTGGCGGCGCGCGCAACCCACGTCACGGATGCAACGCACGCCGCACACGCCACACACACTGCACAAGAAGGCAAAGCCGGCACCCCCTGGCTGATGGCCAACCAGCAGGCCACCTTGGCCGTACTCGCCGACTACCCCGGTCTGCAACCACGTTACACGCGCCTCGTTGCCGCCACCCTGGCACAGCGCATCGACCCAGCCCGCCTGCCGCCGGACGAAGCCCGCCGCGAGCAAGCCCTGCGCCAGGCCTTGCAACAACCGGGCAGCGTCCTGGAACTTCCGCCGCTGACCAGCAGAAAATCGCAAGACCTGCAGCCCGTCCCGCTCTGGCTGCGCCCGACCCCTCCCGGCCAGGCCGAACGCAGCGCCAGCCACAAACAGCACGTAGCCGCCGAAAGTGGTGGCCAGGAACAGCAGGGCAGCAACAAGCGTCAGCAGGCCGAACGCACCGACATGCCGGAGAACGAATCCCCCTTCATCCTGATGTTCCGTGCCGAGAGCCTGCTGTCCTGGGCCGAATACATCAAGGTCAATCGTGACACCGACGAAGACCCCGATCCCGACGCCGCCCACAAGGCCGAAAACATGGACAAGCTGACGCTCGCCCGGGATAACAAGGCGGTGGCCAGCAAAGTGCGCTTCGACCTCGACCTGCCTTCCGCCGCCGAGGATGACACCCCCGTGGGAGACGGCATCCCGCTGCCCGAATGGGACTGGAAACGTCGCCAGATGAAACCCGACTGGTGCCGCCTGCAAACAATGACGGCACGCCAGGCACCGCCGACCGCGCTGCCCGAACATCTGCAAGTGGCTGCCCGCCGCCTGCGCGCGCAATTCGCCGCCCTGGCACCGGCTCGCCGCTGGCAGAAAAACCAGAGCGACGGTGAAGAGCTCGACCTCGATGCCTGCGTGCGCACCCATGCCGACCGGCGTGCTGGTCATGCCGGCGGGATGCCCGCCTACCTCGCCCGCACCCAGCAGGAGCGCAACCTCGCCTGCCTGCTGCTGGCCGACCTGTCGCTGTCGACCGATGCCGGCATCGCCGACAACCTGCGCGTCATCGACGCCATCCGCGATGGCATGATGCTGTTTGCCGAAGCCCTGGGTGCCTGTGGCGACCCCTTTGCTCTCTACGGCTTTTCATCACTGAAACGCGGCCATGTGCGCTTTCACGAACTCAAGCCCTTCGCCGCCCCCTACGATGCCCACTGCCGTGGCCGCATTGCCGCCATCCGCCCCGGCTACTACACCCGCATGGGCGCAGCCATCCGTCGTGCCACCACCTTGCTGGAAGCGCAGAACGAACAGCAACGCCTGCTGCTGATTCTCTCGGATGGCAAACCTACCGACATCGATTCCTACGAGGGGCGCTACGCCATCGAAGACACCCGCATGAGCCTGATCGAAGCCCGCCGCGCCGGCATCCGCCCATTCTGTCTGACCATCGACAGCGAAGGCGCGGATTACCTGCCCCACCTCTTCGGCCCCGGTGGCTACCTCGTCCTGCGTCACCCCGAAGAACTCGCCCGCCGCCTGCCGCTGCTCTACTCCCAGCTCACCCGGCCAGCCTGACCAGCTGCTTGCCGAAATTTTCTCCACGCAAAAGGCCGATGAGTGCAGCCGGCGCCTGTTCCAGCCCCGCCACCACCGTCTCGCAGTAACGCAGCCGACCGGCCGCCAGATGCGTGGCCAGTGCTGCCTCTGCCGCCGGCCAGCGATCCAGCATTTCAGTGATGATGAACCCCTGCAGACGGATGCGATTAACCAGCAGCGAGCTCAGATTGCGGATCGGCCAGGGCGCACTGTTGTACTGGGCAATCATGCCGCACAGCGCAATCCGGGCATGGGCATTCATGCGCCCCAGCAGGGTGTCGAAAATCTCGCCCCCGACATTCTCGAACAGGACATCGATACGATCCGGTGTGGCAGCCTTCAGCCGTGGCCAGAAATCCTCCGCCCGATAATCGAGACAGGCATCAAAGCCCAATTCATCGACGACATACGCACATTTGCGTGCTCCGCCGGCAACCCCCACCACCCGGCAGCCCTGCAATCTGGCCAGTTGCCCAACCACACTGCCCACCGCTCCGGCCGCCGCCGTCACCACCACGGTCTCACCGGCACGCGGCAGGCAGATGTCCATCAGCCCCACCCAGGCGGTCACCCCCGGCATGCCCAGCACCCCCAGATACGCCGACAGGGGAAAACGACCCGCATCGACCCGGCGCAGCCCGCTGCCATCGCTCAGGGCATACTCCTGCCAGCCAAGCCGGCCGACCACCTGCTCACCGACGGCAAAATCAGGATGGCGCGAAGCCACCACCTCGCCCGCCGTGCCGCCCAGCATCACCTCGTTCAGCGGCTGTGGCGGCGCATAAGAGCGCGCCGCATTCATCCGCCCGCGCATGTACGGGTCCAGCGACAGCCAATGATTGCGCACCAGCAACTGCCCTTCGGCTGGCTGCGGCAGCGGTGTCTCGACCAGGCGAAAATCCTCCTCGCTCAGCCAACCCTGCGGTGGTGGCCGCCGCACCAGCCACACCTGCCGATTCACATCGTCACGCATCCCCTGCCTCACCCCATCATTCCTCAACCCATCACCACACTCATCCCGCCATCGACCGCCAGACACTGGCCCGTCACATGGCGCGCCGCCGCCGACGCCAGATACACCACAGCCCCCTGCAAGTCCTCCTCGTTACCAAGACGGCGCAGGGGCGTGGCCGCAATGACCTGCGGCTCGATGCTGGCCAGCAGAGCCTGCGACATCTTCGACGGAAAAAACCCCGGACACAGGGCATTGACGTTGATCCCCAGCGGCCCCCACTCGGCAGCCAGCGCCCGGGTGAAATTCACCACCGCGCCCTTGCTGGTGTTGTACGCCAGGGTACGAATCTCCGCCGGATTACCACCCAGCCCGGCGATGGAAGCAATATTGATGACCCGCCCGCAACCGGCCGGAATCATGGCCCGCCGCCCCACTTCGCGCGTCAGGAAAAACAGCGCATCGACATTCAGCGTCATCACCTTGCGCCAGGCATCATCCGGATAATCCTCGGCCGCTGCTCCCCAGCTCGTGCCGGCGTTATTGACGAGAATATCGATACGGCCAAAATGCGCCAGCACCTGATCGACCAGTGTCTCTGCCGCCCCGGCTTCCGCCAGATTGATGGCCACCGGCAACACCAGACAACCCTGCTGCTCCAGTTCCACGGCGGCCGCTGCCAGCTCCTCCGGCCGTCGCGCACAGATCGCCAGCCGTGCGCCCATCTCGCCCAATGCCCGTGCCATCTGCAAGCCCAGCCCGCGCGATGCCCCGGTCACCAGCGCCACCTGACCGCTCAAATCGAACAATGCCTGCACACTCATGCCGTCCCCTCCCGGGAGTTTGCTTCATCCGCCGCCAGGCGACCAGAAAACAGGCTGGCCGCAACGATCATGGCCCCGCCCAGCCACTCCTGCGGCCGCATCATCTCGCCCACCAGCAGCCACGACGACACCGCCGCCACCACCAGCTCGAACAGGAAGATAACCACCGCCTGGGTCGCCGCCGTATGCGTCAGGCCAAACTGGACGATCAGGTTGATGGTCATCAGCACCCCGCCAATCAGCAACAACAGCCAGGCATGGCTCATGACCTGCGCCAGCAAGCCTGCTCCGTCCTGTCCTACGGCCAGACCATAATTCTCGAACGGCAACGCCAGCGCCCCCAGCAGCACCGCCCCGAAGAACACCGCCAGCGACTTGACCTCGACCGGCACCTGCGCCATCTGGCGCACCAGCACATTCGACAGGGAAAACAGGAAGCCCGCCCCCAGCCCCAGCCATTCCGCACCGCTGGCCGGCCAAGGCAGCCCAGACTCCGGATGCCACAACATCACCACCGCCCCGCCCAGCGACAACGCCACCACCCAACCACCGCTACCCGTCAGCCGCTCACCCAACAAGAGACGCGCCAGCAACACCGTCCACAACGGTGCCAGATAAAACAGCAACAGCACACGCATCACCTCGCCATGCAGCGTTGCCAGCACATAACCCAGATTGGAGCCACCCCCGGCCAGGCCGATCAGCAGCAGCTTGCCGCCCATGTCGCCAGCACGCCAGCTCTGGCGAACGACTGGAAACAGCCACACAGCCCCCACCAGCAGCGCCACCAGATAGGTCAGCATCGTTGCCGGCAAGCCCGACACTCCCACCTGCTGCAAGACCCGGTACGGATACCACACCATGCCCCAGACGATGGCCCCGGTCAGCAGCGAGAGAACCGCCACAGCCTTTTGCCGGCCTGCCCTATAATCATCCGTCCCCCCCATCCTGCTCATCATTGCGCGTCCACCCGTGAACCCTCATCTCGCCCGGTTGCAGCCCTACCCTTTTGAAAAACTGCGCCGCCTGTTCGCCGAACCCTCTGCAGCAGGCGCACCTGCCCACACTGCAACAGCAACCTCCCTGAAGGAAATCCGGCTCTCGATCGGCGAGCCGCAGCACGCCACCCCTGCCTTCATCCAGCAAGCACTGGCCGACCATCTGCATGGTCTGGCCAGCTATCCTAGCACGCAGGGCAGCGATGCCTTGCGTGCCAGCATCGCTGCCTGGATCCAGCGCCGTTACGGCGTTCCCGCACCCGATCCTGCCCGCCAGGTGCTGCCGGTGAATGGCTCGCGCGAAGCACTGTTCGCTTTCGCCCAGACGATCATCGACAGCCGCCGGCCCGATGCTCTGGTGCTCTGCCCCAACCCCTTCTATCAAATCTACGAAGGCGCTGCGCTGCTGGCCGGCGCCACCCCCAGGTTCCTCAACACCCTGCCGGAAAACGACTTCGAAATGGACTTTTCCGCCGTCCGCGACGAGGAATGGTCCCGGATGCAACTCGTCTATGTCTGTACCCCGGGCAATCCCAGCGGCAAGGTCATGCGCCTGGCTAGCTGGCAAACACTGTTCGAGCTGGCCGACCGCCACGATTTCGTCATCGCCTCCGACGAATGCTATTCCGAAATCTATGATCCCTCTGATGCCGCCCCACTGGGCGGCCTCGAAGCCGCACGCCGCCTGGGACGCGACGACTACCGGCGGCTGGTGATGTTCTCCAGCCTCTCCAAACGCTCCAATGTGCCAGGCCTGCGCTCCGGCTTCGTCGCTGGCGATGCCACCCTCATCGAACAGTTCCTGCGCTACCGCACCTACCACGGCAGCGCCATGAGCCCGGCGGTCCAGGCCGCCAGCATCGCCGCCTGGGACGATGAAGCCCATGTGGTCGACAACCGTCGTCTCTACGCTGCCAAATTCACCCAGCTCACCCCAATCATTGCCCGCCATCTCGACGTCCGCCGCCCGGATGCCGGCTTTTACCTGTGGGCCTCCGTGCAACGCTATGGCCTGAGTGACACCGAATTCACCCGTCGCCTGCAACACGAACAACAGGTCACCGTCCTGCCCGGCAGCTTCCTCGCCCGGGAAGCCGATGGTCTCAACCCTGGTGCTGGTTTCATCCGCATCGCGCTGGTCGCCGGCCTCGAAGAATGCCAGGAAGCCGTTGAGCGACTCACCCGTTTCTGTGCCGTCCTCCAGTAACCCGCTTTTATCATTTTGTCATCAAGGATCCCATCATGAATGAACTCCAGCAAATCATCGACCAAGCCTGGGAAAACCGCAGCGAGCTGCAACCTGGCAGTGCACCGGCCAAGATCGGCGAGGCCGTCGCCCACATCCTCGAGCAACTGAACCAGGGCAACCTGCGCGTGGCCGAGAAAATCAACGGCGATTGGGTAACCCATCAGTGGATCAAGAAGGCTGTGCTGCTGTCCTTCCGCCTCGAAGACAACAAGATGATGACCGCCGGCCAGATGAAGTATTTCGACAAGGTACCGACCAAATTCGAAAACTACGACCAGCATCTGTTTACCAAGGGCGGCTTCCGTGTCGTCCCGCCGGCCGTAGCGCGACGCGGCTGCTACATCGGCCGCAACGTGGTACTGATGCCCAGCTATGTGAATATCGGTGCCTATGTCGACGAAGGCACGATGGTCGACACCTGGGCCACCGTCGGCTCCTGCGCCCAGATCGGTAAGAACGTCCACCTGTCCGGTGGTGTCGGCATCGGCGGGGTGCTCGAACCCATCCAGGCCAACCCGACCATCATCGAGGACAACTGCTTCATCGGCGCCCGTTCGGAAGTCGTCGAAGGCGTCATCATCGGCGAAAACTCGGTAATCTCGATGGGTGTCTACCTCGGCCAGAGCACCAAAATCTATGACCGCACCACCGGCGAAATCCACTATGGCAAGGTACCGCCCGGCTCGGTCGTCGTCTCCGGCAACCTGCCCTCGGCCGATGGCAAATACAGCCTTTATTGCGCCGTCATCGTCAAGCGGGTCGATGCACAAACCCGCGCCAAGACCGGCATCAACGAACTGCTGCGTGCCGACTGAGCCGCCACCTGAACCTCACCCCGGGCACCCGGATCAAGCAGGAGCAACCTCATGGCGGCGATGCAACGACTCTTTCAGCTGATGTCCGACAAGAAAGCATCCGACATTTTCATCTCGGCCGGTGCCCCGATCAACATCAAGATCAACGGCACCGCCATCCCGATCAACCAGCAATTGATGACACCGGACATCATCAAGGGGCTGCTGCATGAGGTGCTGAACGACCACCAGTTCAGCGAGCTCGAAGAAAAACTCGAGCTCAACTGCAACTACAGCATGGAAGGCATCGGCAATTTTCGCCTGTCTGCCTTCCAGCAGAAAAACTCCCCGGCTCTGGTAGTGCGTTACATCCCGGCAGAAATTCCCCGTCTGGAAACCCTCAACGTCCCGGCCGTGCTGGCGGATGTCATCATGGAAAAGCATGGCCTGATCCTGATGGTCGGAGCCACCGGTGCCGGCAAGACCACCACCCTGGCCTCCATGCTCGACTTTCGCAACGAGCGGCGCAGCGGCCACATCCTGACCCTCGAAGACCCCATCGAATTTGTCTTTACCAATCGCAAATCCATCGTCAACCAGCGCGAAGTCGGCGCCGACACCCACGACTTCAAGGTGGCCCTGAAAAACGCCCTGCGCCAGGCACCCGACTGCATCTTCATCGGTGAAATCCGCGACAAGGACACCATGACCCAGGCCATTGCCTACGCCCAGTCCGGCCACCTGTGCCTGGCCACCCTGCACGCCAACAACAGCTACCACGCCCTGTCGCGCATCATCGGCCTGTATCCGCTGGAAAACCGCCCATCCCTGCTGGCCGACCTGGCCGTCACACTGAAAGCCATCATCTCCCAGCGCCTCATCAAGAAACCGGACGGCAGCCGCATCCCCGCCGTCGAAGTCATGATCAACTCGCGCCACATCGCCGAGCTGGTCGAAAAAGGCGACATGGACGGCATCCGCGAAGCCATGGATCAAAGCATGTCCCCCGGCTCGCAAACCTTCGAACAGGCACTCTTCCACCTCTACAGATCCGGCGCCATCACCCTCGAAGCCGCCACAGCCGCCGCCGACTCGGCCAACAACCTGATGTTCCTCATCAACAACGACCAAGGCAAGGACGAAGGCTTCTCGAACAGCGTCATGAACCTCGACCCCAACAACCCGATGAGCATGCCCTCCACCAGCTTCAGCGAATTCAACCTGAAGATGGACTGAATGAATCGAGCGCCGCAATGACTGCCCCCACCGCATCCATCAACCCCGCCCCTACCCCCAGCCCCGTTCTCGATCTGGCCCAGCAACTCATCCGCTGCCCCTCGGTCACCCCGCAAGATGCCGGCTGCCTGGAACTCATCGCCACCCGCCTGAGCACGCTGGGCTTCCGGCTGGAGCGCATGGATCATCAGGGCGTCTGCAATCTCTGGGCGCGGCGCGGCGACAGCGGCCCGCTGCTGTGCTTTGCTGGCCATACCGATGTCGTCCCGGTCGGTGATCGCAACGCCTGGCACAGCGATCCCTTCCGGCCGGAAATTCGCGACGGCCACCTGCACGGGCGCGGCGCAGCCGACATGAAATCCTCTCTTGCCGCCTTCGTCGTTGCCATTGAACGTTTTCTCGCTGTACACCCTCACCCGCAGGGCTCGGTGGCCCTGCTGTTGACCTCCGACGAAGAAGGCGATGCCGTGGCCGGTACGGTGCACGTGGTCGACACCCTCAAGGCACGCCATGAGCACATCGACTGGTGCATCGTCGGCGAACCCACCTCTGTCCGGCAGCTTGGCGACACGATCAAGAATGGTCGGCGCGGATCGCTCTCCGGCACCCTGCGCATCCAGGGTATCCAGGGGCACGTCGCCTACCCGAAACTGGCCCGCAACCCCATCCACCAGGCCGCCCCGGCATTGGCCGAACTGGCCGCCGAATGCTGGGATGACGGCAACGAATACTTTCCGCCAACCACCTTCCAGATTTCCAATCTCCACGCCGGCAGCGGTGCTGGCAATGTCATCCCGGGCACCCTCGACGTCCAGTTCAACTTCCGTTTCGCCACCGCCAGCACGCCCGAAGCCCTGCAACACCGCGTGCATGCCATACTCGATCGACATGGCCTCGAATATGAACTGGTCTGGAACTACTCCGGCAAGCCCTTCCTCACCCCGCGCGGATTACTGGTCGAGCAGCTCTGCGCCGCCATCCGTGAAGCCACCGGCGTCGAAGCAGAACTATCAACCACCGGCGGCACCTCCGATGGCCGCTTCATCGCCGACATCTGCAACGAAATTGCCGAATTCGGCCCGCTCAACGCCACCATCCACAAGGTCGACGAAAACATCCCTGTCGCTGATCTCGAACCGCTTGCCCGCTGCTATCAGGGTGTGCTCGAACGGCTGCTGACCACCGCTCCAGCCGCCTCCTGAACGCCACACGCCAACCCCATAGCCCCACACCACAGCCACAGCCCATGACCCAACCCATCAACGAACTCATCACCCTGCGCGACTGGCTGCGCTGGGCCATCAGCCGTTTCCACGAAGCCGGCCTGTTCTTCGGCCACGGCTGCGACAATGCCCACGACGAAGCGGCCTGGCTGCTCCTGCACACCCTGCACCTGCCGCCCGATCATCTCGCCCCCTTCCTCGATGCCCGCCTGACCCACACAGAGCGCCTGGCCATACAGGAACGCCTGCACCAGCGCATCGAGCAACGCCGCCCCACCGCCTATCTGACCGGCGAGGCCTGGCTGGGCGACTTCCGCTTTCACGTGGATGAGCGCGTCATCGTACCCCGCTCCTACTTTGCCAACCTGCTCGAAGATGGTCTCGCCCCCTGGATCGAATATCCGGAAAACATCCATCAGGCGCTCGACCTTTGCACCGGCTCCGGCTGCCTGGCCATCCTGATGGCACACGCCTTCCCACAAGCCGACATCGATGCCGTTGACCTATCTGCCGATGCCCTGGCCGTTGCCCGTCGCAACGTCGCCGACTACGGCCTCGAAGCACGCCTCCGGCTCATCGAATCCGATCTCTTCCAGCGCCTTGATGGACGCCGTTACGACCTCATCCTCTCCAACCCACCCTACGTCACCGCCGCCGCCATGGCTGCCCTGCCGGCTGAATACCGCCATGAACCGGTCATGGCACTAGCCGCCGGTGATGATGGTCTGGACATCGTGCGCCGCATCCTCGCCGCAGCCAGCCGCCACCTCACCGACCACGGCCTGCTGGCCGTCGAAGTGGGACACAACCGCGAACTCGTCGAAGCCGCCTTCCCCGAACTGCCCCTGACCTGGATCGACAGCGCCGGCGGCGAAGAAAAAATCTTCCTCCTGCGACGCGAAGACCTGCCCTGATCACACCCGCCCACCAACTCACCAACTCACCAACTCGCCCGGAGCCTCCCATGCGCCCACTGCCCCGCACCCTGAGCCTGTTTGCCGTACTGCTGCTGTGTGCCTGCTCACGCCAGCCACAACCCATGGTCGACGCCGTCAAGCCGATGCAGCAAAGCATTGAATCCGCCAAAGGTGTGGAACAAACCCTGCAACAGGCAGCCGACGCCCAGCAGAAAAAGGCTCAAGAACCATGAACGCCCCGCGCCCCATCCTCGACACCGGGCACATTCACCCAGCCATCCGGGACTTCATCGCCGGCAATCACAGCGACCTCGTCGCAGAAGTCCAGCGCGCCACGGCTACCCACCGTGTCGTCATCATCGGCATGGCGCAAAACCCCTTCCCCAAGCGCGCCCGCCGCCTGCTCGATGCCCAGGGCATCGCCCACCACGATCTCGATTACGGCAGCTACCTGTCGCAATGGCGACGGCGCAACGCCCTCAAGATGTGGACCGGCTGGCCAACCTTTCCGATGGTATTCGTCGATGGCGTACTGATCGGCGGCTATCAGGAACTCGGCAAACTGGCCACCAGCGGTGATCTGAAAAAAATGCTGGCCAGCCCGCGTACCTGAACACACGAAACTATTCCATCGATACAGGGCAACCATCAGGATAAGTGCTCAAGGGATCACGGATAGCAGTTTTGTCGCTCGTTGATTGCGCTTGCAAGGTGTTTGCGATGAGACAGACAGGCTAGATAGGGTAGATTTGCTTGCCGCTGCCCGGTGCCAAAAAAAATTTGGCGTACATAATCTGTAGCAGACTTGCGGGCTTGCAATAGACTTGCAAACTGCATCAACGATTCAACGATTCCAGCCATTTTGCCGCTTCCGTTTCTTTGACCAAGGAGATTCAGCATGATGCATCAGACCCAAGCCAAACTCATCACCACAACCCTGATTGCTGCCCTGGCGACCTTAGCCACCACGCAGGCTCAGGCTTCTTGCGGCCCGGCCAATGACAAGAACTACAGCCTGATGTTCAGCGTCGGGGGGGTCGGCAGGGCAATCGCATGAACGTCACGCCAGCCCGAGCAAGTGAGCGCGATAGGAGTCGGAGGTGGCGGCAATCAGTCTTCTGGCCTTGATGCCGCCTTTGCGTTTGACGGGATCGAGACGAATCAGG
>JAGOSV010000015.1 GCA_018062105.1 Sterolibacterium sp. | reverse complement strand
GACACCAGGCCATCCGCCAGCTTGGGCTCGAACCAGGTCGATTTCGGTGGCATGACTTCGCCAGCATCGGCAACTGCCATCAGATCGGTCATCTGTGTCGGATACAGGGCAAAGGCAACCGCCATCTCGCCACTATTGACGCGCTTTTCCAGCTCATCGAGACCCCGGATGCCACCGACGAAATCAATGCGCTTGTCACGGCGCAGGTCGGCAATGCCAAGAACGGGGCCGAGCAGATACTCGGACAGCAGGCTGACATCCAGACGTGCCACCGGATCCTGGGCTGGAATCCGCTCAGGTTTGATGTTCAGCCGGAACCAGCGATGGCCAAGATACATGCCAAACTCGCCAGGACGTGCCGGACGCACCTGGGCCGCCGCCGTCGTGACGGTGAACTCTTCGCTGATCCGTGCCAACAGCGCTGCTTCGGTCAGGCCGTTCAAATCCTTGACAACCCGGTTGTAGTCCATGATGCGCATCTGGTGGTGCGGAAAAATCACTGCCAGAAAACAGGCCGCCTCGCCACGCCCTCCGCGTGCGGCCGAAACGCGCGACGCCGCAGCAGAACGATGATGACCATCGGCAATGTAGAGCGCCGGCATGGCATCAAAGACCGTGGAAATGCGGGCGATCAGATCGGCATCACGAATCACCCAGAGGGTATGCCCGATGCCGTCATCGGCTGTCAGGTCTGCCTCCGGTGTTCCGCTGCTGGCCTGGGCAATCAGCGTATCGGCCAGCGAGGAAGGCGGATACGCCAGCAGTACCGGGCCAGTCTGGCCATTCAGTGCCTCGATCTGGCGCACCCGGTCATCCTCCTTGTCCGGACGCGTGAATTCATGCTTGCGGATGCGGTTGGTATCGTAATCAGCCACCGAGGCCGCCGCCACCAGACCGGTCTGCACATGCGTCCCCATCGTCAGGCGGTATGCGTAATAGCACGCCTGCCCGTCGCGTTGCAGGATACCGGCAGCCAGCATCTTCTGCAGATTCTCGACCGCCTTGGCATAAACCACTGCCGCATACGGATCGGTGTCCGTCGGTAGATCGATTTCCGGCTTAGAGATGTGCAGGAAACTCCACGGCTTGCCAGCCGCCCGCAGGCGCGCTTCGTCGGAGGAGAGGACGTCATAGGGCGGAGCGGCGACGGCGCTGGCCTGGCCGGCAGCGGGACGCAGGCCGGCGAAGGGTTTGATCAGGGACATGGTGGGGTTCCGTTCGGGGGAAGGTCGAGGGATATTGATGTCATTCCCGCGCAGGCGGGAATCCTGCCGTTGTTCTGACTCATGGATTCCCGCCTGCGCGGGAATGACGAATTTCAGCCTGTCTACTTGTTGCGGCCCGGCAGTACGTTCTTCAGTTGCTGGTGCATGTCGCGCAGGGCGGTTTCGGTGGTGTTCCAGTCGATACAGGCATCGGTCACCGAGCAGCCATATTTGAGCAGGGCCAGATCAGCAGGAATCGGCTGATTGCCAGCTTCGAGATTGCTCTCGATCATCAGTCCGACGATGGAACGGTTGCCATTGGTGATCTGCCGGGTGCAGTCGGCCAGCACCAGTGGCTGCATTTCCGGTTTCTTGTAGCTGTTAGCGTGTGAGCAATCCACCACCAGATTCTGTGCCAGCCTGGCCTTGGCCAGTGCCTGTTCAGCCAGCGAGATGCTGACCGAATCATAGTTCGGCCGCCCGCCACCGCCGCGCAGGACGACATGGCCATAACGGTTGCCGCGCGTACGCACCACGGAAGTCTTGCCCTGGGCATTGATGCCGAGAAAGCTGTGCGGGTTGGCCGCCGAGATGATGGCGTTGATGGCCACATCGAGATCACCGTCAGTGGCATTCTTGAAGCCGACCGGCGTCGACAACCCGGAAGACATTTCGCGGTGTGTCTGCGATTCACTGGTGCGTGCGCCGATGGCTGTCCAGGCAATCATATCCCCCAGGTATTGCGGCGAGATGGGGTCGAGTGCCTCGGTCGCAGCCGGCAATCCCAGCCCATTCACCGCCAGCAGGAATTCACGCGCCTTCTTCATGCCCTCCTCGATGTGGAAGGAATCGTCCATTCGTGGATCGTTGATGTAGCCCTTCCAGCCGGTCGATGTGCGCGGCTTCTCGAAATACACACGCATCACCAGCACCAGCGTTTCGCTGACCTCATCGGCCAGTTTTTTCAGACGGCGGGCATATTCCATGCCGGCCACCGGGTCATGGATCGAGCACGGGCCGACGACAACGAACAGACGGGCATCCTGACGATCGAGGATGCGCTGCATCGTTTCGCGCCCCTGGGCAACGGTTACCGCAGCCCGGTCGGACAGGGGCAGCAGGGCGTGAATCTCCTCCGGCGTGGGCATGCTGGTGAGAGATTCAACATTGAGATTTTCAAGTTTTGCGTGCGTCATGATCAGCCTCAGCCTTGTAGTTTCTTCAGAAGTTCGCGTACTGCCTGGACACGTTCGCGCAGACCAGGCATCTCGCGCTTCCAGTGCAGTTTCTCCGGGCCAGCAAAGCGCAGATGACGATCCTGCTGGATCAATGCAATAAGCCTTGTCGGATCGACCGGTGCCTGGGCAGAAAAGTGCAATTGTATCGCGTGCGGGCCGGCGTCGATCTTGAGGACACCCAGCGGATGAGCTGCGATTCGCAGGCGGTGGGTTTCCAGCAATGCCTGAGCCTGTGACGGCAGCTCACCAAAGCGGTCGATCAACTCCTCCTGCAAGGCCTGCACGTCCTCCAGCGTTTCCGCATTGGCCAACCGCTTGTAGAGTGTCAGCCGCTCATGCACATCGGGCGCATACGCATCCGGCAACAGGGCAGCGACAGAAAGATCTATCGTCGACACCACCCCCAGCGGATGGGCCAGCTCCGGCTCCTTGCCCTCCTTCAGAGCCTTGACGGCGGCATTGAGCATGTTTGTATAGAGTGCAAAGCCGATTTCGTGAATCTCGCCGCTCTGGTTCTCGCCCAGCACCTCTCCCGCGCCACGGATCTCCAGATCGTGCATGGCCAGGAAAAAGCCGGAACCCAGCTCTTCCATCATCTGGATGGCTTCCAGGCGCTTCTCCGCCTGCTTGGTCGGTTTGGCTTCCTCATGCGTCAGCAGATAGGCATACGCCTGATGGTGCGAACGACCCACCCGGCCACGCAGCTGGTGCAACTGAGCCAAACCGAACTTGTCGGCACGGTTGATGATGATGGTATTGGCATGGGGATTGTCGATGCCAGTTTCGATGATGGTCGAACACAGCAACAGGTTGTGCTTCTGCTGGGTGAATTCGCGCATCACCCGCTCCAGCTCACGCTCGGGCAGCTGGCCGTGGCCAACGACGATGCGCGCCTCGGGCAGCAGCTTTTCCAGCCGTTCCTGCATGTTGTGGATGGTTTCCACCTCGTTGTGCAGGAAATACACCTGACCGCCACGCTTGAATTCACGCAGCACCGCTTCACGTACCTGGCCATTCGACCAGCGCGACACGAAAGTCTTGATCGCCAGCCGTCGCTGCGGTGCCGTGGCGATGACCGAAAAATCACGCAGCCCTTCCAGCGACAAACCCAAGGTGCGCGGAATGGGTGTCGCCGTCAGCGTCAGCACATCGACCTCGGCGCGCAGTGCCTTCAACGCTTCCTTCTGGCGCACGCCGAAGCGATGCTCCTCATCCAGAATCACCAGACCCAGGCGGGTAAATTGCACGTCTTTCGACAATAACCGGTGAGTCCCCACCAGGATGTCGATCTTCCCCTCGGCCAGATCACGAATGGCCTGCGCCTGCTCCTTCTCGCTGCGAAACCGCGACAACTCGGCCACCTTCACCGGCCAGTCGGCAAAGCGGTCGGCAAAGGTATGGTAGTGCTGCTCGGCCAGCAGCGTCGTCGGACACAGTATCGCCACCTGCTTGCCGCCGGAGACGGCAACGAAGGCCGCCCGCAAAGCCACCTCGGTCTTGCCAAAACCGACATCGCCACACACCAGCCGGTCCATCGGCTTGCCTGAACGCATGTCGGCAACGACGGCTTCGATGGCGGCCTGCTGATCGGGCGTTTCCTCGAAACCGAAGCCATCGGCGAATGCCTCCAGATCGTGCTGTTTGAAATCGAAGCAATGGCCCTGACGGGCAGCACGCTGAGCATACAGGTGCAGCAGTTCGGCCGCCGTATCGCGCACCTGCTCGGCCGCCCGCTTCTTCGCCTTCTCCCACTGCCCGCTCCCCAGCTTATGCAGCTGCACGGCCTCCGGATCGGCACCACTGTAGCGACTGATGAGCTGTAACTGGGCCACCGGCACATACAGCGTATCGCCGCCGGCATATTCAAGGTGCAAAAACTCGTTCTTCTCCTGCCCCGGGCCGCCCATGTCGAGCAGTGCCAGACCCAGATAGCGGCCAATACCGTGCTGCTCATGCACCACCGGATCACCGATCTTCAGCTCGGATAGGTCGCGCAGCCAGCCTTCGAGATTGCTGCGGCGTGCACCGCGCTTGCCCGCACTGCGCGGACGCGCCGTGGCGGCATACAGCTCGTTTTCAGTCAGCAGGGCCAGGCCGGCTTCCTTGAGGACAAAGCCACCCGACAGCGGTGCCACACCCAGCATGAAGGGCTCGTCGGCTGCCAGAAAAGCATTGAAATCCGCACAGGCCGCCGGCTTCAGGCCATATTCAGCCAGATATTCCTGTATGGTTTCACGCCGCCCGGCGGACTCCGCCAGTAACAGCGTGCGCCCGGCAAAACCGGCTAAATGGGTACGCAACAGCAGCAGCGGATCTTCGGCGCGACGATCGACGGCTACCCGCGCCGGTGGCGGAACGGCCGCCTCCTGCAAGGCCGCCCCGACTGGCGTCGGCAGCACCCAGCGTGGAAAGGGGGCAATGCCACAAAAAAACTGTTCCTCGGTGAGATAAATCTCTTCTGGCGGCAATATCGGGCGTGTCCGGTCGCCACACATCAGGCGATGACGCTCCCGCAGGTCGCTCCAGAAGCCATGAACCGCACCGGGCACATCATGATGCTGCAACAGCAATGAATCCGGCGGCAGATAGTCGAACAGCGTGGCCATCGCGCCTTCATCGAAAAACAGCGGCAGGTAATACTCGATGCCGCCCGGCGCCACGCCGTTCGAGACATCCTTGTAGAGTGCGACGCGGCTGGCATCGCCCTCGAAGGCTTCCCGGAAACGTGCCCGAAAACGGCTGCGACCGCCCCCCGGAGCATCGTCGATGGGAAACTCGCGCGCCGGCAGCATGCGGATTTCTGGCACCGGATAGAGCGTGCGCTGACTGTCGATATCGAAAGTGCGGATGCTCTCCACATCTTCATCGAACAGGTCGATACGAAAAGGCAGAGCAGCGCCCATCGGAAACAGGTCAATCAGGCCACCGCGCACGCTGAATTCACCCGGCGCCACGACCTGCGTGACATGCTGGTAGCCGGCCAGTGCCAGCTGTGCCCGCAGCTTGTCTACTGCCAGCGCCGCACCTTTTTTGAGGAAAAACGTGTGCGCTGCAAGAAAGGCCGGCGGTGCCAGCCGGGTCAGGGCGGTGCTGGCCGCCGTCAGTAACACATCACAAGCCCCCTGCGACACGGCATAAAGCGTGGCCAGCCGCTCGGACACCAGATCCTGGTGCGGCGAAAAACTGTCATACGGCAGAGTTTCCCAATCCGGCAGCAAATGAATACGCAAGCCCGGCGCAAACCACTGCACTTCCTCATGCAGACGCTGGGCATCGAGGGGACTGGCAGCAATGACCAGGAGCAGCCGACCAGCCGCCAGCGCTGCCGAACGAGCAATGGCCAGCGCATCCGCAGAACCAGCCAGCAGCGGCATATCCAGGCGCATGCCGGCCTTGGGCGACGCGGAAAGCCCGGGGAACTCCGGCAGGATAGGGTCGGACACAGACACAAACACGGCAGACGCAGCAGGCAAGGCAGGGGCAGCATTATATCGGCTGGCCAGCAGGCCGCCGTGTCGGTTAAGCTAGCGTCTTTTCGTTTCCGGAATCCCCAGGCAAGCCATGGCTCAATACGTTTTCACCATGAACCGCGTCGGCAAGATCGTCCCGCCGAAGCGCCAGATCCTCAAAGATATTTCGCTTTCCTTCTTTCCCGGTGCCAAGATTGGCGTGCTGGGTCTGAACGGTTCCGGTAAATCGACCGTACTACGCATCATGGCCGGAGTCGACAAGGACATCATCGGTGAAGCCACACCCATGCCCGGCATCTCGATCGGCTATCTGCCACAAGAACCGCAGCTCGATCCAGAGCAGACCGTACGCCAGGCCGTCGAAGGTGGCCTCGGTGCCTTGCTCGAGGCCAAAGCCCGGCTGGAAGAAATCTACGCGGCCTATGCCGAGCCGGATGCCGATTTCGACAAGCTCGCCGAAGACCAGGCCAGATATGAAAACATCATCGCCGCAGCCGGGGCCGATGTCGAACATCAGCTCGAAGTCGCCGCCGATGCCCTGGGGCTGCCGCCCTGGGAGGCAAAGATTGACGTGCTCTCCGGGGGTGAAAAACGCCGCGTGGCACTGTGCCGCCTGCTGCTGTCCAAGCCCGACATGCTGCTCCTCGATGAACCGACCAACCACCTCGACGCCGAATCGGTCGAATGGCTGGAACAATTCCTGACGCGCTTTCCCGGCACCGTGGTGGCCGTCACCCACGACCGCTACTTCCTCGACAACGCCGCCGAGTGGATCCTCGAACTCGACCGTGGCGAGGGCATCCCGTGGAAGGGCAATTACTCCTCCTGGCTGGAACAGAAGGAAAAACGCCTGGAGACCGAAGCCAAGCAGGAAGGTGCCCGCATCAAGGCGATGAAGCAAGAACTCGAATGGGTGCGCCAGAACCCCAAGGCGCGCCAGGCCAAAAGCAAGGCGCGTCTGGCACGCTTCAACGAGCTGTCCTCCGAGGAATACCAGAAGCGCAACGAAACCCAGGAAATTTTCATCCCCGTCGCCGAACGGCTGGGCAATGATGTCATCGAATTCAAGAATGTCTGCAAGGCCTTTGGCGACCGGCTGCTGATCGACAACCTGAGTTTCACCATTCCACCCGGTGCCATCGTCGGCATCATCGGCCCCAACGGTGCCGGCAAATCGACCCTGTTCAAAATGATTACCGGCAAGGAACAGCCCGACAGCGGCGAAGTCACCCTCGGCCAGACGGTGAAGGTCTCCCACGTCGACCAGAGCCGCGATGCCCTGGACAACGACAAAACCGTCTTTGAGGCCATCTCCGGTGGTGCAGACCTGCTGACCATCGGCAAATTCCAGACGCCTGCGCGTGCCTATCTCGGCCGCTTCAACTTCAAGGGCAGCGACCAGCAAAAGATCGTCGGCCAGCTTTCCGGCGGCGAGCGCGGTCGTCTGCACATGGCCAAAACCCTCAGCGCAGGCGGCAACGTGCTGCTGCTCGATGAACCGTCCAATGATCTCGATGTTGAAACCCTACGGGCGCTGGAAGATGCGCTGCTGGAATATGCCGGCTGTGTGCTGGTGATCTCGCACGACCGCTGGTTCCTCGACCGCATTGCCACCCATATCCTGGCCTGCGAAGGGGACTCACAATGGACCTTCTTTAACGGCAACTATCAGGAATATGAGGCCGACAAGAAAAAACGCCTGGGTGAGGAAGGCGCCAAACCCAAACGCATCCGCTACAAACCCATCAGCCATTGAATCCACAATATCTCCCCCACCCCAGCAGGGGATCATGAACGGGTAGCGCAGGACATGCGGCTCGACGGGCACCTGCGCCTCCCTCTGTTAAAATTTCATGCCCCGCCAACACCGGCGCGATGACAGGACTGCACATGAACCGCTTGTTCCGCTTGTTCCACTTGTTCCGTTTATTCCCCTTGCTGGCCGCCGTTGCCGCAACCCTGCTGCTCAATGGCTGCATGGGAGGGGCCTTTGAACTCGGCTCATCCGCACCACCACCGTCCGATGTTCAGGTCATCACCGGCGACAGCAGCGTCACCCTGACCTGGACGGCTGTGCCCGGCACCGAATACTGGGTGTTCGTCGCCCCCGGCAGCCATGTCACCCCGGACAACTGGAACACCATCGGTGGCTTTGCCTTTCCCAAGAGCAAGCCGCCCTATGTCATCAACGGTCTGACCAATGGCCAGACCTACTCATTCACGGTCAATGCCCGTATCGACGGTGGACCGGGGGGCGCTGGCAGCCCGGCTCTGGCCACCATTCCGCGTCTGGCCGGTGCCAGCTGGTCGACCGCCCCGGCACAAGGCAGCAGCAACCTGAATGGTCTGAGCTTCGGTAGCCAGTTTGTTGCCGTCGGCGATGCCGGTGCGCTCTACACCAGTCCGGACATCAACGCCTACACCCCGTTCAAGTGGACCACCAGAACCGTGCCGCTGGCTGCCCCCCTGCCCAATCTCTACGCCACGGTTTATGGCGGCCTTTATCTGGCCGTCGGCGCACGCGGCACCATCCTGCGCAGCACCGACGCCGCCACCTGGACCGCGCAATCCAGCGGCACCGCCAATGATCTGTACGCCATAGCCGCCAACGGCGTCGGTGGCTATGTCGCCGTCGGCCAGGCCGGGAGCATCCTCTCCAGCCCGGATGGCGTCAATTGGACTCGTCAAAATTCTGGTACGGGCAATGACCTGTATGCCATCACCTATGGCAACGGCCTCTGGCTGGCGGCCGGGAAATCCGGCACCCTGCTGATCAGCAACAATGCCTTCACCTGGACTGCCGTTCCCTCGAACACACTGCAGGACCTGCGCGGAGTGACCTTTGGTATCGCCACCAGCGGCAGTGCCACCAGTAGCACCAGCACAGCCGTCTTCATTGCCGTCGGCACCGCCGGGACACAACTGACCAGCCGGGACAATGGCGCCACCTGGACGGCCAGCACCATCAACAACGGCGTCAATGACCTGCGTGCCATTGCCTTCACCCGTCAGTTCATCACCACCGGCAATAACGGCAGCATCTTCACCAGCACCGATGGCGTTCAGTGGTCACCCCAGACCTCCGGTACCCACAACAATCTGCTGGCCATCAGCCACGGCTCGGTCAGCATCGCTGTGGCCGGGGCTGCCGGCAGCAACCTCTCTGCCTATTGAACCCCACCACTACGGTGCCCGCATGCAAACCATCGCCCTGATCGGCAAATACCAGAGCCCGACCATTGCCGACGCGCTGCACGAGCTGGCGGTATTTCTTCATACCCGCGGCTGTACCGTGCTGATCGAAGAGCAGACAGCCGCCTCCATCGGCTGCCATGATTGCCAGCCAGCCTCTTTCGAAGACATCGGCCGGCTCGCCGACCTAGCCATCGTCGTCGGCGGCGATGGCACCATGCTCAATGCCGCGCGTCGCCTGGCGGCGCACAATGTCCCGCTGGCCGGGGTCAATCAGGGACGGCTGGGCTTCATGACCGACATCGCCAGCCAGTCCATGATCGAAGGCATCACGGCACTGCTCGCAGGCCAGTTCTCCCCTGAGCAGCGCACCCTGCTCGATGCCCGGGTACTGCGCGACGGCCAGTGCGTCTTCAACACTGTCGCCCTCAACGATGTCGTCATCAACAAGGGCGAAATCGGCCGCATGATCGAAGTCGAGGTGCGTGTCGATGGCGAGTTCATCTACGTCCTGCGGGCCGATGGCATGATCATCGCCACACCGACCGGTTCGACCGCCTACGCCTTGTCCGCCCACGGCCCGATCCTGCATCCGGCGGTACATGGCATTGCCCTGGTACCGCTGTGCCCGCACGCTCTGAGCAACCGGCCAATCACCATCAGCGACGAGAGCCGTGTCGATATCAGCCTGCTGGCGCAATTCGATGCCCGTATCCACTTCGACGGCCAAGAATATTTCGACGCCCGGGTGGGGGATCAATTACGTGTCGAACGCTCCTGCCACGCCATCACCCTGATGCACCCGCCCGGCTACAGCTACTTTGCCATGCTGCGCGAGAAGCTGCAGTGGAGCGGCAATTCCCGTCAATGACCGTCTCCGGCCGCCATGCTGCAGCGCCTCTACATCCGTGACTTCATCATCGTTGACCGTCTCGAACTCGACTTCGGTGCCGGCTTCACCACGCTGACCGGCGAAACCGGTGCCGGCAAGTCCATCCTCATCGACGCCCTGTCCCTGGCACTGGGCGAGCGTGCCGAATCCGGGGTCGTCCGGCCCGGCAGCGAACGCGCCGAAGTCTGTGCAGAGTTCCACATAACCGCCGACAGCCCGCTCAACCCCTGGCTGACCAGCAATGATTTCCCGCTCACAGAAGAAGCGTCCTGCCTGTTGCGACGCATCGTCGACACCAGCGGTCGCTCCCGTGCCTACATCAACGGCGCACCGGCCACACTGGGGCAGTTGCGCACCGCCGCAGAGTTCCTCTGCGACATCCACGGCCAGCACGCCCACCACTCGCTGCTGCGCAATGATGCCCAGCGCGAACTGCTCGACGCACACGCCGGACTGACCGCACTGGCTCGTGAAGTCGCCGAAAAATACCGCCTCTGGCACAAGCTGAGCGATGCCTGCTACAACGCCGAACGCGATGCTGCCGCCACCCTGCGCGAACGCGAGCTGCTCGCTAGCCAGCTCCAAGAACTGCAAACCCTGGCCTTCGACCCGCAGCAATGGCAGGAAGACAACCGGGAACACCACCGCCTGTCACATGCCGCCACCCTGATCGAAGGCACCCAGGCCGCCCTGAACCAGCTCGAAGACGACGAGCAGGCTATTACGCCACAGCTGGACACCCTGCTGACACGCCTGCGCAGCCTGCACGACTATGACGCCACGCTGAGCGAACCCCTCGAGCTCCTCGATGGTGCACGCATCCAGCTACAGGAAGCCAGCCACGCCCTGCACCACTACCAGCGCCGGCTGGATCTCGACCCGCAGCGACTCGGCGAACTGGAAGCACGCATCTCGGGCGTTCTGTCTGCCGCACGCAAGCACCGCATCCCGGCCGATGAGCTGCCGGAACTCCTCGCCCGGCAACAATCGCGCCTCGACGAACTGGCACTGCTGGTCGATGTTGCCGCACTGACGGAACAAGCCGCCGCGGCCGAAAAAGACTACCAGGCCAGCGCGAAAAAGCTGACCGCCGGACGCCACCAGACCGCCGCGCTGCTAAGCCAGCAGGTCACCGATGCCATGCAGCAGCTGGCGCTGGCGGGTGGCCGCTTCGACATCACCCTGAAGCCGCTGGCTGAAGGCACGGCGCATGGGCTGGAAAATGTCGAATTCCAGGTCGCCGCCAACGCCGGCCAACCACCACGCGCCCTGGCAAAAGCTGCCTCGGGGGGCGAGCTGTCCCGCATCGGCCTGGCCATCCAGGTCATCGCCAGCCAAGCCGCCCAGATCCCCACGCTGATTTTCGACGAAGTCGATGTCGGCATCGGTGGCCGGGTGGCCGAAATCGTCGGCCGCATGCTGCATGACCTGGGGCGCCGCCGCCAGGTACTCTGCGTCACCCATCTACCGCAAGTCGCCGCCTGTGCCGACCAGCAATGGAACATCGCCAAGGAAGAACGCAACCAGGCCACCTATTCGCGCGTCACCCCGCTCGACCGTGCCGGACGCATCGACGAACTGGCCCGCATGCTGGGCGGCCTCAAGATCACCGCCACCACCCGCCGCCACGCCGCAGAAATGCTAGACGCGCACTGACTCTATCCGACCGCCTCAGTCATTGCAGGAAAACTCATGAGTATGGTGTATGGATGGAATTCATCCCTGACCTGCCAGACCCAGGCCAGCGCTTAATCTACTATATATAGTGTACGGTTAAAAAAAATTACTATATATTGTGGTGATCGGTATTTTTCTGCTGGGTACCATCTACCATCAGAAAAATTGAAAAGGGAATCTGGTGCAAATCCGGAACTGCCCCGCAGCGGTAAGTGGAAACGACACGCCTCAGATGCACTGGTGATCCCCGGGAAGCGAGGCGCAGTAGGTGGATGGTGTAACAGGCACCACCCGCGTCCACAAAGTCCGAAGACCTGCCGGTACATGACCGCCATCTGACAGGATGGTCATGCGGGTGACATGCTTCCGCGGGGATGTATGTCGCGTCAGGGTAGGTGCCATGTCGTTTTGACCTGCGTCAGCCTCTCCATACGCGACATACCAACTGCGAACATCCCCAGAAGCCCTGCGCGCGGGAGCAGGAATATGGCCTAGAACCACTGCCGATCAATGCAATACGGCGGTTTCCTTGCGGGGATGCACATGCTGAAACTCATCATCAAACGCGACGGCCACGTCGAGCCGTTCACACCTTATAAACTCAATCAGTGGGGCCAGTGGGCCGCCCAGACGCTGGGCGATGCCGTCGATTGGCCGACGGCGGTGCTAGAAACCGTGTCTACCATGTCTTCCACAGCCAGCTCGCGTGAGTTGCAGCAGCAGCTCATCCGCACCTGTCTGAATTTCGATACCTGGTCATACAACCGCATGGCCGGACGTCTTTACGCCACATTGATCCGCAAGGATCTCTACCGCAACCAGCGTCCCACAGTACTGTCCCTGCAGCGCAAGCTGCAGGCACTGGGACTAATGGAGGTGCTGGATTATTCCGAATCCGAATATGCGGTGATCCAAGAGTGGATCAACCACGAACGCGACTTCGAGTATGCACATTACCAGTTGCATACCCACCTCACCAAGTACGCCATTGCCGACCGCGTGCAGGGCATATATTACGAATCGCCACAGTTCATCTACATGCGCATGGCCATGGCGCTGGCCGTCGATCAGCCACGCCAGCGGCGCATGCGTGATGTGCAGCGCTTCTACGAGCATCTGTCGAAGAACCGCATCAACGCACCCACACCCAATCACGTCAATCTGGGCACGCCACTGCGCGGCTATGCCAGCTGCTGCCTGTACACCGTAGGTGACAACGCGCGTTCCATCGCCGTGGGTAACCACATCGCCAACACCATGACCTACATGAGTGCTGGTATCGGTGCTCACCTGGCAACGCGCTCGCTCAACGACCCGGTGCGCGGCGGCGTGATTCGCCATCAGGGCAAGCTGCCCTACTACCGCGCGCTGGTGGCCGAGGTGAAATCCAATCTGCAAAACGGCCGTGGCGGCGCATGTACCACTTATTTCCCCATCTTCGATCCCGAAGTGGATACGCTGCTACGCCTGAAAAATCCGATGTCCACCGAAGACAAGAAGATACGCGGCATGGATTATTCCTGGGGTGGCAACCGCTTCTTTGCGCGCAAGGTGGCGAAGAACGAGGACATCTTCCTTTTCAACTGCTACACCGCACCCGACCTGCAGGCCGCGCTGTACAACGGCGACGAGACGCAATTCGAGGAAATCTACGCGCGCTACGCCGCCGATGACAGCTTCCCCAAGACATGGGTCAGCGCGCGTGAGCTGCTGATTACCGCCAGCAACGAGTGGAACGAGACCGGGCGCATCTACGAGCACAACATCTCCGAGATGAACCGCCACACGCCGTTCAAGGACACCATCTACAGCTCCAACCTGTGTGCTGAAATCGCCCTGCCCACCGGTGCCTACAACCACATCACCGAGCTGTATGCGGAAGATGACATCTCCTTTGTCGAAGTGCAGTTCATCGACGGCAGTCGCCGCGAGCTACCCGGCAAGACGCAGGTGGAAACCCGGCGCGGCCTGGTCTGGCCCAGCGAGCTGGAAGCCGGTGATGACGTGGATGGCCTGCCCATCGAAGCCGTGCTGCGCAAGAGCGCGCCCGAAGTGGCAACCTGCAACCTCGCCGGTATTGTCGTCGCCAACATCGAATCCGAAGAACAGTACGCAGAAGTCGCCTATTACGCGCTGCTCATGATCGACAAGTGCATCCATCTGGCGCACTACGAGCTGCCCCATGTCGGTGTCACCAGCCGTCAGCGCCTCAACGCTGGCGTAGGCATCCTGGGCCTGGCGCACCTGATGGCCAAGAACGGCCAGAAGTACACCACCACCGAGGGCAAGCAGTTCATCCATGAGGTGGCCGAGCGCCACTACTACCACCTGCTGCGCGCCAGCCTGAAACTCGGCAAGGAACTGGGCAACGCGCCCTGGATGCACAAGACGCACTGGCCCGAAGGCTGGCTGCCACTCGACACCTACAACCCGTACGTCGACAAGATCGCGCCCTCCACCCTACGCTACGACTGGGAAGCGCTGCGCAGCGAGATCATCACCAACGGCGGCATTCGCAACTCGGTGCTGGTGGCGCACATGCCCACCGAAACCTCGGCGAATGCTTCGGGCACCACCAACGGCCTCTACCCGGTGCGTGAGCTGACCCTCATCAAAACCGACAACCAGCGCGTGAACTACTGGGCCGCGCCCGAGAGCGACACTCTGGCCGAGCAGTATCAGTCGGCCTGGGACGTGCCAACGCGAGACATGACCGAGATGTACGCCATCCTGCAGAAATGGACCGACCAAGGCATTTCGGCGGACTTCTACCGCCGTGTCATCGGTGATGCCTCCATCGCCTCCTCCGAGTTGATCGAGGACTATCTCTACCGCGTCAAGCTGGGACTGAAGTCCAAGTACTACATGAACCAGAAGACTTCTAACGGCATGCGGGCGGTCGCGGATATGGCACCGGCAGCAGCCGAAGCACCGCGCAGCCAGGCTGCAACCCAGGACAGCGACTGCGAAGCCTGCACGCTCTAATTCATACGAGGCACATCATGACATCTACCATTTCCGCCACTTCCGCAACCGACACCGTTTTCAACTACGACAAGACCGATTACCAAAAGCCCTTACTGCTCTTGGGCCAGCGCCCCGGCCTGTTCGACACCGTCAACCGCCACTACCCGGAAATCTGGAAGCTCTACAAGGCGCAGAAATCGCTGGACTGGGACGAGAACGAGTTCGACTATTCAAGCTGCAATGCCGAATTCAAAACTTGTCCGCGCGCCACCTACGACATGATGATCAAGACACTGGCCTGGCAGTGGGAAGCCGACTCTGTGGCTTCGCGTGCCATCGCACCGGTACTCGCCCCTTTCATCACAGCCAGTGAATTATGGGCAGCCTGGCAGCGCATCTCCGACAATGAGGTGGTGCATGCAGCGACCTACTCCGAGATCGTGCGCAACTCCTTCGACGACCCCGGCATCATCCTCGACGAGATTCTACGCGTGCAGGAAGCGCACGAGCGCCTCTCCGAAGTCGCGCGCGCCTTTGCCGCTGGTTATGAAACGTCGCACCAATACGCCATCGGCCTTCTGCCCAACGACCAGTCCACCTACAACGCCGTGTTCATGACCATCGTGGCGCTCTTGTGCATGGAGCGTATCCAGTTCATGGCAAGCTTTGCCGTCACCTTCGCCATCTGCGACACCGGCCTGTTCCAGCCCATCGGCAAGGCCATCCAGAAAATCGCCCAGGATGAACTGGAAATCCACGTCGAGCTCGACCGCGCCGTGCTGTTGCATGAGCTGACTACCGGGCGCGGCCAGATGGCCTTCGCCCAGTGCCGCAGCCAGATCGAAGCCATGATCGAGGAGGTGGTGGATAGCGAGCTGCGCTGGATAGCTTACCTCTTCTCAGAAGGTCGCGAGCTGGTCGGCATGAACGCCGAGCGCCTGTCGGCCTGGACGCTGTACTGCGCCAAGGATGTGTATCAGCTGTTCGGTCTGACTACCGACAAATACCCGCTGCCCGCGCACAACCCACTCAAGTTCATGGAGAAATGGCTCAACATCTCCAAGACACAGGCCTCACCGCAGGAGCAGGACATCGCCGCCTACAAGGTCGGTGTCATGCGCCGCACCGACGAGCACCAGGTATTCGACGTCGATTTCTGATCCTTCTTTTTCTGCCATCCATTATCGGGAGCACCCCATGGAAATCATCATTTACGGCAAGGACGGCTGTGTAAACTGCGACAAGACGCGCATGCTCTGTCAAATCCAGTCCATTCCCTTTCAATATCACACGGTCGGTGCCGATATCAGTATCGACGCCTTGCAGACCAAAGTAGGTCAACCCGTGCGCAGCCTGCCGCAAATTTTCATCCAGAAGGCTGCCGGACTCATCCACATCGGCGGCTACGACGAATTACGCCAACAATTATCGGAATAAATTGGTGAAATAACACTGGATTGCACACTGGAAGATCACGCACGTACCGCCGTAACATCGCTCCGGACAACTCTGATTCCAGCCACGTCACGGCAACGGTGCATCCCACAAGGTCAGGACACCGGTAGCAATGAACAGCAGTGCGGCAACCCTGCGGATGGCAGTCAGAGGCAGACGCTGCGCCAGCCGCTCACCCAACAACACGGCCGGCACATTGGCCAGCATCATGCCCAGCGTAGTACCCAGCACCACGGCCGTCAGCGACTCGAAGCGTGCCGCCAGAGCCATCGTGGCGACCTGGGTTTTATCGCCCATTTCCGCCAGAAAAAATGCCATGAGACTGGTCACAAAAGCCCCGGCTGGATGAAGCAGCGGCATCTCGTCCAACGCATCGGGATGCAGCGTCCACAAGCCAAACAGGAGGAACACGCCACCCACCAGCCACGGCAACCAGTGCGGCGACAACAGGCCAGACAGCCAGACCCCCAGAGCACCAGCCAGCGCGTGATTGGCCACGGTAGCCACGAAAATCCCGGCAATGATGGCAGCCGGCTGGCGCAGCCGTGCCGCCAGAACGAACGACAGAAGCTGCGTCTTGTCGCCGATTTCGGCCAGTGCCACCAGCAGGGTTGATGTAGAAAATGCCCCGATGAATCCGGTGGCGGCCACTGCCATCATCGGGACTCGCCAGACTTGCGGTTCGGGCAGTTCTTTTTCAGGCAGTCAGCGTAGAGATACAAGGCGTGGGCGCTGATTTCAAAGCCCCGTTTGCGGGCAATGTCGTTCTGGCGTTTCTCGATCTCGGCATCGTGAAACTCCTCGACATGGCCGCATTGCAGGCAGACCAGATGGTCGTGATGATGCCCCTCGTTGAGCTCAAAAACGGCCTTGCCGGATTCAAAGTAATGACGCTGCAACAGCCCAACCTGCTCGAACTGCGTCAACACGCGATACACCGTGGCCAGTCCGATATCCATCTGTTCCATCAGCAGGTGGCGATAAACGTCTTCCGCCGTCATGTGCCGGTCTCCGCCCGCGCCCTGCTTGCGGAACAATTCCAGAATCTTGAGGCGCGGCGCCGTGGCCTTCAGGCCGGTGCTCTTGATTTCCTTGGTCGAATCCATTGAGTCCCTGTCTTGCACTCCGGCCACTCGGCCGGTTGATCAGTCGGATGATGAACAGCTTATGATATAGTTTTCGGTTCGCAGTGGGTACCTGTTGTTGCGAATGATACCTGTCCCTGCTCCGCCTCTCATCCACCCTGCCCGAACCCGGCTGCCCCATGACGATCCCGCCTTCCCTGCTGCTCATCCCCGCTTGCGCCCTCCTGACGGCCTGCGCGGCAACCCCTGAAATTTCATCGCTGCTGACCCCTTACCGTATCGATGTCCGACAGGGCAATCACGTCACACAAGAGATGGTGGCACAACTGAAGACCGGGCAGAGCAAGGAGCAGGTGCGCTTCATCCTGGGAACACCACTGATTGCCGACCCCTTCCATGCCGAGCGCTGGGATTACCTCTACCGCTTCCAGCCCGGACGAGGCGAAGCACAGCAGCGGCGCATTACCCTCTTTTTCTCCGATGACAAACTGGCACGCATCACCGGTGACACGGTAGGCAAGGAGACGTCGATCACCCACGGGGTCGTCGATATCGAGCCCATCGAAAAAACCGGCATGAAGATCGAGCCCGGCATGACACTGCCCTCGGACAAGTAATCCTGCCTGCCCCCACCCTCATCAAAACCGTCATGAACAAGATACGCATTGCCATCGCCGGCGCCTCCGGGCGCATGGGGCGCACCCTGATCGAAGCCATCAGCCAGGCCGACGACACCCTGCTGGCCGCCGCCCTGGAACAACCCGGCAGCCCGTGGCTGGGCAAGGATGCCGGCGAGCTCATCGGCACCCCCTGTGGCGTCCGGATCAGCGATGATCTCGAAGCCGCCCTGCAGCAGGCCGACTGCCTGATCGACTTCACCCGGCCGGAAGGCACCTTGCACCATCTCGAATGCTGCCGCCGTCTCAAGGTAAGCATGGTGATCGGCACCACCGGCTTTGATGCTGCGGGCAAACAGGCCATCCAGGCTGCGGCGGCGGACATCCCCGTCGTATTCGCCCCCAACATGGCCGTCGGCGTCAATGCCGTGTTTCGCCTGCTTGACGTAGCCGCCCGCATCCTCAATGAAGGCTATGACATCGAAGTCATCGAGGCGCACCATCGCCACAAGGTCGATGCGCCCTCCGGTACGGCACTGCGCATGGGCGAGGTCGTGGCCAACGCACTGGAGCGCGATCTGGCGGGCTGTGCCGTCTATGGTCGTGAAGGCCACACCGGCGAACGCCCGGCCACGCAGATCGGCTTTGCCACGATACGCGGCGGCGACATCGTCGGAGACCACACCGTACTGTTTGCCGGCACAGGCGAACGTATCGAAATCAGCCACAAATCCGCCAGCCGCATGCCCTATGCGCAGGGTTCGTTACGCGCCGCCCGCTTCATGCACGGCAAAGCGGCCGGTCTGTTCGACATGCAGGACGTGCTTGGCCTGCGCTGATCCCGGCACAGGCCAACCTTCAATCCACCTCAAATCGCCTGCTTGAGGCTGGCCTCGATGAAGGCATCGAGGTCGCCATCGAGCACCCTCTGGGTGTTGGAAATTTCGACATTGGTACGCAAATCCTTGATGCGGCTCTGATCCAGCACATAGGAGCGGATCTGATGCCCCCAGCCGACATCGGTCTTGCCGGCTTCGAGCTTGTCGGCCTCGGCCTGACGCTTGCGCAGCTCGGCTTCAAACAGGCGTGACTTCAGCATGGCCATGGCCTCGGCCTTATTGCGATGCTGCGAGCGATCGTTCTGGCATTGCACGACGATGCCCGACGGCGCATGCGTGATGCGCACGGCGGAGTCCGTCTTGTTGATGTGCTGCCCCCCCGCCCCCTGGGCACGGAAGGTGTCGATACGCAAATCGGCCGGATTGATCTCGACCTCGATCGAATCATCGACTTCCGGATAAACGAATACGCTGGCAAACGAGGTGTGACGGCCGCCGGACGAATCGAACGGGCTCTTGCGCACCAGCCGATGCACGCCGATTTCCGTGCGCAAAAAGCCATAGGCATAAGAGCCCTCGACCTTGATCGAGGCACTGCGGATGCCGGCCACATCTCCCGGCGTCTCTTCGAGCAGCTCGGTCTTGAAGCCCTTGCGCTCGCAATAGCGCAGATACTGGCGCAACAACATGCTGGCCCAGTCACACGCCTCGGTGCCGCCGGCACCGGCCTGAATGTCGATGAAGCAGTTGTTCGGATCGAGCGGATTAGCGAACATGCGGCGAAACTCCAGGCCGGCCACCACCTGCTCCATGCCCTCCATATCCGTGACGACTGCCTCCAGCGTCTCCTCATCCTCCTCGCTACGCGCCAGCTCAAACAGCTCACCCGTGTCGTTGAGCTGCTGCGCCAGCTGGTGCAAGACCAGCACCACATCCTCGAGCGATTTCTTCTCCTTGCCCATGGCCTGGGCCCGCTGCGGATCCTCCCAAACTTTGGGATCCTCCAGCGCCTGATTCAGCTCTTCGAGCTTCTCTGCCTTGGCAGCGTAGTCAAAGATACCTCCGCAGTTCATCGCCACGCCCCTCGAGGTCGGCAAGATGATGGGCAATGGCATTGAGTCGTTCAGCTTCCATGATGTCTGTCGTCCGTGGCCGGCGTATCGGCGATGATGAAACGGGCGATTATAACGGCTCGCTGTGACGCGACAGCGCCCAGACGACATGCTCGCGCACCAGCGGCGAAGCGTCATCCTGCCGTGAGCGCAAGGCCTGCACGACGGCAGCCGTCGGCGGCGCATTACCAAGGGCAACGGCGATGTTGCGCAGCCAGCGCTCATGGCCGATGCGGTAGATCGGGCTGCCGGCCAGCCGCTCCAGGAAGGTCGCCTCACTCCAGGCAAACAGCTCGACCAGCGTTGCCCGGTCCAGACCATGCCGCACAGCAAAATCCACCTCACGGGTCAGGCCGGCATTACCCTGCCACGGGCAGCACAGCTGACAATCGTCACAACCGTAAATGCGGTTACCCAGCAGCGGACGCAGTTCCAGCGGAATACTGCCCTTGAGCTCGATGGTCAGATAGGAAATGCAGCGACGTGCATCGACCTGCCAGGGAGCAACAATAGCGCCGGTCGGGCAATGCGTCAGACAGGCCGTGCACCGCCCGCAATGCCCTGCCTCCTGTGGGGGATCGGCTGGCAACGGCAGGGTCGTGATGATTTCTCCCAGAAAAAATGAGGAACCGGCCGTGCGCGTCAGCAACAAAGTGTGCTTGCCGCGCCAGCCCAGCCCGGCACGTGCAGCAAAGTGGCCTTCCAGCACCGGTGCCGAATCCGTGAATACCCGATAAGTATGGTCACCCACCGCGCCGACGATATGATCGGCCAGCTTTTGCAAGCGATTACGAAGCAGCTTGTGGTAATCCCGCCCCAGTGCATAGCGCGAGATATAGGCACGTGCGCCATCGGCCAGATTCGCCTGTGCCTCTGCCGCCTCGGGCCAATAGGACAGTCGCACCGAAATCAGGCTGCGTGCTCCCGGCACCAGCTCGGCAGGGCGCGCCCGCTTCAGGCCGTGACGTGCCATATAATCCATTTCGCCATGATAGCCGGCAGCCAGCCAGGCCAGCAGACCAGTCTCTGCCGCCACCTCGGGCTCCGGCGCAACCGCACTGATGCCGACAGCATCAAATCCCAGCGCCTGCCCCCACGCCTTGATCTGCGTCGCAAGCGTCGCCCCATCCACCTCCGCCAGCCTCACTCCCGGCCCAGGCGTGACTGTATCGTTCAAATCCTGTCCATGCATGCTCATGATGATAATCGAAGCATCCTGCCGCCGAGCCTGACGCTGCCGGATGAGGCTGCCACACATATTCTGGGCAGTGCACTGGCGGCTGCGCTGCATGCCCTCCTGGTCACGGAAGCCCCGGCACACGAACCCGCCTGGGTGCTGTACCTCGAAGGTGACCTGGGTGCCGGCAAGACCACACTGGTACGCAGCCTGCTGACCCGGCTGGGTCATGAGGGCAAAGTGAAAAGCCCGACCTATACTTTTGTTGAACCTTATGCTATTTCTAGCTTAGACTTGTACCACTTTGATTTTTATCGGTTCAACAGCCCGGAAGAGTTTCTCGATGGCGGCTTTGATGAATACTTCACCGCACCGGCGGTCTGCCTGGTCGAATGGCCCGACAAGGCCGCTCCTTATCTGCCAGCAGCTGACTTGCGACTGCTGCTCGACATCCGGGAAACGGGACGGGTTGCCCGGTTGGTCGCAGCCAGCCCAAGGGGGGCACAATGGCTAAGTATCCTGGAACCCTTCCTGCAAACCCTCCTGCCGTCGACGCCAACCGCCGCGAGCTGCTCGGCTTCGCCGCCGCCACGCTGACCCTACTTGTCACGCCAGCCACAGCACTGGCTGTCGCCGCCAGCAGTGCCGCCGCCACCAGCATCCTTGCCGTACGCGTCTGGCCGGCACGCGATTACACCCGCATCACGCTGGAATACGCCGCCCCGCTGAAATACAGCTTCCTGCAAGTCAGTAACCCCGAACGACTGGTCGTCGATCTCGAAGGTGTCGAGTTCAACTCGGTGCTGCAAAACCTGCCTGGTCGCATTTCCGAGGCCGATCCCTACATCAAGCTGATCCGCGCCGGTCGCAACCGGCCCGGTGTCGTGCGTCTGGTCATCGAACTCAAAGGCGACGCCGGCAGCGTCAAACCACAAGCCTTCACGCTGACACCCGTCGGTGAATATGCCCATCGGCTGGTGTTCGACCTGTACCCGAGCGAGCCACCCGATCCCTTGCTGGCCCTACTCGACAAACAAGGCAGGGACGCTGCGACAGCACCCGGTAAGCCGGACAACGGAACCCTGAAAATGGAAGACCGGCTGGAAGCTGATCGTCTTCCGGACAAGACCGAAAAACCCTCGCCCGCCCCCACCACGAACAACAGCGCGGCACGACGCGACCCAGGCAGTATTGCCCGACTGATCACCATCGTCCTCGATCCAGGACATGGCGGCGAAGACCCCGGCGCCATTGGTCGCGGCGGCAGCTACGAAAAACACGTCACCCTGGCCATCGCCCGCCGCCTGAAGGCCAAAATCGATGCCGTGAGCAACATGCGCTCCGTGCTGACCCGCGACGACGACTATTTCATCCCCCTGCACCAGCGCGTCCAGAAAGCACGTCGCCTGCAAGCCGACCTGTTCATCTCGGTGCATGCCGATGCCTTCGTCAAGCCGACTGCCCGTGGTTCCAGCGTCTTCGCTCTATCGGAAACCGGTGCCTCCTCGGCGGCCGCACGCTGGCTGGCCCAGCGCGAAAATGCCGCCGACCTGATCGGTGGCGTCAATCTCGGTGTCAAGGATGCCAATCTCGCCCGCACCCTCCTCGACCTGTCACAAACCGCCACCAACAACGACAGCCTGAAACTCGGCAAAGCCGTGCTCGGCGAGCTGGGCGGCATCAACACGCTGCACAAAGCGCAAGTCGAGCTGGCTGGTTTCGCCGTACTGAAAGCCCCGGACATCCCCTCCATCTTGGTCGAAACCGCCTTCATCTCCAATCCCGAAGAAGAAAAACGCCTGAACGACGAGGATTATCAGGACAAGATGGCCGAAGCGCTGCTGCGTGGTATCCGGCGTTATTTCTCGGCCAATCCACCACTGGCCAAATCGCGTCTGACGTAAGCTCGGCACCCTGCCGCACCGCGGACGATCGCGGCGGCGGCATGGCTTATCGCTTATAATTTCGACCTTTTCGCCCTTCCCTGCGCCCTGTCCGGCGCACCCGAATCCATGCAGGTTTTGCGCAGCATTCCCGAACAGGCAACGACGCCCTGCGTGCTGACCATCGGTAATTTCGATGGTCTGCACCGCGGCCACCGGGCGCTGCTCGAACGCCTGACCGAGAAGGCCAGAACGCTGTCCCTGCCGGCCACGGTGATGACCTTCGAACCGCACCCTCGCGAGCTGTTCACCCCCGAACAGGCGCCGGTACGCCTGACCAACCTGCGCGAAAAAATCCGCCTGCTGGCCGACTGTGGCATCGACCGGCTATTCATCTGCCATTTCAACACCCGCCTGGCTGCCCTCGACGCCGAAACCTTCATCCAGCGCATTCTGGTACAAGGCTTGGGGGTGCGTCACCTGTACATCGGCGATGACTTCCAGTTCGGTCGGGGACGATGCGGTAACTTCGCCCTGCTGCGTACCGCCGGCGAGCGTCTGGGTTTTGATGTCGAGGCGATGCACACCATCGACTGGCAAGGCGAACGGGTCTCCAGCTCACGCATCCGCGAACTGCTGGCCGCCGGTGACCTGGAACATGCCGAACGCCTGCTGGGACGGCCCTACAGCCTCTCCGGACGGGTGGTACATGGCAAGAAAATCGGCCGCCAGATCGGCTTTCCGACCGCCAACATTCCGCTCAAACGCGCACGCCTGCCACTGGCCGGCATCTTCGCCGTCGAACTCAGCGGTGTCACCAGCAACCCGCAACACCACTGGCCAGGTGCAGCCAGTCTCGGCACCCGCCCCACCCTGGCTGCCGGGCTGATGCCGGTGCTGGAAGTGCACCTGCTGGACTTTGATAGCGACCTGCACGGCGACCTATACGGCCAGCACGTCACCGTCACCTTCCGCCACAAGCTACGCGACGAAGCCCGCTTCGACTCCCTTGAAGAACTCACCCAGCACATCGCTCGCGATGTTGCCGCCATCCGCCATTATTTCCAGAGCACGCACCATGGTTGATTACCGCAAGACCCTGAACATGCCCGACACGCCGTTCCCGATGCGCGGCGACCTGGCCAAGCGCGAACCAGGCTGGATCGCGGACTGGCAGACCAAACAGATTTACCGCCAGCTACGCGAACAGGCCGCACGCGAGAACCGGCCGCGCTTCTTGCTGCACGACGGCCCGCCCTACGCCAATGGCGACATCCACATCGGCCACGCGGTCAACAAGATTCTCAAGGACATCATCCTCCGTTCTAAAACGCTGGCCGGCTTCGATGCCCCTTACGTCCCCGGCTGGGATTGCCATGGCCTACCCATCGAACACCAGATCGAAAAGCAGCATGGCAAGGGCATCCCGGCCGAAAAAGTGCGCGAACTGTCGCGTACCTATGCCAGCGAACAGGTTACTCGGCAAAAAAAGGATTTCATCCGGCTGGGGGTACTGGGCGAGTGGCAAGATCCCTACCTGACCATGGCCTATCGCAACGAGGCCGACGAGATTCGCGCCCTCGGCAAAATCCTCGAACGCGGCTACCTCTACCGTGGCCTGAAGCCAGTGAATTGGTGTCTCGACTGCCACTCGGCGCTGGCCGAAGCCGAAGTCGAATATGAAGACAAGACCTCGGATGCCATCGACGTCGCCTTTCCTTTCATCGACCCGGCAGCACTCGCCGCAGCCTTCGGCATCACGCTCAACCAGCCCGCACACGCCGTCATCTGGACAACCACGCCGTGGACACTACCAGCCAATCAGGCGGTGTGCGCCAATGCCGAGCTGGAATACGGCCTGTACGAAACCCGCCAGGGCGTACTGCTGCTGGCACTGGACCTGGCTGCCACCTGTCTGGCCCGCTACGAACTGGCGGCAGAAGCCCGCCTGCTGGCGCAATGCCCGGGCGAAAAACTCGCCGGCCTGCGCCTGCAGCATCCCTTCCTCGACCGTCAGGTACCCTTGATCCTCGGCAGCCACGTCACGCTCGAAGCCGGCACGGGGCTGGTGCACACCGCCCCGGCACATGGCGTCGATGACCACCAGGTCGGTCTACGCTATCACCTGCCCATCGACAACCCGGTCGCTGATGACGGTAAATTCATCAGCACCACCCCGCTCTTTGCCGGCCTGTCCGTCTGGCAGGCCAATCCCAGAGTCATCGAAACGCTGACGGAAAAAGGACGGCTGCTCAAGCATGACAAGCTGCGCCACAGCTATCCACACTGCTGGCGACACAAAACACCCATCATCTTTCGTGCCACCACCCAGTGGTTCATCCGCATGGATGGTGAAGGCCAGCCAACCCTGCGCCAGGCGGCCTTGCAGGCCATCGAGAACACTCGCTTCTTCCCAGCCTGGGGGCAGGCTCGTCTGTCGTCCATGATCGCCAACCGCCCGGACTGGTGCATCTCACGCCAGCGCAACTGGGGCGTGCCCATCCCCTTCTTCCTGCACAAGGAAACGGGCGAGCCGCACCCGCGCAGCGCCGAGCTGCTGGAACAGGTGGCACAGCGTGTCGAACACTCCGGCATCGACGCTTGGTTCAGCCTCGATGCCCAGGAGCTACTGGGCGCAGATGCCGCACACTACCGCAAGATGAGTGACACCCTGGATGTCTGGTTCGATTCCGGCGTCACCCACTGGAGCGTGCTGCGTGGCTCGCACGCCGGCCAAAGCGCCTGGCCGGCCGATCTTTATCTGGAAGGCTCCGACCAGCACCGTGGCTGGTTCCACTCCTCCTTGCTGACCGGCTGCGCCCTCGACGGTCGCGCCCCGTACCGAGCACTTCTGACGCATGGCTTCGTGGTCGACGGCAAAGGCCACAAGATGTCGAAATCCAAGGGCAACGTCGTCGCCCCGCAGCAGGTATCGGACAGCCTCGGTGCCGAAATCCTGCGCCTGTGGACAGCTGCCACCGATTATTCTGGCGAGCTCTCCATTTCGGATGAAATCCTCAAGCGTGTCGTCGAATCCTACCGGCGCATCCGCAACACGCTGCGCTTCCTGCTGGCCAATACCGTCGACTTCGACAGCACCACACAAAGCCTGCCAGCCGGGCAATGGCTGGAAATCGACCGTTATGCCCTGGCCCTGACCCGCCAGCTGCAAAGCCAGGTCTGTGCTGATTACGAGCGCTACGAATTCCACAAGGTGGCGCAGGCTCTGCAGCATTTCTGCTCCGAAGATCTCGGTGCCTTCTACCTCGACATTCTCAAGGATCGTCTCTACACCACGGCGGAAAACTCACCCGCCCGCCGTTCGGCACAAAATGCCCTGTGGCATATCGTGCAAACACTGACCCGCCTGATGGCACCCATCCTCAGCTTCACCGCCGAGGAAATCTGGGCGCTGACCGGGCAAGACGACAGCGTCCTGCTCCACCGCTGGCACGAGCTACCGACAGCACCCGCAGATGAAACCGTATTGCTGCAGCGCTGGCAGCAAATCCGCGATATTCGTGCCGAAGCCAGCAAGGTACTGGAAGAACTACGGGAAGCCGGCAAGATAGGGGCATCATTGCAAGCCGAAATCGATATCCACGCCACCGCCACACGCCACGAACTACTGGCCGCGCTGGGTGATGATCTGCGCTTCATCCTGATCTGCTCCAGAACCACCCTGCACAAAGTCACCAACACTGCCGAAGAAACACTCACCGCCCGTCCCACAGAACATGCCAAATGTGTGCGCTGCTGGCACTGGCGCGAGGATGTCGGTCATGACCCCGGGCATCCCGAACTCTGTGGCCGCTGCACCAGCAACCTGTACGGCGAAGGCGAGGTACGTCATGCGGCCTGACATGCACAAATGGCTGGGACTGGCGCTGCTGGTCGTCCTCCTCGACCAACTCACCAAGGCACTGGTGACGGCACGCTTCCAGCTGGGAGAGGCCCTCACCATCACCCCGTTTTTTGATCTCGTCTTCGTTTTCAACCGTGGCGCGGCCTTCAGCTTTCTGGCCGATGCCGGTGGCTGGCAACGCTGGTTTTTTGTCGCCCTGGCCTGCACCATCTGCACCTGGCTGTTCTTCATGCTGCGCCAGCATGCACAGGAAAAGCTGATGCCCCTGGCCATTGCCCTGATCATGGGTGGCGCCATCGGCAATGTCATCGACCGCTTCGTGCATGGTGCCGTCGTCGATTTTCTTTCCTTCCACCTGGGCGGCCACTACTGGCCCGCCTTCAATGTCGCCGATGCGGGCATCAGCATCGGCGTCGTCCTGATGTTATGGGGTCAATTCGCTAGCGGAGCATCTGATGAACGCACTTCCTCCTGAGACGGACCAAACCACCGTTACAGCCGACAGCCTGGTTACCCTGAATTACCGCATCGCCAGCAGCGATGATGTCGAGTTCATCGGCACCTTCAGCAGCGCCCCGGCCGTGCTGCAACTGGGCAGCGGCGAGCTGTCCCCTGCCCTGGAGCACTGCCTGACAGGAATGACCGTAGGGGCTCGCCAACTCTTTCTGCTCGAACCGCAGCAGGCCTTCGGCCCGCACCTGCCGCAACTGGTGCAGCGCATCCCGCGCCACCGTCTGCCCAATGGCGATGCCATGAAGGAACAAACCCTGCTCGAATTCGATGCTCCCAACGGGGCACGCTTTACCGGGCTGGTGCTTGAACTGAACGACGACACGGCACTGATTGACTTCAACCACCCGCTGGCCGGCAAATCCATCCGCTTCGAAGCCGAAATCATCGGCATCCTCTGACATGGACACCCGGCAAGTCCTGCTCGCCAACCCGCGCGGCTTCTGTGCCGGCGTGGAACGTGCCATCACCATCGTTGAACGGGCGTTGAACCAGTTCGGCGCCCCCATCTACGTTCATCACGAAGTGGTGCACAACCGCCATGTCGTCGAAGACCTGCGTACCAAGGGAGCGATTTTCGTCGATGCCCTCGACGAAGTGCCGGCCGGGGCGACCCTGGTTTTCAGCGCCCACGGCGTATCCAAAGCCATCAGCGAAACGGCTGCAGCACGTGGTTTCCGCATTTTCGATGCCACCTGCCCGCTGGTCACCAAAGTGCATCTCGAAGTCGCCAAGATGCATCGCGAAGAACGCGAAATCATCATGATCGGCCACCGCGGCCATCCCGAAGTAGAAGGCACGATGGGGCAAATCAACGGTGGTATCCACCTGGTCGAAACCCTCGAAGATGTCGCCCGGCTGGCCGTGCAGGATGCCACCCGGCTGTCCTATGTCACTCAGACCACCCTTTCTGCAGACGATGCCGTCAGCATCATCGAGGCACTCACCGCACGCTTCCCGGCCATCCAGGGGCCAAAGAAAAGCGACATCTGCTACGCCACACAAAACCGGCAGGATGCCGTCAAGCGCATGACCGAACACTGTGACCTGATCATCGTCGTCGGCTCGCCCAACAGCTCGAACTCCAACCGCCTGCGCGAAGTGGCACAAAATCGTGGTGTCACTGCCTGGCTAGTTGATCACGCAGGGCAGATCGAAGCCGGCTGGCTCAGCGGCAAAACCCGTATCGGCGTGACAGCCGGAGCCTCTGCTCCCGAGATCCTGGTACAAAACGTCCTGCAACGCCTGGCCGAACTGGGCGCAACCGGAGTGATCCAGCTTGAAGGTGCGACCGAGGATGTCACCTTTCGTCTGCCCAAAGAGCTGGACACACCCTCACCCTGACATCTTCTGTCAACCGGCAAAGTACCCGCGTCACGACCAGCACTGTCGCTGCCACTGCTATTGCCACCATTCATCCTCGGGAATCAACCACACGTCGGTCGCCGCTTTCTGCTCGACCGGACGCTGGCTATCATCACAGTAACTTCATCCTGCCTGTTTTGCCCGCCTGTTCATTTTTCCGGGCAACAAATCTCATCATACAAGGGGAGCACCATGCACAAGCAGTCCGGATTTACCCTAGTCGAACTGATGATTGCCGTCATCGTCGTTGCCGTCCTCACCGCTGTGGCGCTGCCTTCCTACCGCAGCCACGTCACATCGTCGCGCCTGACGGAAGCATTCTCTAGCCTGGCCGCAGCCCAGGCCGCCAGCGAACAGTTCTGGTCGAACAATCGTACTTATGTCGGCTTTGACATTGCCACAAACTTCCCACAAACCACCAGTAACTTCACTTACGCCCTGTCGAATGAAACAACCTCGACCTACACCATCACCGCCGATGGCGTTACCGGCAGCCCGGTCGATGGCTTCACCTTCACCGTCAACCAGAATGGTGATCGTGCGACCACCGCCACCCCTACCGGCGAAACCTCAACCACCTGCTGGCTCTACAAACAGGGCGGTGTATGCGTGCAATAACGACATGGCTGGCGTCATTCCCTCATCCTGCCCGGCCATGGCAGATGCCTCGCCACGCGGGATTCACACTGATCGAAATCATGATCTCTCTCATCATCCTAGGTCTTCTGGTGATGATTGGTGTCCCGGCCATGTCGCCGATGATCCAGAATGCCCGTCTGTCCTCGATGAGCGAGTTCTATCTGGACGGCCTGCGTATTGCCCGCAGCGGTGCCATCCAGAAAAGCGCTGCCGCCCGTTTTGTCATGACCCCCAACGCCAATGGTCAGTTCGACTGGCAGGTCGACTGGTGCTTCCCGACCACGGTCAGTCCCTGTGACACATCCGGTAACTGGTCAACCACAACCGCCGCTGCCAGCAACGACACCAATACCGCCAACCCCAGCCTGTCCATCTTCCGCTCTGCCAATGGACTACCGAATGCATCAAGAGTCACGATGTACCTGACCCCCGTCGGCGCCACCGCCCTGTATTTCAACGCCTATGGCTGGATCAATACCAACGTCCCGCCCGTACTCACCCTGATCTGCATGGATGTCAATGGCAACTGTATCACGACACCCTCCACCCCGCCCGAAGTTCCACCCCGAGCCATCAGCATCAATCTGTCTGGAGTCGCCGAACGCTGTGACCCGCTGGCGGTTTCGAGTGATTCAAGGACCTGCGCACCATGAACCGCATCCGCTCATCCCAGCACGGGGTTGCCCTGCTCGAAGTCCTGATCGCCATTCTTGTCATGGCCGTGGGCATCATTGGTGCTATCGGCCTGCAAGCCAAGGCAACCGCAGCCATGTCCGATGCCGGCGCCCGCGCTGAAGCCGTCATTGCCTCAGAAAGACTCATCGGCCTCATGTGGAACGACCAGCAAAACCTGACCAGCTACGCCTGGAGCGGTACTGGAGCCGCCCCCCCAGCACTCAGCAACTGGTTGACCGCCACGCAGGCGTCTCTGCCCAACGCCACGGTCAATATCACCATCACGCCCCAGGCAGCCGGCAGCACCGCCAATCAGGTGGCAATCACCATCAGCTGGCAGCGTCGCAGCAGCGACCCCATCAGCAACCACACCCTGACTGCAACTCTGGCACAGACATTATGAACACACACCTCCCGCGCGCCCGAGGCTTCTCCCTGGTCGAAATGCTGGTCAGTGTGCTGATTGGCCTGCTGGCATTGACCTTCGTAATGCGTTCCAGCGTCAATTTCGAACAATCCCGGCGCAGTGGCATCGGTGGCTCGGACTCCATGCAAAACGGTATCATCGCCCTGTTCTCTATGGAAAATGATGCTTCTCAAGCTGGCTGGGGGCTGAATGATCCAACAGTGTTGGGTTGTCCCGGGCTGTTCTACGACAGTCAGGGCTTTGCCAATGCCAACACCAGCGGCGGCGTTGCCTTCACCTATGCGCCCATCAATGTCACTTTCAATGGTGCCGACCCGGATGTCATCACCTTCCTGTCCGGCACCTCAGAAAGCGGCACAGGCAGCGTCGGCATTGGCGCAACCCCCCCGGTTACAGCTGGTGCCACTACCCTGCCTGCCGATACGCCACTGACGTTCTATCGTACCGGCGATGTCCTGCTGCTCGCGCCCCTCATGCCCACCGCCGGTCCCGGTGCCGGAGTCCAGGCCGGTCCCTGTGCCATTGCCCAGGTCACCAACATCATCGGAGCCTCCATCAGCATCACTAACGACGGCAGCATCAATACCCGCTTTAACCGGCCAGCCGGTGCACTAGCCGCCTTTTCAGGTACCGGCCAATCCAAAATCTATAACCTTGGGCAGGGCAACGCGCTGTCGTTTCACACCTGGGATGTCAGTAATGGCTTCATGCGCCTACGGGCAACCGATCTGGCAGGTGCCAGTAATGCACCTGTCAGCGCCGTCGGTGGCATTGTTTCCATCAAGGCACTCTATGGTTTTGATACTCGTCCTGTTGCCCCGCCGGGTACCATAGGCTGCGTCACAGGAGCCCCATTCTTCCAATCGGATTGCGGTACACAAATCACGCAATGGTCTGCCAGCATGATCGACGCCAATACCGATGCGGCCACCAACTCCATGGATTTCCAGCGTCTCGTTGCCGTCCGCCTGGCTGTCGTGGCACGCAGCCGCCAGGCAGAAAGGCTCACCGCAGGCCACACCACCTGCACCGACACCATACCTGCCAACACAGCCCTGCCTACGGTATTCGGCAATCAGGAACCAGGCAACATCGCCACGGTTCCCATCCAGGTGAATGTAGCCGTTACCGGCGACACCATCAGCTGGACCTGCTACCGCTACCGGGTATTTGAAACCATCGTCCCACTGAGGAACAGCGGATGGAAACCAGCCTGAGATTACCGGCCCGGCAGCGGGGCGTCGCACTGCCCATTGCCCTCATCATGTTCGTCATGATGCTGGTCACCAGCATCTATATGATGCGCTCCTCCTCCAATTCCGCACTCATGGCTGGTAACCTGGCCTATGAGCGCACGCTCTCGCGCAGTGCCGACTACGGCCTGTCGATTGCCTTCGACTGGCTCAATACCACCGCCAGCCTGACAGCGACCAAAGGGCTACTCAATTCCGACCAGGCGGCCAATGGCTACGTCTCGAGCAACAACCCAGCCATCAGCTATCGTGATACCGCCTACTGGGCAGGCTCCCGTACCATTACCGATCCGGGTGGTACACCTGTCGAATACGTCATCCATCGATTGTGCCAATACGGCGCGCAACCTTATAACGGCGGCCCACCCGACTTTCCCTTCAGCAACGTCTGTGTGCAATCGACTCCCAGTGGCGGCACGACAGCTACCGGAGCACGCACCGGAGAAAGCCTGGCCTCCGATGCCAGCAGCTACGGCTTCCTGCCGGAAATCCATTATGTGATCACTGCCCGCGTCCCCGGTCTTAAGGGTGCGGGTGTGGTTAATCAATTCGTTGTCATGATAGGAGCCTGACATGAACAAGCTCGCTACGCTCATCCTGCCTTCTCTGCTTGCTCCCTGCCTCGTCTGGGCAGCAGCCACCGACATCGCCCAGGTACCGGTACTGAACATTTCCGGAACTGGCTCAATCAAGCCGAACATCATGCTGCTCATGGACAACTCCGGCTCCATGGACTGGGCCTACATGCCGGATTATGTCGGTGGCGGCGGCAGCAGTGCCAGCCATGTCAAGATGTGCCGCACTGGAGCAACCTACGCTGCCGGGCGTGACCTGTGCAAACCGGGTGACCCTCCGTTCATGGCCTCATCCTTCAACAGCATTTATTACAACCCCAACGTCTATTACGAACCACCGCGCTACCACAACGGCACTGCCTATCCCAGCATGACGGCGGCAGCCACCTCCAACTGGACCTCGGTCCTCACGGATGGCTACAATATCCAGAACAACGACATGTTCGGCAACACCGCCAGCACTACCAATCTGGTCACCGGCTTCCCCGACCGCAAGTGGTGCACGAGCTCCAGTGCTTCCAGCTGCCAGTACAACACCGCTTACCGCTATCCGGATTCCAGCTACAACTACCCGGTAACCGTCTACGGTAGCCCGTATTACTACAACATCAACGTCCAAGAATACTGCACCAATGCCAACCTCAGCGTCTGCCAGTCGGTCGTTGCCGGCAGCCCTGCCCCCACCGGCTACCCCGTACCGGCCCGGGTACGCTGGTGTAACAACAGTGCGCTGACCGACAACGGCAGCGCCACCAACCCTTCGTGCCAGGCCAAATACATCTCCAGCAGCCACTACTATCCACGCTTTTCCGTCGGCCTGACCGGTTCGCCCTCCTATGGCACCCTGAGCATCGGCACCACCACCTCTGCCACCAAGACCGGCAACGGCATCGCCGGCGTCACCATCAATGGTACCTCCATCATCGGCACCACCACCGTATCACCCTCGACCTACGCCCCCAACACCGCCAGTGGCCAGCAGGAACTAGCCACCCGCCTGGCTTCGGTCATCATCAGTACCACCACCTCGCCTTACTATTTAGCCTGCGTCAAGACCCCCAACGTCACCACCAGCCCCTCCGTGCCCGCCTGCTCGACTTACGGCATCACCCTGGGCAGCACCAACATCGTCGCCATCATTCCGGCCAATTGCAACCCAGGCAAGTTAGGCTGTACCCCAGTATTTGACAGCAGTGCGGCCGGTGGTGTCATTGCCGCAACCTCGCTGACCCCCGTGGTAACACCCGCCACCCCGGCCATACAACCCACTGCACTGATAACCCTCGGAGGAAAAACATCCACTTCAAGTACTGCAGTGCTGCAAGACAGCCTGTCCGGCTCCCTCAGCCTAACCCTGGGGGGGGCGACCGTCTCGGCCAATAGCATCACCCTGGGCAAGAACAAGTCTGCCACTTCCGTCGTCAGCACCCTGGCCAGTGCCATCGGCACCAGTGGTCTGATCAAGGCCTACATTGGCGGCAACGCCATCACCCCAACCTGCCAGGCCAAGACCAGTAGCACACTCTGCCTGGTTGACACCACCACCCTCATCAATGGCAAAAGCATCAGCCGGGGGAATGTCACTAACGGCGGCTCGCTGAGCTGGAGTTATGCCAACAGCGCCGGTGGATCGCCCGCCATGGCGGCTGTCACCGATCAGGTCTCGCCCCTGACCGGTTCGACTATCGCCGCCGGCGGTGGCAGCCCAGATCCCTTCAACCGGGTGAATATCACTTCCTCACGCACCACCTATCCGCGCCACAGCGACCGGCTGGACTGCATCAGCACCGCCGGTGTGTGTACCTATGCCGAAGAGATGACCAACTTCGCCAACTGGTACACCTACTATCACACCCGCATGCAAATGGCAAAAACCGCTGTCGGCCAGGCATTCGTCACCCTGGGCAGCAGTTATCGTGTCGGCTATGCCCAACTGCGCACACTGTCGAGCAACAGCTACGATCCCAGCAAAGTCGACATGTTCCCGGCAGATTTTTCAGGCACCAACCGCTCGACCTGGTACAACAAGCTCTATACATCGAACCCAACCGGCGGCACCCCCCTGCGTGAATCACTCAACGCCATCGGAAAAATGTACGCCAGCGCCCCCCTGAGCACCGTCCAGTACCCCTGCCATCAGAACTACACCATCCTGACCACGGATGGCTACTGGAACAACAGCTCCTACTCGGGAGGACTGGTCAATAACAACGACAACGTACAGAATGCCAGCCGCTTCTGCACCAAGGCTGCCGGCTGTGTGGATGGCATTACCAGCCCCTCATCCCTGCCCTCGCTGGCCGATGTGGCACTCTACTGGTACAACGGCGGATCGAACACCAGCACGGTCAGCCTGCGCCCCGATCTTGAACCCAGCGTAGCCACCCCCGGCGTGGTTCCCGTGACCAGCACCGACCCGAACACCCATCTGCACATGACCACTTTCACCATGGGCATGGGTATCAGCGGCTTGATGTCTTACGAAAAGGACTATGACACTAACCCGGTTATCGGCGGTGACTTCTACAATCTGATCACCAATGCTTCGGGTTGCCCCTGGAATTCCGGTGGAAAATATGTCTGGCCCGACCCGGTCGGTGACACCCAGACCGCCGTCGATGACCTGTGGCATGCCGCCGTCAATGGTCATGGCAAATATTTCAGCGCCGGCGATCCCAAGGCCGTGGTCGATGGCCTGTCCAGTGCCCTGCTGTCGATGACTGTGCGCAGTGGTGCTGCTTCGGCAGCTGCCACCTCGACGCCCAACGTCAGCCAGCAGGACAACGACATTTTCTCGGCCACCTTCACGACCGGAAAATGGTATGGCGAGCTGTATGATCAAAAAATCGACCCGACCACCGGCAATGTCCTGAACAACCTGAGCTGGCTGAGCACCAACACCCTCGGTCTGGAAGTTTCCCCGGCGGCAGACACCCGCAGCATCAAGATGCTGGATTCCGGCTCCAGCACGCCAGCGCTCAAGAACTTCACTTACTCTGCCATGACCAGCACGGAAAAATCCTGGTTCGACAACAAAGGCAGCCTGATGGTGCAGTTTGGTTCCCTGTCGCCCTCCAACCAGGCCATCGCCAACAATGGCGACAATCTCATCCGCTGGCTGCGTGGCCAGCAACAGTATGCCAACGACACGATCTATCGTGCCTACGCACAGAGTACAGCCACCCCGCCGAGCAACTTCAGCGGAACCTGGCATGCCGGCATCCCTATTGTTCTGGGCGATATCGATACCGCCAAACCAGCCTATCTGCGCATACCCACCAAAAACTACACCATGTCCGGCTATGGTACCTTCATCACCGCCAATACCTCGCGCCCGGCCACTGTCCTTGCTGCCGCCAACGATGGCATGCTGCACGCCTTCAATGCCACCAACGGTGACGAGCTCTGGGCCTATGTACCGCGTATCACTATGCCCAAGCTCTACAAGCTAGCTTCCATGGACTACCCCACCAATCACCAATTTACCGTCGACGGCTCGCCTGAAATTGCCGACGTGCAGATCGGTGGCGTCTGGAAAACAGTACTAGTGGCCGGTCTCAATGCCGGTGGCCGGGGCTACTACGCCCTCGATATTACGGATCCAACTAATCCCAAGGCACTCTGGGAATTCTGTGCTGACAGCACTTTATGCACAAAAAATGATCCTGATCTCGGCCTGACCTATGGCAACGCCCAGTTCGGTTACTGGAACAACCAGTGGGTCGTCATGGTGACCTCGGGTTATAACAACATCCCGGGTACCGACGGCATCAGCACCGGCGATGGTCAAGGCTATCTGTATGTTCTGGATGTCAGTGATGGCACCGTGCTGAAAAAGATCGGTACCACGGTCGGCAATCCCACCACCCCCTCGGGCTTTGCCAAGATCACGGCCATCACCAACAACCCGCAAACCGACCCCAACATCACCTACGTTTATGGTGGTGACAACGAAGGCAACCTGTACCGTATCGACTTCACCGACCCCAATCCTGCCATTACCCCGCTCATCAAACTGGCGGCACTGGGTGCTGGCCAACCCATCACGGTACGCCCGGATGTCAGCTTCTGCACTGCTGGCAGCGGCAGCCTCGCCCGTGTGGTCCTGTTCGGCACCGGCCGATTACTGGGCGTCAGCGACACCACGACCACCGGTCTGCAAAGTGTTTATCTCCTCAAGGATACCGGCGCCTCACTGGGCAACCTGAATGGTCACAGCAGTATGGTGCAACAAACCCTCAGTACCCTATCTGCCAGCACCTACACCATCACCAGCAATCCGGTCGACCTGAGCCTAGGCTCCGTCAATGGATGGTATACCGATCTGTCGCTGAACCCGGGAGAGCGGGTCAATCTCGACCCCAAGATCGTATTCAACACTGCGGTTGTCGTCAGTAATCGCCCCACCTCATCCTCCTCCTGCGCCGTAGGTGGCACCGCCTACAATTACCAGTTCGACCTTTGCAGCGGGACCTATACCGATGCTTCGACACAAACCGTCGGTGCTCTGCTCTCTAACTCCTCTGCCGCCGTCGGCTTCATCATCATCAAGCTGCCTTCCGGCACCATCAAGATGATCAGCACCCTGGCCGATGGCAGCAAGCTGACCACAGCCGTACAAACCTCCAACTCCGGAGCACCGCGCAAAGCCGGCTGGCGCTCCGTCAAGAACTAGAGCCGGTCCCGGAAATTTGGACAGCAGGATAAGTGATAGCCTTGCCCAACCGACGGTCGCGAAGCGGCCACAAAATGGAGCAAGACATGACGAGAAGAAAGAGGCGGAACCACTCGCCGACATTCAAGGCGCAAGTAGTGATTGCTGCCGTCAAAGGCGACAAGACGCTAGCCGAATTAGCGCAGCAATATGACATTCACCCAAACCAGATCACCGACTGGAAGGCCCAACTGATAGAGCACTCGGCCCAAGTGTTTGGCGATGGCCCTGGCAAGGCCGCGGAGCCCGATCTCAAGACGCTACACGCCAAGATCGGGCAGCTGACGCTGGAGAATGATTTTTTAGAAGGCGCGCTCATCAAGGCGGGCATGCTGAGCGCAAAGAGATGATAGACCGCACCCACAAGCTACCCGTTGTCCGGCAATGCCAGCTTCTGCAACTGGCGCGCTCGTCGGCCTACTACACGCCGCAACCGGCCACGCCCAAAGACTTGGCACTCATGCGCCGAATGGACGAATTGCATCTGGAACACCCTTTCGCCGGCAGCCGCATGCTGCGCGACATGCTTCGGCTGGAAGGCCAAAACATCGGTCGCAAGCATGTCAGCACACTGATGAAGAAGATGGGCATTGAAGCTCTCTACCGCAAGCCGAACACCAGCAGGCGTCATGCGGCCCATCCGATTCATCCCTACCTGCTGAGAAACCTGAAGATCAACCGGCCCAATCAAGTGTGGGCTACAGACATCACCTACATCCCGATGCGCCGAGGCTTCGTCTATCTGGTGGCGGTGGTCGATTGGTTCTCGCGCAGGGTGCTGTCATGGCGTCTCTCCAACACGCTGACCACCGATTTCTGCCTGGATGCCGTACGGGAAGCCATTACGCGCCATGGCGCCCCAGAAATCTTCAATACTGACCAAGGCAGCCAATTCACCAGCAGCGACTTCACCCAGCTGCTCAAGGACAACGGCATCCAGATCAGCATGGATGGTAAAGGCGCATGGCGAAATAACGTTTTCGTTGAACGGCTTTGGCGAACCATCAAGTACGACGAGGTCTATCTCAAAGCCTACGAGTCAATTCCCCATGCCAAGGTGAGCCTAGGGCAGTTCGTCACGTTCTACAACAGCCAGCGACCCCATCAGGCGTTTGACGGCAAGGCGCCGGACATGATTTACTTCGCCGACCTGCCACAGAGGAATCTCGCTGCATGAAACCCGCGTTATCCACCGCGCCGACCGCTTATGGTTATAGAGGAACCGCCAGCGGTCGGTACCGTGAATAACGCTACCCCGCAGGGCTCCACTTATCTCCGTGGAAATTCTGTCCAAACAGTCGGGGCCAGCTCTCCGATGCCGATGCAACATACCGCTCTGTCGCCTGCAGATATACCGGGGATCACGGATACGCCAGAGACATCACTCAAACCATCGTATCAACCCAGCCATCCTGCGGTAGGATACGCACAGCGACATCTTCGTGCGTTCAACCTTTCCAGAATAAAAACTCCATGAGTGACTTACTGACCGGCTTCAGCGTCTGGCTGCCACTGCTCCTGAGTGGCGTGCACGATCTCAATGTCGAGAAGCTCCTGAGCGTATTCGCCTCGCTGATTTTTATCGGTGCCTTTGTCCTGCAATTCTTCTCCATCTACCGTCACGGCGGACGCGAGGCCGTCGTCTCGATGATGACCTGGGTGCTGGTCGCCAGCCTGTGCTCAGCACTTGCCGGCTATTACTGGCAGCAGCAACGCGACTTCTTCCAGGTCGTCTTGCTCCTGATCCTGTCCGCAGGCGCACTCTCCTGCTTCCTGATCTCGGCACTGTCACGCAAAACTCTGGAACAGGAAATCCAGCGACGCAAAATCGAAGATGCACCCGCCAATCACCAATTGGAAGCAGAAATCGCAAACACCGCCAGCACCATGCGCCACCGCCTGGCGCAGGCACGACAACGCAAAACTTCATGAGTCACGCCCCGGATCGACACCAGGATCGAAAGAAAGGGGCTTCGGCCGCCATTGATCCAGCGCGATAATGGCAACAAGTGGGCAGCAAGTGGCGGCAAAGACCGAACCAGCTGAACCGCCCTGCAAAAACAACCTTAACACCCCCGCAGGGAGTCTCAAGGGATGCAAACGGAACACCCATCTCCACCTGCCGGAGATGGTTTTTCGTTTTACTACATCTCGACCAGTTCAACACGTCGGTTCTTGGCACGTCCGGCATCCGTCCGATTGGTTGCCACCGGCGCGATCGATGAGGCACCATGCGGCATCAACCGGGCAGGACCAATACTGTGCTGCTTCACCAGCACATCGACCACCGTGGCCGCACGTGCTTTCGAAAGCGCCATGTTGGCTTCAAAATTTCCAACATTGTCGGTATGACCCACCACGTGCAGTTTGAGCCTGGCATTGTTCTTCAACAATGCCGCCACTTCCGCAATCACCGGGGCAGCCTCCGGCCTGAGGCTCGCTTTGCCAAAATCGAACTGAATACCATAAAGTGCCATGTGCCCCGTTTGCTCCAGCCCCTTGCCTATGGCCGCAGCATCCACCTTGGCCATTCCCGTATCCATGGCTTTGGATCGCACGACAAAAACGTGGTGATGATGAGACTCGGGGACGCGAATTGCCACCGTCAGTGTTTCCGAAGTTGCCTTATCAGTACCTCGAGCAATCAGGTAGTGCTCATCCTCATAAGGAAACTCGCCAAACACCTGGTCGAATTTCAGTTTGCCACAAGTTTTTGCCTTACCCGAACACTTGAACAACAGTTCGAATCCGGCATCTACCAGTGCCTGCTCATAATTGCGTGCAACCTCCAGTGTCGAGCGTTTTCCAGAAAGACTGTAATCCACTTTGGTGACATAACCCTCCAGTACCTGACTCTTACCGAATCCACCTGAAGCCTTGGTATCAACAGGCCCAACAAGCAACTCCAACTGAATGAAGCCAAGATCCTTCTGACGTTCAAACTGAGAACCTTGATAAGCCCTCACCAGTTGTCCATCACCCGATGGTGCTGCGGCATAAACCACATTGGTCGAGCAAAAAGCAAGTGCTGCAACGAGCGCATTCAAAATGAAGCGATATTGAAATTGCATGACATATCTCCAAAAGATCGTTAAAGGTACGCCGATCAAATCAAATCCTTTCGGACTGAGCCTGACTGAAGGGAACGCACCGAAGGATGTATCCTTGGGATATCCCTACAGAATTTTGAAACTTTTATGATGAAAGGCCTTAGAGACAGGTTCAGGGTGAACGAAATAAATTTACGTACTAAAAGAGAAATCGGAGCGAAAATCTGGATCAAGTCCTGCACAGTCCACCGACGTCAATCATGAATGTCCATCAAGGCTGATTCAATGCCCGTGCATATACCTGGCTGAGTGCGATAACGCTCACATCCTGAGGAAAAGCGGACTCGATCCGCTTCAGCTCTGTCTGTAGACGAGTGTACTGGCGCAAATCATAAAGCCCGGCCAGTAGAAAGATTTCAGGTGTGGGATCGTTGGCTACCGTATTGCTGCGTAAACGGGCATATTCTTGCTCCAGACGATTGATAGCATCCGGGTTAGGCAACGAACGCATACGTAGCATCCCCACACGGCCTTCCTGCGTGACCGATGGTGTGCGATTCATCTGTCGTGCCACTTCAACAGGAATCTGGCGTACCTGCAGTTCCGGCTTGCCCACAGTAGCGGCCTTGCCCTCGCCTTCCGCAATGTCCACACTACCCGCCCCTTTCCAGATTTCCATACGCCCTGCTGCTGCGAACAGCAGGCTGGCTTGGCTACCTGCCGTCAAGGCCAGTCGGTCACCAGAGCGGAGACGGACGAAGGGTTCAAGCTTCATCTGCCCGCCGGTCTCACCCTGAACCGTAACATTCCCCTGCACCGCCGTCACCAGGACGACCTCCCCGGCAGCATGCGCAGCTCCGAATGCAATCAGCCACAAGGAAGTGGCCAGCAGCATGGGGCGCAAGTGCCCCACCTGCTTCAGAAAACAAAATGTCAAGTTCATGATTGTGTCTCCATTTGTTCCATGCCTTCGATGGCGAATACTTCCACGGGTTCATTGCGTCCTTTGACTGCCAGGGTTTCCGTCCTGCCCAGTTGCAATCCGGTACCTGCCAGATCGACCGTCGCACGACTGGCCACTACCGTGCAAGCCAGTTGTTTGGTCACCCCTTCCAGACGCGAGGCGAGATTCACCGTATCGCCGATGGCAGTGTACTCCATACGTTCCATCGAGCCGATGTTGCCCACCACCGCCTTGCCGGAATGTAGCCCCACACCAATGGCAAAGGGTGGAAGATCGCGCCCGGTAAAACGCTGCTCGACCCATGTCTGCATTTCATCCGCCACCTGACTCAGCTTCAGCGCCGCTCGTACCGCCCGCCGCGCATGATCCTGCGTGGGCAGGGGAACACCAAATTCTGCCATGACGGCATCTCCGATAAACTTGTCGATACAGCCACCTTCTTCCTGAAGAACTGCACAAGCCCGCGTGAACCAGCGATTGAGCATTTCGACAACCTCCTCGGGTTGCAGCCGCTCAGACAGTGTCGTGAAGTTCCGGATATCCGAAAACAGCACAGTGATGTCCAGAGACTGCCCACCCAATGCCGGCATCTCTCCGGCATCAATCAGGTTGGCGACAATCTCGCCCGAAACATAGCGTGAAAAGATGGCACGTACCCGATTACGTTCGCGCTCTCCAACCACAAAACGCAAGCCATAGATCACCCCAAACAACAACAGCAAGGCTAACTGCATGTGTGCCAACGGAAAATTCAGACCACGCTGATGCAACAGATCCCCCCCCAGTGCCATGAGTGCCAGCAACAGTCCGAGCGTCATTACTCCCTGAGCGATGGGCAGACGCAACCAGAACCACAGAGCGCACGCCAGCAGGACTGACAATACCGCGATGCGCCCTACCACCGGCAGATTCGTGAAGAACCGTCCGTGGAGCAGTGCATCCGTGGTCTGGGCATGAATTTCTGGCCCACTCATCAGAGCCGTGGACCACAGTCCATGTCCATAAGGCGTCATGTGGATATCGTTCGATCCCCCAAAAGCTGGCCCGATGATGACCACCTTGCCCGCCAGCGCCTGGACACGTGGATTTTTCTCGGCACCTTCAGCAATCACCTCTCGCATCGACAGACGTGTGATGCTGCCGGGCGGCCCGGAAAAAGCAAGTTTCCAGGGTGGCTGGCGCTCATCGAGCGCCTTCGCACCAAAACGCCATGTGTGCTCCTGTGCCGACTGGCCGGAGGCATGCAAGGCCAGCAGCAAGGGAAAAGAGAGCAGGTGCAGGCCATCTTCGGGAGCATCGTCCGCCCCTGGTGCCAGCGCCCGGACACGCCGTAAGGCACCATCGCGATCAAACAGCAAATTGGTCGCGCCAATATGGCCGCGCATGTCCAGATTCGGTAAGGCGGCAAGAAACTCGGCCACCGGCAACAAGGGCTCCGGGCCACTCTGGTGGGTCGCCGTGATGATGACATCGCCACTGGCCAGTTGCTCACGGAAGGTACGATCAAAATTGCGGATGGCCGGATCATCAGCACCTGCCACCTTCCCCAGCCAGCTTTCCGGCGAGATGCTAAACAGGATGTCGAGCCCGATGGTCTTGACTCCGACCGCACGCAGCACGGCACAGGCACGGGCATAGTGAGGTGTCCAGAACACTAGGGGATCATCCGGAAAAGCCGCCAGTGTCGCCTCATCGATCTCGACCAGCGCCACCTTGCTGACCGTCAGTGCCGACGTCTTTCCGGCCAGACGAAACCACAAATCATCCCATTCGTTTTCCAGTGCCCCCAGGCTACCCTGACGGAACAATATTTCTGTCAACAGCAAAATGCCCAGTGCCAGGAAACAGGCAATGATATTCAATCGTCGCGCTCCAGAACGACCAATCATCCTGACAACCTCCGTTGGCCTTGTTGAAAAAACCTACGACACGCCACCGCCTCCATCCCGGTCAAGGCTCAATCCCAGTTGCCGATGATGATGAAAGGTGCCCAGAAGAATGGATGCTCATACCCCGCCTGCCGGAGCAAGGATATCTGTGCCTGACGCAATGACTCGGCACGCCCTTGCTGCTGGCCGACCAGCTGACCATAAAAAGTATTCATGATCTTCGTGGCAGCACTGTCCTCGACTGGCCACAAGGTTCCCAGCGCACTTTCCGCCCGTGCCTTGATTGCCGCGCCAGCGATCCCTAGCGGTGCCCGCTCGTCCCCCTCTGCCGTCTCGCAGGCCGACAAAGTTAACAGACGTATCGGCCGCTTGCGCAAGCCTTCGGATTGCAGCAACGTTTGCAAACGGTTCATGGTCAAAATCTCGTCGTAAGCAAGAATGAAACTTTCATCACCACTGCCACCGAAAATGCCGTGAGAGGCAATATGCACGACCTCATACTTGCCAGAACCTACCGAGTTACTGAAATTCGACAGGGTAAATGCACTGTCGAGCAATGGGGCAGCGTGTAACTGCCGCCCCAGCGCCTCGACCTCCAGACGCACCCCCGGCAGACTCAAGGCATCCGCCGCCTGGCGCTTCAGGCTATCGACCGAAATGGCCCGGGTCACAATTTTGTGTGACGGTGCAATTGCTCCCGCCGCCACATTCACTGCATTCACCGCAAACACATTCTCCCCGGACATGCGCGTGGATTCTTTCGGCTGCTGCAGGATACCGGCAATACGTGCCGTCGACAGCTTTTCGACGACAGGTCCGGGGGTTGCCAATCCTGCAATCAAGGATGCTGGCCGGTGTTCGCGTGCCAATGTTCTCCGGATCATGCTCAATCCCGGAGAAACCGCAATCGCCAGTCGTTCGATCAAATAGTGCTGCCCATCATGAAGTGCAGCCAGGGGCAAGGTACGGATCACCCCATCCGGCACGATCACCAGAGTACGAATATTCTGGTGCGTCAAAATCTCTTCAAGCGGACGGATCAGCCAGTCATAAATCTGCCGGGACTGCGGCAGTTCTGCCGTCGGCTCGCTGCGTAACCGGCGGGCAAATTCCAGGCTGGTAGCACGCAATCCATCAGCCGTGATCCGGCTTGTCCGGCGCTCCATGCCCGTGGCCGTCTCCAGTACCAGCTCAAGTCGTCCGGGCAAAATGACCGGATACAGCACGGCCGTGCCAGCAGGCAACGTCTGCCCAGAGACGTCACTCTCCGCATCGAGAATACAACGTTCGCCAAGATAATCCTGCATCTCGCTTTGCTTGATGAGTTCAACCACCGAGCGCACCTTTTTCAGTGCTTCGTTGTGTGCCGCACCCTGCAAACGTTCGGAAGCCTCCAGCAAAAGCTCAGCAAGCCCGAGATATATGGGCTCCAGCGTGTCCCTAAAGGAGGAACGGTTCCCCTCATACTCGATAGGAATATCCTGCCGGATACGCTCGATGCTCTCTACTGCCGCCTGATAGGCGAGCAACGCCGCATCACGCTGTCCTAGACGCAGCTGGAGACGCCCCTGTCGCCAGTACAACTGGATCAGCAGATCGCCCACGATGCTGGTACCAGCGGCCATGTGCGGATGGCTCATTCCGGATGCCACAGCCAGCGCCTGTTCCGTCAATGTCAGCGCCTCAGCATCCCGCTGCTGATCTTCATAAAGCTGAGCCAGGGCATCGAGTGCTTCGACCTGCAAGCGTGATGACCGGGGAGCATCCCGGCGTGCCGACACCAGTGCCTGCCAGGCCAGTGGCAGGGCAGCAGGTTTCTGTTTCTGCACCTGCTTGCGTGCCTGATGCCCCAGATTGATCGACAACGCCGCGCGTGTGTCCGCCTCGCGGATGGACGGAATGAGGGTGGCCACACCCGCCAACCGCTCCAACACATGTTCCTCCGGCGCCAAACTAGCTTCATTCAAGGCAACAAGTGCCTGCAATGCACTATCCCCGGCAGACAACGTCCCGGCTTCACTCAGATACCGGCGTGCTTCCTCCGGATTGTGCCGAGCCACTGCTAGATGTGCCAGATCGATGGCATAACGAGCGCGTTCGCGCCCGTCGGATTGTGCGTACGCCCCCCCGAGCATCTCACCGGCCAATGTTAGTTGGCGCATCTGCAGCAAGGTTGCCCCGAGCTCGCCGGCAGCCAGTACCTGATCTTCCGGCGAGGATGCCTGCTGCCGCAAGGCCGTCAATATCTCTCGGGAAAGATTCAGCCGACCCTGCTGCCGGTATTCGACCCCGCTGGCCAGGGCTTGCAGAAATTCCGTTCTGTCCTTCTCTGCCCATGCCGGTGCAATCATCACCAGCCACGAAGCCAACAACCAGAACAGGATCATCATCTGACGCAACAGGGCAGACGATGCCATCATGAAAGACGATCGGTCTGACATCAATGACCACATGACAGTTCTCGATGGGAGGTGAAAAATAGTGGACATGTTGCCACCACGGGTGCGACAAAAGTTCGCTGATCACTTGCCGAACACATCGTAGCTCAACCGGAAATGTATGCCTTTATCCTGCAAGCTGTCATTACGCCGCAGTAGGAACGCTGGTGCCTGACGCCGCAGGGCATAAGCCAGATCAAAGTGCCATCCTGACAGATTCGCTTTCAGCATCACACCCACCGACGACAGGCGGGCATTCGCATCACCCTGATTATGTCCACTGGCCATGTCGCCATACAAACCTGCCGAAAACGAAGCATCTTCCGCTACGCTACGCCAGAGAAAATAATCTGCATCCACATTGACAACCCGCCCCTGGTCACGGATCAGCTGATTCTCGCGAAAGCCGCGCACGGACTGCCGCCCCCCCAGCGACAAGCGATCCAGCGAGGAAAGACGATTCCGTGTGTATTGCATTGTGGCACGCAATGACAGTTGCCAGTTTCCTGTCGCCGGTCGCCAGGCATGATGCCCTTGTCCCAGCCATATCCGATTATCCGGATCAGCCGCATTGGCCATGGCTTGCAGGTTGGTACGATGGGTCATAAAGGTAGAGCGTAGCACCAGCGCCTGATTTTCCTGGCGATAGGCATACTCCTGCCAGAACCGCCAGCCCTCGATGCGTGTGACGCCGTCGATCTCGCCGGGCATGAAAGAAAAAGGCTGCCCCAGCAGGAAGGACAAATTGCGACGTTTGCTGTAACCCAATCCCAGGTCCAGGCGCTGAGTCATATCCTCCAGCACCCGCTGGGAGATGCCAAATTCCTGTGCATGCAGCCGGCTCTGTATCCCCAGCCGATCGATTGGCTCCTCCAGCACTGTCGAAGTGCCATCGTCCATCTGCGCCGAAAATGCCAGCCCCTGCCCACCTAGTGGAACCTGCCAGCGGATATGCTGCTGCCCACCCTGACGCCTCAGCCAGTCAGGGCGGCTACCGTTTTGCAAGACCCATTCCAGGCTGTCCCCCCAGCCGCTGAGATTGCGCACAGTCAAGGCGGCACCTGTCGTGTTTTCCCCGACAGAGGCCGGCCGGCTATTGCTGGCAAACAGTGTCATCTGATACGGCGTAGCACGCTCGAACTCGATATCCAGGAGCGCACGCCCCGGCACGACATCGGGGATGAGCCTGGCCTGCGCCCGGGAAAACAGCGGATCCGCCAGCAACATCTGGAAACGCTGGCGCAACACGCCAACATTGAGTGGCGCATCCTCATCCGGCACCAGGCGCGACACCACATAACGCTCATTCAGCCTTTCCAGACCACGCAAGCGCATGGCGGTCAGGCGACCTTCGACGATGGTGATGGTCAGCGCGCCCTCCAAAATGCGCGCCCGCTCGGTTAGGCCCAGCAATCCGAAGCCGCTGCCATTGGTGGATTCCTGGGCGCTGGTGGTGGTTTTTTCCTCGATCACGACGGTCAGGGTGTCGCCGATCATGCGCGGCAGGGCCTCTTCGTACAGTGGCCGTACGCCGGCAGTCTGGAAGATGGCGCCGTTGCTCGGGCGGGACATGGCCTGCGGCTGCGGGCGGGCCGTCAGCGGCTGCTGCACGATGCTGGTGGGGGGCACCATGCTGCATGCGGCCAGCAGCAGGCTGGCCATGGCGACACAAAGACTGGACAGGATGCGCATCAGGTAACCATGAAAAGCTGCGCGGACAACTCCCGGTCAAGGAGAGTCATCCGCCTGGACGGGGAGATTACAGCTGCGACAGGCGGGCCAGCATGTCATCGCTGGTCTTGATGCCGCGCGAGTTGAGCTCGTAGGCACGCTGGGCCTGGATCATCT
>JAGOSV010000014.1 GCA_018062105.1 Sterolibacterium sp. | reverse complement strand
GCTGGATCAAGGCACTGACTCGCTTCGGCTTCATCCCCGCCGTCGCCTGATTCGCCACCACTTCAAACCAATGACCTTCACTGGTCAGGTTCTCGGTCGCCTTGGGAGCCGTCTCTTTCACGTTAAGGAACCGGGAAAAACCGCCCTCAGATACCCCCGCCATTGAAGAGTTGCACGACCTCGGCTTCCGTCAGCGGTTTGCTGAGCAGATAACCCTGCAACAGGTCACAGCGGTGGCTGGTCAGGAATTTACGCTGTGCTTCGGTTTCCACCCCTTCAGCAACGACACGCAGCTTCATGTCATGCGCCAGGGTCAGGATGGCATCGACGATAATCGCCGTATTGCCGTCATCGGGACGGTCGATGGCAGCGATGACCTCACGCGATAGCTTCAGGGTATCGACCGGCAAACGGCGCAGGTACACAAGCGAAGAGAGCAGGTTGCCAAAATTGGCCACCGCCAGTCGGACACCGAGCGCATTCAGGGCGGCCAGCTGAGTCGTGATTTCGTCGCTGCCATTGATCACGACAGACTCATCGATTTCAAATTCCAGCGCCCCCGGCTCGATGCCATGCCGCACCAGGGAAGCCTGCGTTTGCTGAACGAGGATGGGCGAACGCAGCTGGGAAACCGACAGATTCACGGCAACCCGCGCCACCCCGTGTTTCGCCCGCCAGTGGGCAATCTGGCGGCAGGATTCATCGATGACCCAGCTGCCGAAGCTGACAGCCAGCCCCATGTTTTCGATGATGGGGAGGAACTGCGCCGGTGGCACCCAGCCACGCTCGGAGTGACGCCAGCGGGCCAGCGCTTCCAGCCGGTACAGGCAATGATCCTCCGTGCGGATCTGTGGCTGGTAATGCAGCTCGAAACCCTGCTCATCGAGAGCATGCTGCAAGTCCGCCTCCAGCGCCCGCCGCTCGCTGTGGCCGGAGTTCATGGAATCATCATAGAAGCAGAAGATGCCTCGTCCGCCTTCCTTGGCATGGTACATCGCCAGATCGGCATGACGTGTCAGCTGCTCGATGTCCTCGCCATGCTCGGGAAACAGCGCAATGCCGATGCTGCTCGAAGAGTGCACTGTATGCCCGTCCAGCAGGTAGGGCTGGGCCAGCCGCTCTGAAATCTTGCTGACGATCTGCTCCACCAGATCCCGTGCCTGCTCGCCCAGACCCGTCAGGACCATGACAAACTCATCTCCTCCAAGGCGGGCGATGATGTCGCTGACGCGGGCACTGCCCGACAGCCGGCTGGCGATTTCCGTCAGCAGCAAATCCCCGACATGATGTCCCAGCTCGTCATTGACACACTTGAAGCGATCCATGTCGAAGAACAGTATGGCCAGCCGCCCCCCCTCACGACGCGCAGCCAGCAATGCCTGTTCCAGCCGCAGATGCAGGCTGAAGCGGTTGTGCAGGCCGGTCAGGGTATCGTGGTGCGCCAGTCGTTCGATGCGCATCTCCTCGGCCTTGCGCTCGGAAATATCGACGAAGCTGGCGGTGTAGTTGGTCAGCTTGCCCGCCGGGTCGCGGATCACCGACATCGTTGCCAGCATCGGATGCACGCTGCCATCCTTGTGACGATCCCACAATTCACCGCACCAATATCCCCGTTCATTGAGTGATTGCCACAACGCGACATAGGTTTCCGGCGGGGTTCTGCCCGCGGCAAGGAAACGCGGATTGCGCCCAATGACTTCCTCGGGCATGTAGCCGGTCAGCCGGGTGAATGCCGGGTTGACGGATACGATGTCGTTCTCCGAGCTAGTGACAACGATAGCCTCACCGCTCTGTTCGAACAGATGGGCATACAGATGCAGACGCTGCTCGGCCTCATGCATCTGCGTCAGATCGAGCATGGTGCCCAGAAACACCTGCGGGCGGCCATTCTGGGCTCGGCGAATGGCACCACGGGCCCGCACGTATTTGAGCCGTCCATCCGGAAACAGCAGGCGATGGCTGCACTCATAAGGCTGGCCGGACAGCGCCTCACGAAATGCCGTGTTGATGCGCGGCCGATCCTCCGGATGGACGCGCAACATGAAGCGCTCCGCACTCGACCCGGACTCGTCCGGCTCAAGTTCGAGGATGCGATACAGCTCGTCCGACCACGTCAGCCGTTGCCGCACCATGTCCATCGACCAGCTGCCCAGATTGGCAATCTGCTGGGCCTGGCTGAGCTGATCGTGGCTGAGGCGCATCTGACGCTCGTCCTGCCGTCGCTCGGCAAACAGGATGGCGATAAACTGGCCAATGAACATGAGGCGCAGCAGAAATAAATTCAGCTCCGGGCCGGCTGTCTGGCCAACAAACGGCCCCAGGCCGGCACGCGTCATCTGCACCAGAAACACCGCCTGGATCGTAACGGCAAATGTCGCTCCCGCCAGACCGTGACGGGCAGCAACGACGATCATCATCCCCTCGGCCAGCATCAGCCCCATGGTCATGTGGGACAAATGCGGCCCCAGCAACATCAGGCCACTGCTGACCAGCCCCAGCAAACAGGTTTCAAACAGATGAATTCCACGGATTCGCCGCCCCATGTCCAGTGCCGCCACCGCCAGCAGCATGGGGGCAACCATCATCTGGCCGATGGAGTTTCCCAGCCACCACGACAGCCAGGTTTCTTCGAATCGCTCCAGTCCGATCCGTCCATCCCACCAGAACAGCAGGGTACCGCCGGTGGCACTGATCGGCTGCATGACACCCACGATCAGCACCAGCAGCAGACTAATGTCCCGCATGCGCTGTATCGAAGGCTCGATCCGCCAGCGCCGGAACAGTGCTCCACCCAGGGCAGTTTCCGCGCTATTGACGGCCGCAATACCGATCGCCAGCGGCCAGCTCAGCCCATGCGCAGCCGCCAGAACGAACTGCCCGACGAAGACCCCCGGCCAGATGCGCGAGCCCCACAGGGCGGCGGCCGCCAGGCCGACCCCTTCCGCCATGAAAATCAGTACGGAATTGGCCTCGTAAGCAAACGAAGTGAAAGAAAAAGACAGGCTGAACTGGCCAAAAAAAACGTAGGCCAGCGCGACCAGTACGATCTGGCGCAACAAACCCGATCGCCAGACAGGGGCGACGTCCTTCCCGCCATCCCCACGGTCATGTCCAGATGCTCCGCTACCTGCATCATCGCCCACGTCGTCCTGCTCCTTCCATTGCTCTCAAAAAGCATAATCCGGAGGGCGATTCTATACTGACAGCGTCGTTGTCATGCAAGCCCTACACATCATACCGATACCAATATCGGCATATCCCCACAAGGGGACAGAGGCTCTCCGGGCAATCATTCAGCCATCAGATTGCCGGCCGGGTGTAGGCCGCGATGACTTCCGGCGGGGCCTGTACCAGTTCGATCAGCACGCCTTCACCGGCGATCGGAAACTGCTCATTGGCCTTGGGATGCAGAAAGGTGATGTCGTAGCCAGCCGCACCCTTGCGGATGCCGCCCGGGGCAAAACGCACGCCCTGCGCCGTCAGCCATTCGACGGCCAGCGGCAGGTCATCCACCCACAGGCCGACGTGATTGAGCGGCGGCTCATGCACGGCCGGCTTTTTGGCCGCGTCGAGCGGCTGCATCAGATCCACCTCGACCTTGAACGGGCCACTGCCCAGGGTGGTGATGTCCTCATCGACATTTTCCTTTTCGCTGACGAAATTACCCGCATCCGTCAGACCGAACATATCCACCCACAAACGGCGCAGACGGCTCTTGGACGGGCCACCGACGGCGATCTGCTGCAGCCCGAGTACCCTGAAAGGACGTTGTGGCGACTGACTCATGACGTTTTGCTCCTGCGTAAAAGTAGATAAAGACCCGCCAGCACCATCGGCAGACTCAACCACTGCCCCATGCTGACCAGATAGCTGTGACCGAAAATACCGACATCCGGCTCACGGAAATATTCGCCGACAAACCGAAAGACCCCGTAGCCCAGCATGAAAGCCCCGGACACCTGGCCGACCCGGCGCGGACGTGCCGCATAAAGCCACAGCAAGACGAACAGCAGCAAGCCCTCCAGCCCGGCCTGATACAGCTGCGAAGGATGACGCGGCAAGGCATCGACATTGGGAAACACCATTGCCCAAGGCAAGGACGGATCGGCCGGCCGACCCCACAGCTCGGCATTGACAAAATTGCCCCAGCGCCCGGCCGCCAGCCCCAGCGGCACCAGCGGCACCATGAAATCGGTGACCTGAAGCGCCTGCATCTTCTTGCGCCGCGCAAACAGGATCATGGCAATGAACACGCCCAGAAAGCCCCCGTGAAAACTCATGCCGCCTTTCCAGATGGCGAGGATTTCCTGCGGATGCGCCCAGAAATACTGCGGCTCATAAAACAGCACCTGTCCCAGCCGACCGCCGAGAATAACGCCAAAGACCCCCAGAAACAGCATGTCATCGACATCCTGTGAGGTAAACCCCAGGCTCGGCAGACGCTTCGCCCGCCAGGTGCCCAGTGCCAGAAAGGACAGGAAGGCAACCAGATACATCAGCCCATACCAATGCACCGCCAGCGGGCCGAGCTTGAGGGCAATAGGATCGAACTGGGGATGAACGAGCATGGGGCGCAGTGGTCTGGGCTAAAATCGCCATTCTAGCCGACACTGGCCGCCCCCCTTATTTGCCCACCGCTCCTGGAGATCGTCATGCCCGCCTATCGTTCCCGCACTTCCACCCACGGCCGCAACATGGCCGGTGCCCGCGCCCTGTGGCGTGCCACGGGCGTCAAGGAAAACGATTTCGGCAAGCCCATCATCGCCGTGGTGAATTCCTTTACCCAGTTCGTCCCAGGCCACGTCCATCTGAAAGACCTCGGCCAACTGGTAGCGCGGGAAATCGAGGCGGCTGGCGGTATCGCCAAGGAGTTCAACACCATCGCCGTGGATGACGGCATCGCCATGGGTCATGCCGGCATGCTCTATTCGCTGCCGTCGCGCGAGCTAATCGCCGACTCGGTCGAATACATGGTCAACGCCCATTGCGCCGATGCCATGGTGTGCATCTCGAACTGTGACAAGATCACCCCGGGTATGCTGATGGCGGCCATGCGCCTCAACATCCCCACCATCTTCGTCTCCGGCGGCCCGATGGAAGCCGGCAAGGTGAAGTGGAACGAGCGCCTGATCGCCGTCGACCTGATCGATGCCATCATCAAGGCCGCCGACGACAGCGTCAGCGATGCAGACGTCGATAATTTCGAGCGTTCCGCCTGCCCGACCTGCGGCTCCTGCTCGGGCATGTTCACCGCCAACTCGATGAACTGCCTGACCGAGGCCATGGGGCTGTCCCTGCCGGGCAACGGCTCGCTGCTGGCCACCCATGCCGACCGCAAACAACTATTCCTCGAAGCCGGCCGGCGCATCGTCGATCTGTGCCAGCGTTACTACCAGCAGGACGATGAACGCGTGCTGCCGCGTGCCATCGCCAGCGTCCAGGCTTTTGAGAATGCCATAACGCTGGATGTGGCGATGGGCGGCTCGACCAACACAGTGCTGCATCTGCTGGCCGCCGCCCGCGAGGCGCAGACCAACTTCACCATGCAGGACATCGACCGCATTTCGCGCCGCGTCCCCTGTCTGGCCAAGGTCGCCCCGGCCACCCAGGATTACCACATGGAAGACGTGCACCGCGCCGGCGGCATCATGGCCATTCTCGGCGAGCTCGACCGTGGCGGCCTGCTGCACACCGACCTGCCAACGGTACACGCCCCGACCCTGGGTGAGGCTCTGCAACGATACGATGTCCTGCGTAACGCAGATGCCGCCCTCCATACCTTCTACCGCGCTGCCCCCGGCGGTATCCCGACACAAACGGCCTTCTCGCAGGAACGGCGCTACCCCGATCTCGATCTCGACCGGCAAAACGGCTGCATCCGCGATGTCGCCCATGCCTACACGAAGGAAGGTGGCCTGGCGGTACTGTTTGGCAACATCGCCGAGAAAGGCTGCATCGTCAAAACCGCCGGCGTGGATGAAAGCCTCTGGAAATTCACCGGCCGCGCCCGCATCTATGAAAGCCAGGACGATGCCGTTGCCGGCATCCTGGAACATCAGGTCAAGGCCGGGGAGGTCGTCATCATCCGCTACGAAGGCCCCAAGGGCGGCCCCGGCATGCAGGAAATGCTCTACCCGACCTCCTACCTGAAATCAAAAGGCCTGGGGGCACACTGCGCACTGCTCACCGATGGCCGCTTCTCGGGCGGCACCTCCGGCCTGTCGATCGGCCACGCCTCACCGGAAGCAGCCGCCGGCGGTGCCATCGGCCTGATCGAGGACGGCGACACCATCGTCATCGACATCCCGGCACGCCGCATTCATCTCGACATTCCGGATGAGCTGCTGGCGCAACGCCGCACCCGCATGGAAGCGCGTGGGGCTGCCGCCTGGAAGCCGGCCAACCGCCAACGTCAGGTCTCTGCGGCCTTGCAGGTCTATGCCGCCACGACCACCTGTGCCGACTCTGGTGCGGTGCGCGACGTCACACAATTACAAAAATAAATTGCAGAAATAACCTGCTGCCAGATGCCGGAAGATGCCGGAGGAAGATACCCTTCCTCCGGCGCATCTACCCTGCACACCCAGCGCCCGCCCGCAAAAATCAGCGCTCGATGGCGATCTCGCCTTCCTTCAGGCGCACCGTCACAGCACCGTAATCATCCGGTGCCTGCAACACCTGTCGCCCCACCCGCAGCTCGCAGCCAAAATGCAGTGCCTTGCGCATCACGATGCAAGCTTCTTCCGTCGTCACCTGCTGCTCGGCCATCTGCGCCAACACCTCGTTGAGCTCCACCACGGCCGCCATCAGCTGCACGCGTGTGCTCTCGACCTTGCTCCCCAGGCCATCCTTGTCCTTCTGCGGATTGCGCTGCAGATGATCCTGCAACTGCAACACCCGTTCGAGTTCGGCAGATTTCTGCTGCAACAGACGTTTCTTCTTCAGAATTTCTTCGTCGAGATAAGGATCAAGCCCCACCTGCACGCGTGTGGCGACCGTGGCGGGTGAGCCAAGCACCGTGCACTCGATCCGCTCCTTGGCCTGCGCCATCCCCCCGACCAACTGGCCACCGCGCGCGCCTAGCTTGCCGACGAGAATATCCTTGCCCGCCATCAGCTCACAATGATTGGCCTCGCGGTCGATGATAATGGTTTCATTTGCCTCGATGTGTGCGCTCTCAGCAAACAATGCCCTGAAAAAAGTACCGCAGCGGATACGTGCAGTATTGTCCGGCAGGGTATGTGCTCCCGGGGCACGCGCTTCGCTGCGGCCAATGATGCCGCCCACCACCGACACGCTGCCGCCGGCAATGATCTCGGCGGCCTCGATGCAGCCCTTGACCACCACATCCCCGGTCACCTCCACCTTCATGCCGGCACGAATATCGCCGGCGACATTGAGGGTTCCTTCAAACTTGATGCTGCCGGTTTCCAGGTCCACATTGGCCACGTCGATCACCGGATTGACACGCACCCCGCGCTTGACCACCACCGCCTGACCCGCCAGTGTCGCCACCAGCAGATCCGTATCCTCCGCACTCGGTGCTGCCCCCGGCAAGTCGCTGTCGAACGGATCATCGCTGCACGCCCGGGGCAGCACCGGCTCATTGAGCACATTGGTGCCATTCTTGCCCGGGATGGCCGGATGGCGGCGCATCAGAAGATCGCCCGGATGCACCAGCGGCAGGCGGCCAATATCGGCCATCTTGATGGTGGCATTCTCGTCCTCGGCACCGACCGCCTGCACCCCTTCGACAAACAGGCGCTCGAAGCGCACCGGTGTTCCATCCTCATCCAGTATCCCCTCGGCAATCAACAGGTTCTTGCATTGCCCGGCCGCCAGCGCCTCATCCAGCACCGCATGATGTATCCCGAACACCACACCTTTTTCACGCAGCGCATCGATCACCGCTGGCCCGGCCGGCTTGCCGCCCTGCGGCGGGACAAGCGTCAGGTAGGCACTCATCAGATCGCGCTCCACCTCCAGCACAAATGAGCCATCCCGCCGCTGGCCGATCTTGCGTTCCAGCACCTTTGCTGTCGTGGCACAAAGCGCCAGAAACTCATCAATAAGCTGATTATCGAGCAGGCACTCACTATAGCCTTCCAGCATCAGGCGCTCGTGCAAAGCCACCAGATCCGGCGGCGCAAGCCCCACGGTCGGATCGAAACGAGCCTTCAGGTCGCCATTTTCTTCGGCCACCAAGATCGTCAGTGCTTTCTGCTCAGTATCCATCTCTCACATCTCGCTCATCCATGCCTCACCCGACTCACGACCAATATCTGCCAGCCACTGCCGACACCAAAATAATCATTCTGCAATTCTAGTCAAAAGACCAAAAGCATTTACAGGGCATTTACAGAAAATTTCCAGCCCCTCGATCTCCCAATCAACGGCTCAATGAGCGCCCATCTCCTGCAGGAAGGTTCGTGCTGCCTGATGTCCTTGCTGCGCTGCACGACGCAGCCACTTCACCGCCAGCCGGGCATTGTGCATCCTTCCATGCCCATCCGCATAAGCACAGCCCAGCGCGTACTGCGCACCCGCCTCGCCCAGCGCCGCTGCCTTGCGCAACCAGCGCACACCGGCCTGTTGTGACGCATCTTCCACCGGGCAGCCCTGACCATGCAGCAGACAATATCCCAGCCGGTACATGGCATAAGCATCCTCATACTGCTCGACCGCCTGTTCATACCAGCGCAAAGCCGCAGGAAAATCCTGCAACCGCTGCCCCTGTGCATCCTGATAGCCAAAATAGTACAGATCAGCCAGGGCAACCTTGGCCTCGAACAACCGGGCCGCCTTGCGATACCAGTTCATGGCCTGCAGATCGTCTACCGCCACTCCGCGCCCCTGGCGATAACAGGAAGCCAACCGGCAAGCCGCGCGGCGGTGTCCCAATTCACCGGCCTTGCGATAAAACCGCACCGCTTCCCGAAGCCACTCCTCGTTCCCCTCACTCTTCTCATCCACCCCGGCCCACTGCATCAGCTGCTCGGCACGGGCAAAGCAATGACGTTCCAGCTCACCCAGTGCCGGAGCCCAGCCCGCCTCTGCCGCCGCCCGCAACAACCGCTCGCCCTGCACCAGATCAGCCGCCACGCCGATTCCCTGCAAATAACAGCGCCCAAGCTCAGCCTGTCCATGCGGCAGGCCGGCCTCGGCCGCCAGACGATACTGCACGACCGCTGCCCCAGGGTCGCGTGCCACACCCTCGCCCTGTTCGAGACACTCCCCCAGCCAGATCCGGGCGATGCCATCCTGCCCGTCTGCTGCCCGCCGATACCAGCCGACCGCCTGTGCCTTGTCCTCCGCAATACCATCACCATTGCGGTAACAATGCCCCAGCTTGCGCTGTGCCTGCACATGCCCCTGCTCTGCCGCCCGCCGGTACCAGAGAATGGCCTCGGGCATGTCCTGGGGCAGTCCTCCACGGCCGAAGGCATGCCACTCCGCCAGCTCGAACTCGGCCTCGCGGTTCCCCAGCTCCGCCGCACGGCGATACCAGCCCAGCCCCGCCTGCCAATCCTGCACCACACCCAGGCCAAACACATGACACTGCCCCAGCAGGAACATCGCCCCTGGCAAATGCTTGCGCGCCGCTGCCCGCAGCCAGCGTGCCGCTTCGGCATGATCGGGCTGTCCATCGGCAGTGATGCCCGCATGCAGACACATGCCGGCACAATACATCGCCACCGCGCTGCCTGCCTCACCCGCCTTGCGCCACAAGGCCAATGCCGCCCCCCGGTCTTCCGCCTGTCCACGGCCAAAAAAGCAGCAGCGCGCCAACAGCTCATGCGCCCGCTCATGGCCATGACCAGAAGCCTGCCGCAACCAGAACACAGCCTCTGAAAAATCCTGCACATCGAGCTCTGGCAAACCGAGATAATGGATGCGCCCCAACCAGTACTGCGCCAATGCAGCCCCTGAGCCACCGCGATCCGCCGCCCGCCGGAACAAGGCCAGAGCGTGCCCACCATCGGCCGCCAGCCCATGCCCCCGCAGCGTACACAACGCCAGCCAGGTCAAGCCGCGCTGATCGTCCTGCCCAGCCGCCGAAGCAAACAGCCGTGCGGCCTCGGTCTCATCCCGGGGTACCCCAAAACCGTGATACAGCAACCAGCCCAGCACCGCCTCGCCCGCCGCACAACCCGCCTCGGCGCTTGGCGTCGCCCAGCGCAAGGAGTGCTCATAAGACAGCACTGCCCCGCTCTCGCCCACCGCATGCCGCCAGGCCAGCTCCGCCTGCGCCGCGTGGTTACCCGCCACCGCCATACGTTCCAGTTCAGACAACCCCAACGCTCGCCAGAACGCATCCACCGAGCCCAGCAACTCGATCCCCTGGACAGCACCACGCTCGATCAGGCTGCTGTCCAGGGCCTCGCGGAATATCCCCAGCAGCGCAGGCGCATGCAACGGCATCCCCATCGGCGAAGACACAGCCGCCGCAGCGAAGTCGTTGGAAGGCATCATCAGGGTATGCATAGCCCGGCAGCTTACCGGAACTTCCCCAGAATCGTGACGGCACTGCAGGTACAATTCCATCCCTTGACCCGTGTCTATTGACTCTTGTCACGCACTACGCCACTTCCGGCATCTCCCCAATGGAATCGGCACCCCACAGACAATCCAAGGATTCTCCATGAGCCTCAAATGCGGCATCGTCGGCCTGCCCAATGTCGGCAAGTCCACCCTCTTCAACGCCCTGACCAAATCCGGCATCGCGGCGGAAAACTATCCCTTCTGCACCATCGAGCCGAATGTCGGCATCGTCGAAGTCCCCGATCCGCGCCTGGCCGAGCTGTCGAAAATCGTCAAACCGCAGAAAATCCAGCCGGCTATCGTCGAATTCGTCGACATCGCCGGCCTCGTCGCCGGTGCCTCGAAAGGCGAGGGCCTGGGCAACCAGTTCCTTGCCAACATCCGCGAAACCGATGCCGTGGTGCACGTCGTGCGCTGCTTCGTCGATGACAACGTCGTGCACGTCTCCGGCTCGGTCGACCCCATTCGCGACATCGAAGTGATCGACACCGAGCTGGCATTGGCTGACATGGGCACCGTCGAAAAAGCACTCGCCCGCTATTCCAAACAGGCACGCGCCGGCGGCGACAAAGAAGCCAAGCTGCTGGTCGACGTACTTGAAAAATGCCTCGCTCAATTGAATCAGGCCAAACCGGTGCGCGCGCTCGACCTCTCGAAGGAAGAATGGGCCAACCTCAAACAGTTTTGCCTCATCACGGCCAAACCGGTGCTCTACGTCGCCAACGTGGCCGAAAGCGGCTTTAAAAACAATCCCTACCTCGACACCGTACGCGCCCACGCCAGCCAGGAAGGTGCCGAAGTGGTTGCGCTGTGCGCCGCCATGGAAGCCGAAATCGCCGATCTCGACGACGCCGACAAAACCGAATTCCTCGAATCCATGGGCCTCACCGAACCCGGCCTCGACCGCTTGATCCGTGCCGGCTACACGCTTCTCGGCCTGCAAACCTACTTCACCGCCGGTGTCAAAGAAGTCCGCGCCTGGACCATCCACGTTGGTGACACCGCCCCGCAAGCCGCCGGCGTCATCCACACCGACTTCGAACGCGGCTTCATCCGCGCCCAAACCATCGCCTTCGACGACTTCATCAAATTCAGCGGCGAACAAGGCGCGAAAGAAGCCGGAAAAATGCGTGCCGAAGGCAAAGAATATGTGGTCAAGGATGGCGATGTGTTGAACTTCCTGTTTAACGTCTAAATAGCACTTCGGATTTCCGCGAACCAATGCGGACAACAATATTCATAACAATCAATGTATTGTTGTGGATGTTCGGTCGTAATCATCCGATTGTTGCCGTTGTCAGCCGGGTATAGACCGGGTACGATACCGGGTATGGAGTCAAAACCGGGGCAGAAAAAACCGGGTATGACTCGAAACCCGGAGGTCTGCCATGTTGAACGACACCCAATGCCGCAATGCCAAACCCCAAGACAAGCCCTATAAGCTGAGGGACAGCAATGGGCTGTATCTGGAAATCAAGCCCAACGGCGTCAAGGCATGGCGCTATCGCTTCGAGTTGCGCGAAGACGGCAAGATCAAGGAGAGCGTCTTTGCAATCGGCGACTATGCCAACGCGCCCAGCGGCGAGACCCCGGAGGAAGCCAAGGCGCGGCGGGACGGCAGGCGCTTCACGCTGGCCGAGGCACGGGACGAGCGCATCAAGGCGCGGGCGCTGGTCAAGCAGGGCATCAACCCCGCGCAACAGCGGCAGCTTGAGCGCATCAAGCGCGCGCAGGAGAATGCCACCACCCTTGAGGCCGTGGCCAAGGAATGGCTGGCGCTGAAGGATTGGGAGGAAATCACCAAAAAGCGCCGGCTGGACATGCTCACCCGCGTTGTGTTTCCCACCCTTGGCGAGTTGCCGGTGAAGCAGGTCACGCCCCCGCTCATCCTCGGCGTTCTCAAGAAGGCTGCCGAGAAAAACGGCGTGTCCGTCATGGAGGAAGCCAAGCGCACCCTGTTCGGCATTTTCGAGTTGGCCGCCGAAACCTTCCGCGTCGATGCCAATCCCGTGCATCAGTGGCGTGAAGCCCTACCGAAGAACAAGACCCAACATAAGCGCCCACTGGAGACTGCCGAGATCGGCCAACTGTTGCGCGACTTCGATGGCCACGGCGGGCGGCACGAAACCATTACCGCATTTCGCCTGATGTGGCTGACGCTCACCCGCCCCCGCGAAGCCGTCGAAGCGAAATGGGAAGAGTTCGACCTGGATGCGGCGATGTGGCGCATTCCTGCCGGGCGCATGAAGATGCGCAGGGAGCATGTCGTCCCCTTGCCCACGCAGGCCGTGGAAATGCTGCGCGCGTTGCATGGCCTGACCGGTCGCCATGCTCATCTGTTCCCGCATCGGGACGACAAGACGAAACCGATGGCGACGGCATCGTTTCGTCAGGCGCTGAATGTCCTCGGCTGGGCAGGCAAATACAGCCCCCATGCCACCCGGACAACGGGCAGCACGCGCCTGAACGAGATGGGCTACACGGCTGACTGGATCGAGCGCCAGTTGGCGCACGCCGAACCCAATGCGGTACGGCGCACCTACAACCACGCTGAGCATCTGGCCGACCGCGCCAGGATGATGCAGCAATGGGCTGACATGCTCGATACCTGGAAGAAGGGCGACAACAACGTAACGCCCATCAGGCAGGCAGCATAGCGGACGAGAAAAACCGCCCCTGATTCTCTGCGGGCAATGGCGGCTCCCAACGGAGTCGAATTGCTCCGTAGCGCTTACGATGCCATCACTGCATCCGCTCCCCGGCGACATGGGGGCCGAGATACCACTGTCGGCGCAGCAACTCAGTGACCTGCATCTCGCCGAGTCCGAAGCGATAACCGGACTGAGGCCGATCTCCACGCCAAAGCAGGGAAAGTTCTGGAGGCAACGGTGAATTACGCCGTGGCCGCCCCTATCCGAATTCGCGGCGACACGGCATGGAGATCGACATGACCACTGAACACAACGCCCAGCGTCTTCCCGAAACCGGCTTCCTTCGCCTTCCGCAGATTATCGGCGATCCGAAGACGGGCCTTCCTCCCCTCATCCCCGTCAAGAAAACCTGCTGGTGGGATGGCGTCAAAGCCGGGCGCTTCCCCAAGCCGGTAAAACTCGGCCCCCGCGTCACGGCATGGCGTGTCGAAGACATCCGCGCGCTGATTGCCAAGGCTTGATAGGGGGCTGCCATGACCACCAACAAAAAAGCCGCGCTGGCTGGCACCGGCACGGCTTCAAAAACCTTCGACAGCCCAAATTTTAAGCAGGCCAGCAGAATTCGACTGGTGCCCTTGCCAAGCACGATAGCAACGTACCCGATGCCACCTGCACTATCGGATGACGAAATCTGCCAGACGGCGGCACCGCTCGGTCGTGCATCTGGATTCCTCGTCCTGTCGTGGCCGGATGGAGTACGGGCTGCGGTTGATCGCTATCTGACAGCGGCGGAAGGCATAGCCGTGTATCGGGCAGCACGGCGGAGTATCGAGGCTATCTATCGGCAACTGGCAGGGCAGGCAGGGGGACGGGCATGAACATCAACCCCATTGAAAAATTTCGCCAGGCCATACAATCCGCCGGCCTGACGCCGCCCGATGTGATCGAAGCAGATGGCAAGCTGCGGCGCTTCGCCAGCAGTGGCAAACGAGGCGATGATGCCGGCTGGTATGTGCTGTACGGTGACGGTATCCCGGCTGGTATTTTTGGGGACTGGCGCACCGGCATCTCCCAGACATGGCGGGCTGACATTGGACGCAAGCTGACTTCGGAAGAAGCGGCAGCCAATCGGGAACGGGCACGCGCCATACGGCAGGTACGGGAAGCCGAAGAAGCCAAAGGCCATGCCGAGGCGGCGACAAGGGCAGAGTGCATCTGGAATGCAGCCCAACCCGCCAATGCCAGCCACCCCTACCTGACCCGGAAAAGCATCCAGCCCCACGGCACGCGAGTTGATGATGCGGGGCGGCTGCTGGTTCCCCTGTTCGATACAAGCGGCAGGCTGTGGAACCTGGAGCGCATCGCCCCCGAGAAGCCAGTGGACGGCGGGCCGGACAAGAAGGGGCTGTATCAAGGGAAGCGCACCGGCTGCTTCTACCTGATCGGCAACCCCGAGGGTGCGGCGGCGATCCTGATTGCCGAGGGCTTCGCCACGGCGGCAAGCATTCACGAGGCAACCGGCTGCCCGGTAGCGGTGGCCTTCAATGCGGGCAACTTGGAGCCGGTAACGAAGGCGATGAAAAAGAGCTTCCCTGCCTTACGCATGCTGATCTGCGGCGATGACGACCATCACCTTGAAGACAACACCGGACGCACGAAAGCCGAAGCGGCGGCACTGGCTCATGGTTGCTTGCTGGCCTTCCCCGTCTTCGGGCCTGACCGGGGCGAGAAGGATACCGACTTCAACGACCTGCACCGGCTGGCCGGGCTGGAGGCGATACGGCGCTGCGTGATGGAGCCACTATCGTCACTGATTGAGGAAGATGCCGGGGTAACTGAAATTTCCGGGGTTACAGAGGTTACAAGGGTGCAAGCCAGTAACGGCGGGATTTCCGCTGTAACCCCTACCGAAACCCCAGAGGTCATAGAAGCCCAGCCCGCAACCTCACTACAGGGCGAAAGCCCATTTCCCGGCGAGCAGGATCGACCCTGCTATGTGGTGCTGGACGGCTGGGTTGAAGCCGGCGGAACGCGGCACCGCCCCGGCGTCTATTGGTGCGGCAGGAAAGAAGCCAAGAATGACATCGTGCTGTTCGATACGTGGTTCTGTTCACCGCTCCATGTCGAGGCTGTGACCTTCGATGGGCAGCAGCACAACTTTGGCCGGCTGCTCCGATTCAAGAACAGCCTGGGCAAGTGGCGGGAATGGGCCATGCCCATGGAATTGCTGCGCGGATCGGGAGATGAGTTGCGCGGTGAACTGCTGGCGATGGGGGTGGAACTGGATCCGTTCCAAGCCCGCCAGCAACTGCCGGCCTACTTGCAACGGGAACACCCCAAGCGGCGGATGCATTGCGCCCTGCAAGTAGGTTGGGCCGGGGATTCTTTCGTTCTGCCGGATCGCGTAATCGGCCCAACTGCATCCGGCGTGATCTTCCAATCCGGGGAGCGTGGTCACGAGGAACACACCCAAGCCGGGACGCTGGTCGGCTGGCAGGTCGAAATTGCGGGCCGGGCGGTGGGGAACCCCCTCATGGTATTGGCCTTGTCGGCATCCTTCGCCGGCCCTTTGCTGGCAAAGTGCAATGCCGACGGCGGCGGCATTCATCCCCATGGCGATAGCTCTACCGGCAAAACCACACTGCTGGAGGCCGCCTGTTCTGTCTGGGGTGGGCCGAACTACAAGCGCAGCTGGCGAGCGACCGCCAACGGCATGGAAGGTGCAGCGGCACTGTTCAATGACTGCCTTCTCGCACTGGATGAAATCAGCGAATGCGATCCCAAGGAAGTGGGAGCCATCGTCTATGCCTTGGGCAATGGGCGCGGCAAGCAACGGGCGACCCGCAGCGGCACAGCCCGAGGCGTAACACGCTGGCGGTGCTTCATCGTTTCCACCGGGGAGCGCACCATTGCCACGACCATGCAGGAAGGCGGACAACGGGCGAAGGCCGGGCAAGGAGTGCGGTTGCTGGATATTCCGGTTGCGCGGGCCTTTGGTGCCTTCGATACCCTGCACGGTATGGCCAGCGGCGCAGCACTGTCGGATGCCATCAAGCGAGGGGCGGCAAGCCACTACGGCCATGCCGGGCGGGCGTTCCTTGAAAAGCTGACACGGGATGAGCGAGACTTCTGCGCCTATCTTGAACAGGTCAAGCAGCAACCGGAACTTGCCGCCGAGCATGGCGAAGGGCAGGACAAGCGCGCGGCAGCCCGGTTTGCCCTGATCGGCATGGCCGGAGAACTGGCGACCGAATACGGTGTGACCGGCTGGCAGGCTGGCGAAGCCATCCAAGCGGCCGCAGAGGGCTTCCGGCTATGGCAATCGGCGCGTGGGCGGGGGAACGATGAGCGGCGGCAGATCATGGAGCGGGTTTCCGCCTTTATTGAGCGCCATGGGGATGGGCGGTTCTCCGATGCCGACAACAAGGTGGAAACCTCAGTCCGCGACCGGGCCGGCTGGTGGCGGGATGCGGGTGGGGAACGTTGCTATCTCTTCACGGCGGAAGCCATGCGGGAAGCCGTCAAAGGCTTCGAGTTCACGCGGGCGCTGGATGTGTTGCAGGAAGCCGGGGCACTGCCAGCGCCGGGGGCGGATGGAAAGCGGGCCAAGCCCTATCGCATCAACAGGCGAGTGGTGAAGCTCTACCCCATTCATCCTGACAAGCTGGCGGGGACGCAACCATGACGCTTGAGAGATTGCTGACGGTGTTGGAAAACTGGAGGGCTGTAACCCTGTGCACCCCTCCTGCAATCTGGCAGGGGTTGCCGTGGAACCAGCATGGCGGCAGGGTTGCACCCTTGTAACCTCCGTAACCCCGCAAAATGGAAATGCCCCGGTGCAATGCAACGATACCTCCCGCAGTCACGACATCAATGCTGAACAAGCGGCACGACTACGGGAACATACGGCGCATCGGGGCGGAATTCACGGCACGATGGACGGTGAATAAAACCGAAGAAACGGACGACTTGCTGACACGCATCATGCTGGCGATGCCCCGGCAAACAGGCGCAAGCGCGAGGATTAAATAATCCGTGCCATGTTTCCGTTGAGAAAGTTATTTTTCCAGTACGGGGAGTTCTGCGAGTGGGCGCTATTTCAGTTGTCGAGAATACTCTCGGGTGCCCAGGGTGGCGCTGTCTCCGGCAAGGTCATCTCGGAAAAGAGCTGAGCCAGCGTGCCGGCAGCGGCCTGACTGTCGTTGCAAGGCAGCGCCCGCACGGCGCGCAGGACGTTGCGCACCAGTTCGTCGTTCTGGAGTAGATGCGGCAGCAGCACATGATGGAAATAGCGGCTCCAGCGCACATCCTGCCCGTCGCCGGGATTAAGGAATAGCGCATCCTGCGGCGTGAAGAAAGCGGCGATGTAACGCTCGGTCAGCACCTCGAACGGCCTGAGCAGGGGCCACACATCGACGGCGGTTTCGGCACCCATCGCGTGCAGGCGATCAATGGCAGGGCTGCGCAGTTCGAGCAGGCGCGCGGCGTTCAGGAACTTTCGGCGGCAGGCCATGACCAGGGCAAAAAGGTCGGCGGTCGCGCCGGCCCGCTGTTTCTCCCGCAGATCATCGACGTGCATGCTTCAGTCGCTGTTGCGGCGCAGCCAGTTGAGGATGGCGGCATGGATGCGCCCGAAGAAGCCTTGACCCTCGAAATGGAATTCCTGCCGATAGTGCCGGTGGCCGCAACCGTCGATGATGATGGGTTCAGGCCGGCGGTTAATCATGATCGAGCATTTCCTGTGCAAGGCGCTGGCGCGCATGAAACGCCCGCCGTATCTCGGGCGGCGCATCATCACGGAACCAGATGCGTGCATCGACGAAATTCCGCAAATCTACTTTCGACATGGCGGCGAGTTCTGCGACAACGGTGGCATCGTCAGCGGGCACGGGCACATTGTCGGGGCGAATGTCAGTCATGGATCGTGGCGATGGCTTTTGACCGGATCATACGGTATCGCATTCCGATGACGAAGCGGTGGGCGGATGCTGGCACAGCCCATACTCCTGCGCCTTCTCCCAACTCGATAGATGGCTCAGGCCCGGCTCCAGCTTCACCCTGATTTCCTCGCGTTCCTGCGCCTTGAGGGCAACCAGATATTCACCGGTCGCTATCAAGTCCTTGACCGCCTGGGGCCAGCCCAGCGCCCAGCGGTTGGCAATCTCTATGGCCGTGTCGGACATTTGGCCGATAGCCTGCCGCAGTTCTGGTGGGTATTGATTTGGCTTGTAGAGGGGTTGCATGGCTGGCTACTGCCCAACGATCCGCACCCACGGAATGCGCCTGCGTAATTCATCGCGCTGTTCATCCAGCGCCTTTGGATCGGCACCGCGCTCTTCCATTTTGGCGATGGCATCGAAGTCCGCATAAGAAACTGGTGCAGGCGCAAGCCATAGCTTGACGGCAATGGCCAGCGTGGAAGCGGCAATAATGCCGAGCAAGGCACGCTCAAGATTGATCGCAGGCAGTTTGATGGCATGCAGCCGCGTGACCAGTGGCGGTGTTTGCACCGATGCCGAGGGTGAAGTTGGCGTGTTCGCCGGGATTCGGCTCTTCGCCTTCTGTCGTCCGAAATAGACGCCCAGGCCCGCACCCAGCACGGCAGACCAGATGGCCTTCCCCATCATCGTCGGGATGAGTTGCTTGAAGTTGCCGGGAATCTCCGGCATCAGGGCATCCATGGCAAACGCCCAGATGGCAATCACGGCTGGCCCGCCGATGGCAACCCCTGCCAGAAAACCGGCGACTTGGCGCCAAAGCTTCAATACAGGCCTGTTGAGCAGAAAGCCAATAGCCCAGGCAACGCCAAATGCAACGACCTGTAGCAGGGTGGCGTACAGCGTCATGGAACCTGCGGCCGGAGACTGTGCGGAATCACCCTGCGTCCCTGTGGCAGCATGTACCGGAGGCACGGGTAGGTCAGGCAATTCGTCGATTCGTCGCAAAAATTCAGCGCGCACTTCGGCGAAGTCACTGATCCGGCCATCAGCCACGACATGCGGGGCAATCCAGTAATCGAAATAAGCAACCTTGGCTTCGAACTGCTTGGCAGGGGGTAGTGCTTGAAATTCAGGCTTTGCCGCAATGTCGCGCCACTTCGGCGCTTTGGACAGGTCAGGTAGTGAATCGCCGGCAGGGGCGCTCTGTGTTGGTGCTTTCGATGTCTGGTCGAAGAACTTTGACAAATCCTGCTCACCCTGACCGGCAAACGCAGTTGGGGACAGCAGCATGAAGATCAGAATGATGAGTCGCATCGTTAGTCCCTCACTGGCGCAGATCGCTGTCAGCTTCGCAACTGATGGCCGAAGTGCGCGTTTCGAGATCGCGCCAGACCATGCAGCGCTTTGTCTCCACCATGGGGAAGTCCTCGGGTGCCCATGCCGCCGGCAGCGGAACGTCGATGACTAAAAGCTGCCCCTGCTGCGTATCGAAAACCCGCGTTTCTGCTTTGGCGGTATTCAGTAAGCGCGTTGCCCGCTCTTTCCGTGCCTGCGCCCTGGCGGCGGACTCCTGTTCGCTCTTCTTCGATGTGTGATTCCACCAAACGAGTGCGACCAATGCCGCCGTACCGATCACTGCCCAGATTGCGATTCGCTTGATGGATTGCATGGTCAGTCGCAAGTCGTATGGACTTGGTTCCCAATTTGTTGCGATCTACAGGTGGTTCCGAGAGCACGGGGAATAATCGGCACTGGCGTTGTGGCCTGCGTGGTCATTGCATCGGCCTTTTGTTGTTCGATGGCAAATCGCCTCGCCTCAATTTCCTGCTGGCGCGCGAGTTCCTGTTGCCTGGCCATCTGCTCGTTCCGCTCTTTCTCAAGTCTTGCAGCCGTGTCAGCTATTTGGCTCTGGCTCATTGAAACCAATGCCTTTCGCCGTTCATTGAACTCGCCAAACGACAGTTCGCCTTTGTAGAGAGCGAGAACCAAGCGATCAGCTGCATCGAACTGCGCAAGCAGAAGCCCTATGCGTGGATCGGGGTCGAGAAAACCGAAATCAGTTTTCAGCAATCCAACACAAGATGTCCGCAGTGAAGACCAGAGCGTAATAAGCTGGCGGTCTGCATCGGTTGGCTTGGTTTTGTCTGCGAGCATGGAGAGGGATGCATCGGTTGATCGGCCCAGCGCCACCTTCATGCCGAGGGGTGTAAGGCGATCATCACGGGCAAGATTTGATTGGCATACTTTTGCCTGTTCGCCTAGTCGTCGATATTTGTCGCGATCTTCAACCAGATGAACCCCGACCTGCTGTGCTTGTGCAAGCTTTTTTATCTGATCGATGAGCGCCCTTGCATGGCGTGGCGAGCCTTGACCATCGAAGCCAATCAAGTAGCCGGTAGGCTCGGTAGCATCTCCGTCCGACATTGGAAACAATCTGGCCGTCAAGATGTTGGAACCCGAAAGGAAAGTGCGAAACTGGACTTGGTATCCAATGCCTTTCAGGGCATTGCTCCTGACCCCATCCTCAAATTCCGCGTCGATTGCCTTGCTTAGTAGCGCAAGGACATCGTCCTTCTTGCCGGCAAGAAGGACGGTAAGTTCAGTAGACTCCGCTTGAGCGGCGGGCAACAGCGCCATCGTAGAGAAAACAAGGGCAGCCCCTATGAATACAGCACGCAGAAATTTCATGGACACCCCCTATGTTATTTGTATGGGTATCCTATCCCGTGGTGTCAAGTCCGGCAAGACTCCAGCATTCGGACATGGCAAGACCATCTCCAATTCATGCTGGCGACCCTGCACTGCTGGGCATCGGACAGGCGATCCGCGAACTGCGGGCGGAGGCTGGGTTGTCGCAGGAGGCACTTGCCCACGAGGCCGGGGTGGATCGGAGCTACATGGGCGGCATTGAGCGTGGCGAGCACAACATGACCATCATCAACCTGCTGCGCATCAGCCGCTGCCTGCAAATCACTGTCAGTGAGCTACTGCACCGGGCAGGCGTATAGCCGGGCGAGGCATTCCTCTAAAAGTCGGCGCTGGCGAGACGGCGGTTATAGGCAATGCCGGCGCTCTACCGAGCGCGCCGCCACCATTCCAGCACGTCGAGGCACCCCATCAACAGGCGGCTGATCGGTCGGAGAATGCACCGCTCCAGCAGATCATCCAGCCGGTAGCCAATCCGCCACTGCACGCCCCGGCGAAAATCGAAGGCATGGCGGGGTAGCGAATCATCTGCCGGCACTGGGTCGGACGCGGGCCAGTGATGCACGGTAGGAATCTGGTCGGCGATCTGCCAATAGGCCTTGCCGGAATTGTCATCAATCGGCGCGTTCGGCATGGCGCTACTCCGTCGAGCGGCGAACGCGAATGTGGGAGATGTTGCCTTCGTCGTCGATGAAGTGTCGGCAAATGTTCATCGTCGCCGGTTCTGCCTGCGCTTTGTCGCTGGAGCGCGGTTCTGGGATGCTGGCCGGTGCAGGTGCCTTGGCAAACAACTTGATGAAACGTGCAATCAGACTCATGCCATCCCCCCGTGATTTGGAAACCCCCGCAGGGCACTCTGGGAAGCAGGCCGAGCCTGACTTGATCCAGCCGTTTACGAGGGCTACACCGAGCGAACCCGATGCGCGATCAGTATAGCCAATGCCAACCGGATGATCGATAGCGCCAAAAGTCAGTGCTGGTGGGACGGCACCCACCAACTGACTGCCCGGCGCAGCCGGCCAGCGAGCGTGCCGCAAGGCGCGGAAGCGCGGCCCAACGGTTGAGCGTAAGCCACGGGTGCGCAGCACTGAATAAACAGACGCGCAGCGCAGAACAGGCAGTTGTCCGGGCTGGGGCGCAAGACATAACAAACCATTACCCGAACCCGCAGGGCGCGCAGCGGCCCAAGCCGGTAGCAGCTTTGCTGCGGGAGGCGCAGTGGCTTTGGGTAATGCGCTGTTATGTTCAATCGCTTGCGATTTACCCCGGCCCGGCGGTGTGCAGTCGAGCGCAGCGAGCACGCCAGGTCTTACCCCGGCGTAGCCGACGAAGCCGCGAGCAACGCTGGCGGCGCAGACGGCGGGCAGAATGCGCAAACGTCAGCCAAGGACAAAAGTCGGCGCTGGCGGGACGGCGGTAGCAGGAGAAGCAAAGCCAGTGGCGCAGCCTCTGGCGTGGTGGGGCACCCGACACGGTAGCCGCCTGCAAGCCGCAAGCCGGCGAGCAGCCTTACCGCTGGCCGGCGCAGTGGTGCAGCGGTGGCGGGGCAGGAGGTCAGGCGGTGATCGGAGGCACGAAGCCAGGGCGCGGGGTTTGCGCGCTGGCGGGGTACAGGTTGGCACAGCGTAGCGAAGGCGCGGGGCTTGCGGTTTCTGGTGCAAGCGCCGTGACTGAGCGGTCAGAGGGGGAGATGCGCCCATGCTTGTCACTTGCCGATTGATACCATTATTTGCTACCATTCGATCATGAAGCGAAAGCACCAGCGCACCTTGGACTTGATCTTTTCCCGGCCTGTGTCAGCCAATGTTCGCTGGGCCGACATCGAGGCGCTGTTCGTCGAGTTGGGCGGGCAGGTTGCCGAACGGGAAGGATCGCGCGTGCTGGTGCGTTTGTTTGGCGACAGGCGGGTATTCCACCGACCTCATCCCGAGCCGACCACGGACAAGGGCGCGGTGGAGGCCATCCGCAAGTGGCTTGAAGAACACGGAGTGAAACCATGAACACTATGACGATCAACGGCTATCAGGCAGTCATCTCATTTGACCCGGACATTCAGATGTTCCGGGGAGAGTTCGTCGGGCTGAACGGCGGCGCCGATTTTTATGCCAAGGATGTCGATGGCCTGCGCCATGAAGGCGAGATTTCCTTGCGTGTATTCCTCGAAGCCTGCGCCGAGGATGGCGTCGATCCGCGCAAGCACTTCTCCGGCAAATTCTCCCTGCGCGTCGATCCCGAATTGCACGAAGCCGCCGCCATCGCTGCCGCTGCGCATGGGCAGAGCCTTAACCAGTGGGCCGCCGAGGCGATCCGTCAGGCGGCGCAAGCGGCATGATGCCCGGTGACGAGACGAAAACCGGGTATGGAACCGGGTACGAAATGAGCGGCCTGCCCGCGACATCTCGTAGTGGTGCGGCATTTGGCCCGCACTTCGCATTTAACGTCTGATTCGATCAAGCCATTTCAGGCGATTGCATCTGCTTGCAGGTTCATCGCCAAATCTGTCGCAACGCCCCGTAGATACGGGGCTTTTTTCATTTCAGCTCGTTGCAGCAGCTATCGCAGCCATCTGATTTCAAGAAGCAATAAAACCCACAATGACACTTAATTGATTTTTTGGCGTTAAGCGTCGTGACAATGGCTTGCCCAGTCGCTGACGCAGCGTGAACTGGCGCAAATGGCCGGGCTGTCGCCGGGGGCGTTGCGCAAACTCGAAACCGACGGCCAGTGCTTGCTGGAACCACTGGTTCGCGTCGCGCAGGCGCTTGGCTTGCTGGATATGCTCAACGATCTCTTCGTGCTCAAACGGCAATCCATCCCGGTGCACAGCCTGGCTGGATTGTTGCAGGTGGACATGCTGAAGCGGGCAAAGTCATCTCGACCAAGCCCGAAGCTGCCGCTTAACGTAGTGCGTAGTGGTGGCGATTGGTGGATTGGTGGATTAGATATGTTGCGATTTATAAGAAATCGCAACATGTTTGATTGACCTGTCGCCGTCAGCAACATAAACTGCGAACGTGTCGCAAGAATCAGAAAATTTCATCATGACCAGTTGGTGCCCAGACCAACCCTACAACGACTTACCCCTCCTACCGCCTGCCGCAGAGGTAGAAACGCGCCCGGTACTCAAGCAGTGCATCACCGCACGCGCCGCCTTGGCCGAACTCAAGCAGGCCGCCGAACTGATCCCCAACCAAGGGGTGCTCATCAATGCGCTGCCACTTCTGGAAGCGCAGGCCAGTTCGGAAATCGAGAACATCGTCACCACCACCGACCGGCTGTTCCAATTTCAGAGCGCTGAAGAGCATGCCGACCCGGCCACCCGTGAAGCACTGCGCCACAGTAGCGCCCTGCTGGAAGGATTCCGTGCGCTCAAAGAGTTTCCATTGAACACTCGCACCGCAGAGCAGGTTTGCACCCGCATCAAGGGCACCGACATGCAGGTTCGACGCGTGCCCGGCACCGCACTTGCCAATCATGCGACCGGTGAAGTGATCTATACCCCACCTGTCGGCGAGGAAGTGCTCCGATCAAAACTGGCGAACTGGGAGCGCTATCTTCATGAGGCACGCGATGTCGATCCTTTGATCCGCATGGCTGTCGGGCATTACCAGTTCGAGGCGATTCATCCTTTCACCGATGGCAACGGACGTACCGGACGCGTCATCAACAGTCTGTATCTGATTCAGGAAGAGTTACTGACGCTACCGATTCTCTATCTGAGCCGCTACATCATCCGGCACAAAGCCGAGTATTACCGCCTGCTGCTCGAGGTGACACGCAACCAGGCATGGGAACCATGGATTCTCTATCTGCTCCAGGGGGTGGAAGATACCGCGCGCTGGACGACGGCGAAGATTGCGGCGATTCGCGAGCTGTCAGCCCTGACCGCTGTCCATGTGAAGCAGGCGGCGCCAAAAATCTACAGCCGCGAGCTGGTTGATCTGATCTTCGATCTACCTTACTGCCGCATCCAGAATCTGGTCGAGAAAAATATCGCTGGCAGGCAGGCCGCCTCGCGTTACCTCAAACAGTTGGTCGAAATTGGGGTGCTGGAAGAAAGAGCTATCGGGCGAGAAAAGTTATTCATTCATCCCAGGCTGATGCACTTGCTAACGCGGGATAACGACACGGTTATCCACGGCGACGAACCCTTGGACGGTTACAATTTGCAAGCAAGCTACCGATAAGACATGGTTTCAGTGATCGACACCCACGCGGCGCATGAATAGATGCCGCCTGGTTTTTTATTTCAGCCACACGGCACAAGGCAGGAGCAAGAAAGGCAATGGCAAGTTTTGATATTCAGGGCGAGATTCACCACATAGACGAGCCCCGGAGCTACGGACAGAATGGCTTTACCAAGCGCGAACTGGTGGTCAAACTGACTGGCGAAGGTGAAAACCCCAGCTACCCGAATTACATCGCCCTGGAGTTCGTCAAGGACAAATGCGCCATTCTCGACAGCTACAAGAAAGGGGATGCGGTCAAGGTGGCCTTCAATCTCGGCGGCCGCTTGTGGAGTGCGCCAGGCAAGCCGGAAAAGTGCTTCGTTAGCCTGCAGGCCTGGCGTATTGAAAAGCTGTCGGGCGGCAGCCCGGAGGACATCCCGCCGGCCTGGGAGCAGACATCGCAGCAAGCGCCAGACGACGATATTCCATTTTGATATGAGGCGCAGAGGGGTGCCGCAATTCGCCGTATGACGACATTCGCCATATAGCGGCATCATGAGGAAAGGTCGCCCGTCGCCCCGTCACCGTGATCGAGGCCGAGGCCGTCACCGTGAGCGCGCCAAACAAAAAGTGCATCAAAAACTGCACCGACTGGCTCGACACCCCAGGAAAATATGGTTAGAATGCCGGGCTCTTTGCTTCACTTCGTCAGAAAGTCACAACAAATGCCTGGTATCCGCCTCAAAGAAAACGAGCCGTTTGAAGTTGCCATCCGCCGCTTCAAGCGCACCATCGAAAAGACGGGCGTCCTGACCGAGCTGCGCTCGCGCGAGTTCTATGAGAAGCCCACGGCCGAGCGCAAGCGCAAACTGGCTGCCGCCGTGAAGCGTCATCACAAGCGCATCCGCGGCCAGATGCTGCCGCCGAAGCTGTACTGAACCGACCCCGGATTCGTTCTCTGCGGTTCATCCCGGGAGGGCAGGCATTTCCTCCCCTCGCCGACAATGCACTGTCGGCCGCAGCGAACCATCTTCCGGCAACGGATCATCCAACCGGCACCGCGCCAGCGCTGCCGGTTTTTGTGTTTAATTTTTGTGTCTGGTTATTCATTTCACTCACCGATCAGGAATCCCCATGTCGCCCCAGCCCTCCCTCAAGGAACGCATCAACGAAGACATGAAGGCCGCCCTGCGTGCCCGTGAAACGGCACGGCTGGGCACCATACGTCTGCTGCTGGCGGCTATCAAGCAGAAGGAAGTCGACGAGCGCATCGAGCTCGATGAAGCAGCCATCATTGCCGTCATCGACAAAATGCTGAAACAGCGCAAGGACTCGATCGAGCAATATCGCAAGGCGCAGCGCCAGGATCTCGTCGATGTCGAGCAATTCGAATCTGAAGTGCTGGCGGCCTACATGCCACAAGCCCTGTCCAGCGGCGAGATCGAGGCCATCATCGTTGCTGCCATTGCCGCCAGTGGTGCGCAATCAATGCAGGACATGAGCAAGGTCATGGCCATTGCCCGCCCCCAGCTGGCGGGGCGCGCCGACATGGGCGAAGTCTCGAAGCAGGTCAAGACCCGCCTGGCCGGCTGAGTCTGCCGCGCTGCGGTTAGATCAAAGCGGATCAAGTCGGGCCATCATGATTCCGGAATCCTTCATCCAGGACTTGCTAGGGCGCATCGATGTCGTCGACGTCGTCACCCGCTATGTTCCGCTAAAGAAAGCCGGCGCCAACTACAGCGCCTGCTGCCCTTTCCACGCCGAAAAATCACCCTCCTTCACCGTCAGCCCGAGCAAGCAGTTCTACCACTGCTTCGGCTGCGGGGCACACGGCAGCGCCATCGGTTTCCTGATGGCCTATTCCGGCCTGGGCTTCGTCGATGCCGTCGAAGAACTGGCAGGCAGCATCGGCCTCCAGGTGCCCCAGCAAAGTGCAGCCCGCCAGCAGGCCGAGCAGAAAAAAGCGCCACTAACCGACTACATGGCACGCGCCGCCAGCCATTACCGCCAGCAACTGAAAAACAGCCCGCGTGCCATCGAATACCTCAAGAAACGCGGGCTCTCCGGCGAAGTCGCCGCCCGCTTCGGCCTGGGCTATGCCCCGGAAGGCTGGCAAAACCTGGCCGAGATTTTTCCTGACTACGCCAGAGCCGGCGAACTGGCTGAATGCGGCCTGGTAATCGACAGCGAACAGGGGCGGCGCTACGACCGCTTCCGCGACCGCATCATGTTCCCCATCCTCGATCAGCGCGGCAATGTCATCGGCTTTGGTGGTCGCATCCTCGACCAGGGCGAGCCCAAATACCTGAACTCCCCAGAAACACCGCTATTCGAAAAAGGCCGCGAACTATATGGCCTGCCACAAGCCCGCAAGGCCATCCGCGACCAGGACTCGGTAATCGTGGTCGAAGGCTACATGGATGTGGTCGGCCTGGCACAGCTGGGCGTTGAAAACGTGGTGGCCTCGCTGGGGACGGCCACCACCGGCATGCATCTGCAAAAACTGTTCAAGCTGACCGACCGCGTCGTCTTCTGCTTTGACCGGGATGCCGCAGGCGACAAGGCCGCGCGGCGGGCCATGGAAGTCAGCCTGGAATACCTGACCGACAACAAGCAGCTCGAAATTCTGCAGATGCCCGGCCATCAGGATCCAGATGAGTATGTCCGCGAGCATGGCCAGGAAGCCTTCATCACCCACGCCCGCAGTGCCACCCGCCTGAGCGAGTTCATGATCAAGCGGCTGGAACAGGATACCCGTCCGTACACAGCCGAAGGTCGCGCACAGCTCATCCATGCAGCCAAACCCCTGCTGCAGCGCGTCCATGCTCCGGTGCTGCGCGTGCAGCTGACCCGAGCCATTGCCGGGCTGGCACAGATGAGCCAGAACGAAGTGGAAGCGGCCTGCGAGCTCAAGCCGCTGACGACCCGCCGCAACGCCCCGCCGCCCATGAAACGGCGTCCCGCCGCGCGCTCGATCGAGCATCGCTTGCTGGAGCTCATCCTGCACCGTCCGGAGCGCGCCGCCCGCCTACCGCTCGAACTCATCACCGGAAACGCCCCAGAAACCGCCACCATCCGCGCCATTGCTGACGCCATCGAGCATGGCAGTCTGATCATCGAAGGTGCCGGGGATGCCGCCCGGATGGGCTTGCTGTTCGAGCGGTTTCGCGGCACGGAACATGAAGCCACTCTGGCGCAATATGCCGACACGCTGGCCGACGAACGCATCGACGAACAGGCGATGGAGCTCGAATTCAATGACACGCTGGAGCGACTGCGCCACACCCTGCTGACCCGTGAAATCACCGAGCTGACCCAAAAAGAGCGCCATGTTGGCCTGTCGCACGAAGAACGCCGGCGCTTTGCCCTGCTGCTGGCACAAAAGGCCAAAGGGGCCAGGATGCCCCGCCCTCCCAGTGCAGGCTGAGCATTCTGCAACCGTACATCAGCCCCGCCATCGACTCACAGTCGATCACGATGCGTCTGACCACACCAAGCTCGTGTATAATTGAACGTTTTTAATTTTTTGCATCGAGCGCTCCGCACGGCGTACCACGCCTGCAGCGGAACCCTCGGCAGTGAGGACAAACATGGCCAAGGAAACTGCAAAACCCGCCAAAGCAACCGCCAAGGCCGCCACCAAAGAAAAAGCACCTGCCAAAAACACCGCCGCACCTGCCGCCAAGCCCCGGGAAGCTTCTCGCAAGCTGGCCGCCGCTGCGGTCGCAGTCGTTGAGCCGCCGCCGGTCGCGGTCGCGGTCGTTGTGGCCGAGCCAGCCGCAAAATCCAAGTCCGGCGCCAAACGGGGCAAGGACAAGATATTCATCCCCATGCCCTCGGCCACGCCACTCGACCTGGACGCCCGCCGCAGCCGCCTGAAGAGCCTGATCACGCTGGGCAAGGAACGCGGCTACCTGACCTATGCCGAAATCAACGACCACCTGCCAGACGACATGGTCGATGCCGAGCAGATCGAGTCCATCATCTCCACCTTCAACGACATGGGGGTGCAGGTCTATGACGAGGCACCGGATGCCGAAACGCTGCTACTGACCGAAGCCAGCCCCACCATCGTCGATGCCGCTGAAGTCGAAGAGCAGGCAGAGCAAGCCCTATCCACGGTCGATTCCGAATTCGGCCGCACCACCGACCCAGTGCGCATGTACATGCGCGAGATGGGTTCGGTCGAGCTGCTGACCCGCGAAGGCGAAATCGAGATTGCCAAACGCATCGAAGAGGGCCTCAAGCACATGGTCATGGCCATCTCGGCCTGCCCGACCACCATTGCCGAAATCATCGACATGGCCGGCAAGGTGGCACGGGACGAGATGCGCATCGACGAGCTCATCGATGGCCTGATCGACCCGAATGCCCCAGGCGACTTCGATGCCCTGACGGATGACGAGGATCTCGATGACGACATCGACGACGAGGATGACGGAGGCGCTGCGGCGGCGGCCGCCCTGTCACAGCTCAAGCAAAATGCCCTGGAGCGTTTTTCCATCATCGTCCACCTCTACGAGAAACTGCGCGCCACCCTGCAAAAGAAGGGCTCGCAGGATCGCACCTACCTCAAGCTGCTGCAGCAGATCACCAACGAGCTGATGAACATCCGCTTCACCGCCAAGACCACCGAGCGCCTGTGCGACTCCGTGCGCAGCATGGTCGATGATGTCCGCAAACATGAGCGCAAGATCCTGCACCTGTGTGTCGACAAGTCGAACATGCCGCGTCCGCACTTCATCAAGGTGTTTCCCGGCAACGAAACCAACCTCGACTGGCTGAAGCAGGAAATTTCTTCCTCCAGGATCTACGGTGCCCAGCTGATGCGTGCTGCCCCTGCCATCATCGAAGAGCAACAGAAGCTGATCGACATGCAAAACCGCATCGGCCTGCCGCTCAAGGAGCTCAAGGACATCAACAAGCAGATGTCGACCGGTGAAGCGAAGTCACGCCGCGCCAAGCGCGAAATGACCGAAGCCAATCTGCGCCTGGTGATCTCGATTGCCAAGAAATACACCAACCGTGGCCTGCAGTTTCTCGACCTGATCCAGGAAGGCAACATCGGCCTGATGAAGGCAGTGGACAAATTCGAATACCGCCGTGGTTACAAGTTTTCGACCTACGCGACGTGGTGGATCCGTCAGGCCATCACCCGTTCGATTGCCGACCAAGCGCGCACCATCCGTATCCCGGTGCACATGATCGAGACCATCAACAAGATGAACCGCATCTCGCGCCAGATTCTGCAGGAAACCGGTGCCGAGCCCGATCCGGCAACGCTGGCCGTCAAGATGGAAATGCCGGAAGACAAGATCCGCAAGATCCTCAAGATCAGCAAGGAGCCGATCTCGATGGAAACCCCCATCGGCGATGATGACGACTCCCATCTGGGCGATTTCATCGAGGATTCGACCACCCTGGCACCGGCCGAAGCAGCGATGTATTCCGGCCTGCGCGAAGTCACCAAGGAAATCCTCGACAGTCTCACCCCGCGCGAGGCCAAGGTACTGCGCATGCGCTTCGGCATCGAGATGAACACCGACCACACGCTGGAAGAAGTCGGCAAGCAGTTCGACGTCACTCGCGAACGCATCCGCCAGATCGAAGCCAAGGCACTGCGCAAGCTGCGCCATCCAACGCGCTCGGAAAAACTGCGCAGCTTCCTCGACTCGGAAACCTGATCCGCCCCTCTCCCGGGAATCCCTCTGGCCATCCGCCGGGATTCCCGGCGATCAAACCAGGCCCGGGCTGTAGCTCAACCGTTTGCTGCGCGCCGGTTCATCAACCCATGAGCTCATGAGCGCATTTCCTGGCGCAGGTCGCGTGCTGCCTGCCAGAACAGCAGACTGGCAAAGCCTCCCAGACAGCCCATCACCAGCATCGAATAACGGATGGCATGCTGCCCGTAAATCGGGCCGAAGACATGATCGTTCAGCAGGCCGATGGACAGCGGCCCAAGACCTGCGCCGATCATGCTGACGACGAAAAGCAGCACCGCCGAGGCGGTAGCCCGCATGTGCGGCGGGGTCACTCCTTGCACGACAGAAAACATCGGGCCGACGTACATCGCGCCCAGGGCATAGAAGGGAATGAAGCACAGCAGCGCCCACTCCTTGTCCTGAAAGAGGACGAAACCGATCATGAACGGAATGGCCGAGATGGATTGCAGTGCCGGCAGACGCATGTACCAGCGGGCATCCCGCGCACCATAGCGATCGGCCAGCACGCCGCCCAACCAGGCACCCACGCAGCCGGCGATGCCGATGGTCCAGCCCAGATGCAGGCCGATGTCGACGAAGGGCATGCCGTGGACGCGCCCGAGGAAGGTCGGGCCCCAGGTCAGGATGGCGTAGCCGGCCAGTGACTGGATGGAAGAAGCCAGGGCAACAAAGACAAAGCCACGACGCGAACGCAGGAAGCGCAAGACTTCGCCCAGCGAGGCCTGAGGAGGATGTTTCGGGGTGGGCTGCTGCCCCGCCGCGCCCAGTCCATCCGACTGGCCACGCACAGGCTCCTTCACCGTCAATCCCACGAGTGCCGCCAGCACGAGGCCAGGCAGGCCGACGACGAAAAAGACGGTACGCCAGTCGTAATGCTTGAGCAGGTAGCCGCCGGCCAAGAAGGCGAGGGCCGAGCCGATATAGACGCCGCAGGCGTAGAGCGAAAGGGCGGTGGCCCGGCGGTGGGGCGGGAAGTAATCGGAAATCAGGGAGTGCGAGGGCGGGCTGCCACCGGCTTCGCCGACGCCGACGAGGACGCGCAGGAGGGCGAGTTCGACGAAGCTCTTTGCCAGCCCGCAGGCGGCGGTCACCCCGCTCCAGATGGTGAGCGCGAGGGTGATGATGCCCTTGCGCGAGCCGCGATCGGCCCAGCGGGCGATGGGGATGCCGACGAGGGTGTAGAAAAAGACGAAGGCAAAGCCGGAGAGAAAGCCCATCGCGGTGTCGGAAACACCAAACTCTTTCTTGATCGGCTCCAGCAGCATGGCCAAAATCTGCCGGTCGATGAAGTTGAAGATGTAGGTGAGCGTCAGCAGGGCAAGGACGTACCAGGCGTAGCCGTTGGGTTGCTGTTTTTCGGTGATCGTCTGGTTCATTTCAGCCTTGCTGCTTTTTTGCCCGACGCGCCTCACGCAGCCGCACCAGTTCGGCGTAGTCGGCGGCCAGCCCCTTCTGGATGAAGGTGTCGATTTCATCCTTGCCGTAGCCCAGTTCGGCCAGCAGTTCGCGGGTGTGCTCGCCTTGCAGCGGCGGGTGCTTTTTCACGCTGCAGGGCGTGCCGTGGAAATGAACCGGGACGCCGGTGACCTTGAGTTCGCCCAGGGTCGGGTGCTGGGTGGGGACGATCATCTTGTTGTGGAGAATCTGCGGGTCGATGATGACATCTTCGACTTCGTTGATCGGGGCGGTGAGTACGTCGGCAGCAATCAGCTTTTCGACCAGTTCGGCGCGAGTGAAGCAGCGCGTGCCTTCGGACATGACGCGGTCGAGCTCGTCTTCGTTGGCCAGCCGCTGGTCGATGTTGCAAAAGCGTGGATCGGAATCCCAGTCCGTACCGAGGGCGCGGCAGATGTTGCCGAAGAATTTTTCGCCGGGAGTGGTGATGACGACGTATTTGTCGTCTTTGGTGGGGTAAACACCGGAGGGCGCGAAATAAAGGCTGCGGTTGCCCGTGCGCACGGGGCGTTCACCCGTCGCCAGATAGCCGCCGATGGAGCTGGCCTGGGCGTGCATGAGCGTATCGAGCAGGGAGACGTCGATGCGCTGGCCTTCGCCCGTCGCCTCGCGCACCCGCAAGGCGGAGAGCGCGGCATTGGCCACCAGCAGCGAAGTCATGACATCGACCGCCGGAAAGCCGGTACGCACCGGCGCACCATCAGGCTCGCCATTGAGGCTGAGCACGCCGGTGTAACCCTGGGCGAGGAAGTCGATGCCGGGGCGGCCAGCGTAAGGGCCGTCCGCGCCGAAGGAGGTGACCCAGATCCAGATGATGTCGGGTTTGTGTTTTTTGATCTGTTCGTAGTTGATGCCCAGCTTGCTCATTGCCGGCTCACGCACGTTGGTCACGACGATATCGGCCGTGGCGGCGATTTTGGCAAACACGGCCTGGGCATCGGCCTGTTGCAAATCGAGCACCATGGCGCGCTTGCTGCGGTTGAGGCTCAGATAAGGCCCGCGCTGGTCGCCGCGCTTGGGGCCGAGGTGGCGGCTTTCGTCACCGTAGTGCGATTCGATCTTGATGACGTCCGCACCCAGATCGCCCAGCAGCGTCGCGCCATACGGCCCGGCAAGCATGGTGGAAAGATCAAGCACACGCAGGCCAGCAAGCGGGCCTTGGGAGAAATCGGGAGTCGTCATGGTCGAAGGGGCTTTCTGTTTTCGTGGTTCGAGAGGTGAGGATTGAAGGGGAGTGCGAAATGTATTGGTCAATGGTTGTGCAATTTTTCCTGCAACCAGATTTTGATGAGTGACTGGTAAGGAACGTCGCGTGCATTGGCAGCGGCTTTGATCGAATCCAGCAAATGTTGTGGAAGACGCAGGGAAATGGTTCGGGTGGTGGGCTTCAGATTGGGAAAGACAACCTTCTGTGCTGAGGACCAGTCGAGGTAATCCGCAGAGTCATGAGTCTCCCAAAAAGCACGTTCTTCTGCTTCGCTGGAAAAACGGGGTGCGGTTTTAAGTGGCTTGCTCATAAATCAATCGCTCCTTGCGGTGCATGTCCTGGGCGGAAATGATCCGGATTCTTTCGCCTCTGTTCCTTAAGGTAAAAGTAATGTGCAACAAGCGCCCCGTGTCGGCGTGGCCAAGTGCGTGGAAGCGGCACTCAATATGGCTGCGCTTTTCATCTGCCAGTAACAGTAGCGGTGTGTTGAAAAAAACCTGTTCTGATTCTGCAGTGGATACGCCGTGCTTTTCATTTTTTCGGGCGTTACCCTGATCCCATTCAAAGCCGGTGATGCTTGCCAGATTGATCATGTCCGTATATTAATAACGTATACACAAAAGGCAAGATAGACGCTGGGCAGGCTCAGGATTCAATCTGGAAAACCGCAACGGGAAGCCTTCGAGTCTGCCTCGGCAAAAACTTTCTGTGCTTCGGGTGGCGGCAGGCCGATCATAAGATGAATACGCGGCTCCGCCAGGATCAGTAGCTGCGGGTTCTGGCGGTAGACTTGCAGCATCATGGCGCGGTTTGCTTCGATTTCGCAGAGCAGGCGGTAATTTTGCTCGGCATTCATGATGAAGATCGCCGGATTTTTTGGAGCTCTTCGATGTCGATTAGATCCTTGTTGCGTCCGGTGCCGGATTTCATAGCGATCAAATGGTCGATGGAGGCGACCGGAATGGTCAGCGGACCGATTTCGATACCATCCGCCGCTTTCTTCAAGGTCTCAAAATCCAGTACGGGGCGGATCAGAATGTCCAGTACGGTGGCCACGGCATCGCGGGATTGCAGGCTGAAAGCCTGCATGTGTTTTTCGTCATGCCACTGATTGAGCAATTCGGGCCGGGTCAGATCTTCAAGGTTTACGGGCATCACAGGTCGCAAGTTGGCATTTCTGGCGTAGGTGATGAAATGTTGCAGATTCTCAATATCCATTGCCAAGACGATATCGACATCCATGGTGAGACGTGAATAACCCCGCAGGGCGACTGCGAGTCCACCGACCAGAACGAATTCAACCTTGGCTTCTGTTAAAAGTCTAAGCAGGTCGAACATGGACATGATGGCTTTCCCTCAATCCTGATGCAGCTTCGCCACGATGTCGCGCTGCATTTCCAGATCGTCGCGGGTTTCGCCCAGCAGGACGAAGGTGACGGTGTTGAAGGCCCCGGCGCACTTGGTGCGCAGGGTGTCGGCGAGGCGGTCGTAGGTGCTGATGACGGCCCATTCTTCGAGCATGTCGTCGGTGATGAGTGCGGGCATTTCTGCCCATTTGTTGGCGAGCGAGAACTCGTGCAGCTTCGGCCCGAGGCCGTCCCAGCCGTGGTGGTCGAGGACGGAGTGGTAGGAACGGGTGGAGGCGTAGAAGGCGATCTGCTTGCGTAGCGCGTTTTTGGCTTTCACGACTTCTTCCTCGTTCTTGCCCACGGCCATGAAAGGCGCGCCGATGAGGTCGAAGGCGGCGGCATCACGGTTGCCCCGCTTGGCACCTTCGGCCACGGCAGGGAGGATGACTTCGCGCGTGTAGCGGAAGGTGGCGACGGGGTGCAGGCGCAGGCCTTCGCACAGCTCACCCGACAAACGCGCCATATAGGGATTGGCAGCGGCGGCGTAGAGGGGGATGTTCGGGAAGTCGATGGGCCCGGGGTTGAAGAAGGGCGGCAGCATGGTGAATTTGTAATGCTCGCCTTCGAAGTAGGTGGGCTTGGCCGGGTTCTCGAAGCTCGCAAAAATGGCACGCAGGCACTGGAAGTACTCGCGCATGCGCGGCCCCGGCGGGCTGGGCCAGGCGGTGCTGTAACGACGCTCGTTATGTCCCTTGACCTGGCTGCCCAGCCCCAGGGTGAAGCGGCCGCCGGTGTAGTTGGCCAGATCCCAGGCGAGTTGCGCCGTGACCATGGGGCTGCGCGGAAAGGCGACGGCGATGTTCGTGCCCAGGCGGACGTGCTGCGTGTGTTCGGCAGCAATCATCAGCGGCAGGAAGGGGTCGTGGCCGGATTCCGGGGTGGTCAGGCCGTCGTAGCCAATATCTTCCATCTGCCGCGCCAGTTCGGCAATCCGCGCTAGCGTCGGACGGTTCTGGCCGTTACCGGCATATTGTTCGGTATCAGGGCCCATCAGGGCAGTTTCGACGCGCAGTGCCATGGCGTTTCCTCATTCAGATGCAGCGGGTGACTCGTTCAGAAACGTCAATCCCGCTTGCGCGGGAATGACGTGGCTTGCAGTTGCGATGTTTCATGCGGCCCTTTCGAGCTGCGATCTTCTTATTTTGCCTGCTGCAGCAGCTTCCACAGACGATGCGGCGAAGCCGGGGTTTCGTGGATTTTGAGACCCAGCGGATGCAGAGCGTCATTGATCGCACACATGAGTACCGCCGGCGTAGCGTGGATGGCACCCTCGCCACAACCCTTTGCACCCAGCGGTGCCACAGGCGACGGCGTGCACACCTCGCCCTTCACCGTCATCGGAACTTCATGGATGGTCGGCATCAGATAATCGACAAAGGTCGACACCAGCGGCTGCGCCTCGTCGTTGTAGACGTATTCCTCGAACAGCGCCGCACCGACACCTTGCGCCACGCCGCCCTGGATCTGGCCTTCGACATTGGCCGGATTGAGGCGTGTGCCGCAGTCATCGACGATGAAATACTTGAGGATGTGGGTACGGCCGGTCTGGCGATCGATTTCCACCATCACCACATGCGCTGCATTGGCCGCCGTCAGATAGCTACGGCAGCGCGCCTGTTCATCCGGCATGTTGCGATTGGGCGCGGTCCACACCGAGGTGGCTTCCGGGCAGGGCTCGATGCCCGGCGGCAGCAGGTCGCTGCGGAACAGCATGGTGCCGGCGATTTCGGCCAGCGTCATGCCATGTTCCGGCATGGCCTTGAGACGGAAACGGCCATCCATCAGCTCGATCTGATCGGGCGTAGTCTGCATCAAACCCGCCACCACCTGACTGAAGATGCCGCGCAGCTTGTCACAAGCTCCGAGAATCGCGCCAGTGATGGCCACCCCCAAGCGGCTGCCGCCCGGGCCAAAATGCGGTGGTGCCACATCGGTCGAAGCCATGGTGACCTTGACCATGCCGATATCGACACCGAAATAATCAGCAGCGACCTGCGACGCGACGGTGTATTGCCCCTGCCCTTGCAGGTTGAAGCCGACGATGATAGTGATGCCGCCAAAGACATCGACCGCCACACGCGCCCCTTCCGGCACCCCAACCCCTGGCACGCCGACGGCGGAATAGACGTTCCAGTCGAAAACACCCGGCTCGACCGTGCTGACCAGACCCACACCCACCAGCCGGCCAGCCGCACGGGCCGCTGCCTGCTCTTCGCGCATCTTGCGGTACCCGGCCATGTCGAGCAGCTTGTCGAGGACGACCTCGTAACGGCCACTATCGTACTCATTGCCACTCGGGATGGTATAGGGGAACTGCTCCGGCGCAATGTAATTCCTGCGCCGCAGCTCGGCCGGATCCGCGCCCAGCTTGCGAGCCGCCAGATCGACCAGCGATTCGAGCACGAAAAAATGCGGTGGTGGGCCGTAGCCACGATAAGGATAGGTCGGTGCCCGGTTGGTAGCGACGATGGTCGTATCGTAAGACGCCGCCTGGATGCGATAGGGGCCGGTAAAGGCGGCAATCGGCTTGGCCACCGAAATGGTGCCGTAACCCTCGCAGCCCGCGCCCTGGTCATCAATCAGCTTGACACGCAAGCCCATCAGCGTGCCATCAGCCTTGACGGCCAGCTCGGCCTCATAATGACGATCCCACGCCTGCCCCCCACCGGCCAGCAGGTACTCCATGCGGTCTTCGATGTATTTGACCGGGCGGCCATCGGCCTTGCGCGACAGCAGGGCAGCGATATCCGTTCCGCGCGGCCCGCCCTTGCCACCAAAGCCCCCGCCTTGCGGATAGCTGATGAGCTTGACCTTGTTAGGCAGCAGATTGAGATTAGCCGCCCGCCCCAGCGCAAAGAATCGCGGTGCCTGATACGCCCCATGACAGGTCACTTCATGATTGATGACATCCCAGATACAGATGCAGCCAAAGGTTTCCGTCGGATTGGCACCGCAGCGATTCCAGCGGAACGTATCGCGGATGACGTGGTCGGCCTGATCGAACAGCACATCGATCTCGCCCCAGGTAAATTTCTTCTGCTGGATGACGTTACTGCCATGCTGCTCGAAAATCACCGGTGCACCGGCCGCCATCGCCGCCTGTGGCGTGGCCAGTGCCGGCAACACTTCGTATTCGACCTCGATCAGCTCCAGCGCGTCTTCGGCCAGATAACGGTTTTCAGCCGCCACCGCCGCCACCGGCTCGCCGACGAAACGTACCTTATCGACGGCCATGCAGTAATTGCCCCAGCCTTCCGGCGCCGTGGTGCAAGGATTGCTCCAGGCCTTGACATCCGCCCCAGTCAGCACGGCGTACACCCCGGGCAGGGCTTCGGCCGCCTTGGTATTGATGGAAACGATGCGGGCGTGGGGGTGCGGGCTGCGCAAAATGGCGGCCTGCAACATGTTGGGAAACTTGATGTTGTCGATGAAGGGCGCCGTACCGGTCACCAATGACGGGTCTTCGACGCGCTTCACTTCCTTGCCGACATAGCGCACGGCGCTGGTGGGCATTTGTTCAGGCAGGGTGGGGATATGGACAGACATGACGTACCTCGATGATGGCGGGTCGGCAATGGGGCAACGTGCCGCGATGCCGCGAAAAGTTCCTCAGGCAGCCTGCTGCGCGCGCAGCTTGGCCGCAGCGAGCTTCACGGATTCCATGATCTGCTGATAGCCGGTGCAGCGGCACAGATTGCCGCCCAGGGCTTCCTTGATTTCTTCCTCGGAAGGATCGGGATTTTCCTTGAGCAGCTCCAGGGTGGTCATCATGAAGCCCGGCGTACAGAACCCGCACTGCAGACCATGCGCCTCGATGAAAGCATCCTGGATCGGGTGCAGCTGACCGGTCTGGCCATTGCGCAAGCCCTCGACCGTGGTGATGTCCGCGCCATCGGCCTGTACCGCGAAGGTCAGGCAGGAACGTGCCGAAGCACCGTTGATGAGGATGGTGCACACCCCGCAGATGCCGTGTTCACAGCCAACATGGGTGCCACCGAGATTCAGCTCGTGGCGCAGGAAATCAGCCAGCGTCAGGCGTGGCTCGACTTCGCGCTCATAGGAAACGCCATTCACCGACAGGCGGATCTTGTGTTTGGTGGTCATCGGATTACCTTTCTTCAGGAAGTCATGCTCACGCCGCACGCGCAGCGGCATCGGCCAGGCAACGCTCGGTCAGGGCTTGCACGAGGGCACGGCGAAAATCGGCAGAAGCGTGGATGCAGCTCATCGGCTCGTCGAGTGCTGCTGCCCCTGCGGCGGCCGCGTGGGCAAAATTCTCGGCTGTCGCCGGCTGGCCTCGCAGGGCGTCTTCGGCTGCCGTCAGGCGCACCGCCGTCGGATTGACACCAAAAGCAGCAATCTTCACCGCGCCGATCACGCCAGCGGCTTTTGTCAAGGTCAGACAAACACCCGCCAGCGCCAGGTCGCCGTTACGACGGGCTTCCTCCCGGATCGCCCAGCCGGTGCCTGCCGGCAGCATCGGAATACGGACCTCCGTCAGGATTTCGTTGGTCTCCAGACTGGTCGTCATATAGGTGACGAAAAAGTCTGCCGCCGCAATCCGCCGTTCGCCCTCGGGCCCGACGGCCTTGAATTCCATGTCCAGCACCAGTGCCACGGCCGGATATTCGGAAGCCGGATCGGCATGGGCAAAGGAACCGCCCACCGAGCCACGATTACGGATCTGGCGGTGCCCCACGAGCTCGCTGGCATCGTGAAACAGACGCTGCTTCGCCTCGATCAGGGGCGAGACGGCCGCTGCATGCTTACTGGCCATGCTGCCAATGGCGATGACATTGCCCTCGTCGCGGATGTAATCGAGTTCCTTGATCTGTCCCAGATCGATCAAGGTCTCGGGGCGGGCGACCCGCAAGGCCAGCATGGGAATCAGGCTCTGGCCACCCGCCAGAATCTTGACATCGACGCCGTCGTTCTCCAGCTGGCCAAGCAGTGCAACGGCTTCGCCCAGCGTCGTCGGCTTGTGGTATTCAAAAGAGGCCGGTTTCATTGTGAATTTGAATTCCAGAAGTGAAATCGAAACAGGAAAGCCAGAGTGTAGCGAAATGGCACGAAATGGCACGGAACGAGGAATGACAGAACGCCCGGATAAAAACAGGAACCACGCCCCCACCATGACACTTGCGACGCCCCAGCGGTCAGCCTGCCAGTCTATGTTCATCAGCCCGGCGAATCAAGCCGGACCATTCTTTCAGGCTCAATCTGATCCGGACTATCCGGTTTCATTTTTGGACAACCTTACAGCGCACGCACCCCCGGGACTTTATTTTGCCGCCCGGAAAAGTTAGATTAGGCCGTTTGATAAACGGTTGCCCGTCGGTAATGCTAACGCTCCAGCACATTCGACCTGCCTCACCCGATCTATTACCGTGGCGGCACCCCAAGTCTCTGAGTTTTTAACATCCCCAACCCCTGCCATCTAGCCGCCAAGGAGTGAACATGAGTGGTCCCCTGCATACCGTGCTGTGCGAAAAGCTCGGCATCGAATATCCCGTCGTCGCCTTTACCCACTGCAAGGACGTCGCCGTGGCCGTCATCAATGCCGGTGGCTTTGCCGTGCTCGGTGAAGCCATGCACACACCGGACGAAATCGCCGCCGACATCAAGTGGATCCGCGACCGTATCGGCGGTAAGCCCTTCGGCATCGACCTGGTGCTGCCGGCCTCCGTGCCCGAAGAAAAGACGGTGGAAGAACTGCTGGCGATGATCCCGCAGTCGCACCGCGATTTCGAGCAGCACATCAAACAAAAATACAACGTGCCCGACCCCAAGGTTGCCCCCAATCTGCACCAGTGGGGCGGCCTCGACCAGAAACGCGCCCTGGCCCAGCTCGAAGTGATTTTCGACGAGCGCGTGCCGGTGTTCGCCTCCGGCCTCGGTTCTCCCGCCTTCATCCTCAAGCGTGCCCATGAGCTCGGCATGCAGGTGTGGGGGTTGGTCGGCAAGCCGCGTCAGGCCAAAAAGCAGATCGAAGCCGGCACCGATGTCATCATCGCCCAGGGCTACGATGCTGCCGGCCATACCGGCAACATCGGCACCTTCTCCATCGTCCCGCAGGTGGTCGACGCCGCGCGCGAAGCGGGTGTGCCTATCCTCGCCGCCGGTGGCGTGACGACGGGCCGTCATCTGGCTGCTGCCCTGGCGCTCGGTGCCGCCGGCGTGTGGACGGGTTCGCTGTGGCTGGCCTCGCGCGAGTCCGACGTCAATCTGCCGCTCAAGGAGCGCCTGATCGAAGCCGAGACTGACGACACCATGTACTCCAACTGCATCTCCGGCTACACCATGCGTACCACGCGCTGCCCGTGGCACGACGAATGGCTGGCACCGGGTGCCCCCGAGCCGCTGAAGCCGCCATTGCAGATGATGCTGTCGTCGAACTACATCCAGGGTTCGCTCGACTACCAGCGCAAGGACCTGATGACCGAAGCCGCCGGCCAGGGCATCCATTACGTCAAGGAAATGAAGCCGGCGCGTCAGATCCTGTCGGACATCGTCGAAGAAGCCCTCGACGTTTTCGACCGTTTCGCCAGTGCCTGAGCACGCTGCAGCGCCGGACGGTACGGCCTCCCTGCCCTACGACAGCGGTTTCGCCGCCGAGGTGCTGGGTCGTCGCGCCGAGTGCGACGGTGGTGCGCCGCTGGCCGGCACCAAATACGCCGGCCGCCAGGACTTCGCCGGCACGCTGACTGGACATTACCGCGACTATCGCTCAGGCAAGCAGGGCGAATATGTCTGGCGCTGGTACCTGATGGGCGATCTGACGATCAAGCCACAGGGCTTCGTACACGAAGCCGTCTGGTGCGATGCCGACAGCCTGTTCATGGTCGACGAGAAGTAGCAAGAAAATTCAAACACCGTCATTCCCGCGAAGGCGGGAATCCAGAAGGTGCGCGTTCATGGATTCCCGCCTTCGCGGGAATGACAGATTGATTGACAACATGATTGCGGCCCGCGCGGGCCAGGAGTGAAAACATGCGTATCGTGGTTTGTGTCAAGGAAGTGCTCGATCCGAGCGCCGTCAATAACTACGCCCTGGCCGGCAAGCTGAAGATGGCCGCCGACGGCAAAACACCTGATGTGGCCGCCGTCCCGCGCCTCATCAACGGCTTTGATGAACAGGCCATGGAAGCCGCACTGCGCCTGCGCGATGCCGGCCTCGATTGTCAGATTACTGCCGTTTCCATCGGCACTGATCTGAAAGACCTGCTCAAGCACTGCGCTGCCCTCGGTGCCGACGAAATCGTCGCCATCGACCCGGCCGGCACCGAGCTGGATGGCCAGGTCATCGCCAACATCCTCGCTGCCTACCTCAAGAGCAGCGGCGGTGCCGACCTCATCCTCTGCGGCCGCCAGGCCTCCGATGACGACCAGGGCGTCGTCCCCATCCTGCTCGGTGAAAAGCTCGGCCTGGCCATCGCCCCGCTGGCCCGCGATGTCGCCCTCAACGGCAGCACCCTCAAAGTCACCCGCGCCACACCCGACGGCGATGAAATCGTCGAAGGCAGCCTGCCCGCCGTCGTCACCGTCAGCAACGAGCTTGGCACGCCACGCTTCCCCAGTGCCAAATCGAAAATGGCCGCCCGCAAGATGTCACCGACCGAAATCAGCGCCACCTCGCTGGGCCTGTCCGCCGCCGAGCTCAAGCCCGGAGTAGTGCTGACCCGCCAGTTCGTCCCCGAAGTCCAGGGCAACTGCGAGTTCCTCAAAGGCTCCGCTGCCGAAGTCGCCCGCCAGCTGCTCGACTTGCTGCGTGCTGACCGCGTGATCTGAGCCGCCTCCCGCACACCTGGCAAACCCGGCAAACCTGGCACATCCCCCACCTCCGGGCGGCACCGATCACACTGTGATGACCGAAGCCGCCCTGCTTGAAGCCGTTGCCACCCTCGCCCGCCGTGCGGGCGAGGTCATCATGGCGCTCTATGCCCGCGACATCGACATCGCGGTACGCAACAAGCACGACACCTCACCCGTCACCATTGCCGACGAGCAGGCCGAAGCCCTCATCCTGGCTGGTCTGTCTCAACTGACGCCCGACCTGCCCGTCATCTCCGAAGAAGCCGCCGCCGCAGGCCACCTGCCGCCGGTCGAAGGCAGGCAACGCTTCTGGCTGGTCGACCCACTCGACGGCACCAAGGAATTTCTCCAGCGCAACGGCGAATTCACGGTCAATATCGCCCTCATCGAGCGCTGCCGCGAACACTGCCGCCCCATCCTGGGCGTGGTCTACGCCCCGGCACTGGGTTCACGCGGGCGGCTGTTTGGCGGCCTGCTCCACGAACCGCAAGAAACGGGTACAACGGGTACAACGGGTACAACAGATACGACAGGCACCGCCTGGCTGGAGGACGATACCGGCCGCCGCCCCATCCGCTGCCGCCCGGCACCCACCGCCGGCCTGACCATCGTCACCAGTCGCTCACACGGCGATACCGCCGCTCTCGATGCCTTCCTTGCCGAACGAAAAATCCCGGTCGCCGCACTCATCCCGGCCGGCTCCTCACTCAAGCTGTGCCTCATCGCCGCCGGCGAAGCCGACCTCTACCCGCGTCTGGGGCGCACCATGGAATGGGACATCGCCGCTGGCCACGCCGTACTCTCGGCTGCCGGCGGACGTGTCACCACCCTCGACGGCGACGAACTCCGCTACGCCAAACCCGGCCTCGACAACCCGCATTTCATCGCCCGCGGACTCACCGAAAAAGCGCCCGGCCAGACCTTCCCCGGCCACCAACCCGCCCCGCTCAACCGCGCAGAACCTTCTCCACCGCCTCGGCGACATTGAAGCCAGACATGATGGCCTGCTGGGTGCCGACCCCGCGCCCGCCGGCATCGGTGCCGACGAGGTACAGGCCGGTCAGCGGTGTGGCGATGGCGGGCTTGCTCTTACCGCACTGGCCGACGATCTGCGCCAGGCCGATGGTCTCGCCACCGCAGCCGGGCATCGTTGCATCGCGTGTAGCATTCGACACGCTGCGGGTGGTGTAGAGGTCCTTCTCCTCGATCAAATCCCGCGCCTCGGGGAACAAGCCGAAGAAAATCTCCTCGCCGGCATCCGCCCAGGCCTGGATGTCTTCCTTGCTCATCTCGGGATCGGGCGGGCAGAACGTGCCGGTAACGATGACCTGCTTGCCCACCGGTGCCGCTGACGGATCGTAATTGTTCGGCACCTCGAAATACAGCACCCCCTCACGCGAAGCCCGGCCGGCGTGCGCTTCCCTGAGCCGTTCGCTGCTCCACGGGCTGGTCTGCGAGAACACCACGCCAAAGCCCTTGTCCGTCACCGGCTGGCTGAGGAAATAGCGGTAGCCCAGCAGCGCCTCGGACGGCACCAGCGCCTTGACACGCGCCACATACTCGGCCGGGAAATTCGCCTCGCCAGCCAGCTTCAGCACCGTCGGCTGGATGCCGGCATTGCTGATGACCACCGGCGCACGAAACTGCTGGCGGCCTTCGTTACCCGAGCCATCCTTGCCGGCCACCTCGATCCCGACCGCCCGCCCCTGCTCGACCAGGATGCGTTCGACGCGTGCGTGCATCAACACCTGACCACCCTGGCCGCGCACCACATCGAGGCAGGCCTCCGACAGCCGGCCATAGCCGCCCAGAGCAAACAGCCCGCCACCACGCAGGAAGATGTCCTGCAGGCTGTAGATCGCCTCGGCCGCATCCAGCCGGTCGGCCGTTACCATGAACATGCCATCCAGACACAGGCTGACGATAAAGGCATACAGCGTGTGCGGCAGATGGGCGGCCTTGATGAAGCTATCGAAATCCGTCCCCTCGTAGCTGTCGATCATCTCCGGCGGCATGGCAATCAGCGTGCCGAAAAAACCCATCGCCGCCTCGAACGACTCCATGCCGATGCCCAGCCAGGAAAACAGCGCCACCGGATCGACACTGCCATCCATCTTCGGCATCGGCTCATAACGGCCTTCCGGCGTCTTGTAATAGCTGCCCGCCTCGGAAGACGTCAACGTCACCTTGTCGGCAATGCCCAGCGCATCGAGCAGACGCTGGCACTGGTTTTCCTGCACCGGTGCGCCCATCACCGGCCAGGCCGAATACGTAAAGCCTTTCTTGCTGAGCGTCATCGCCTTGCCGCCGGAAAGATTGTTCTTTTCCACCAGCAACACCTTGAAGCCACGCCTGGCCAGCAAAGCCGCACTGGCCGCACCGCCAAAGCCAGCGCCGATGACGATGACGTCATGCGTATTTGTGTTCGTGTTCGTGGTCATGTTGCCTGTCCTTTCGTGGGAAGCCCGCAGAATGTGAAAAATAAGCTAGGGAAACGCTGAAGAAGTCCAGATTTCGTCAAATCCGTTCGGGCTGAGCTGTGACCAGAGGAAATCCCCGAGAGGGGATCGAAGCCCTTGTTTACAGGTAGTGCCCTTCGACAAGCCTAGGGCGAACGAAATAAATCAGCATTTCCCTAGGGAAACGCTGAAGAAGTCCAGATTTTGTCATTCCCGCGAAGGCGGGAATCCATGGTTTCAACAACTTACTGGATTCCCGCCTTCGCGGGAATGACTTGATCAGCATTTCCCTAGAACGGAAAGGGCACAGTTTGCCCGCCGATCCCCCTGACAGTCTCATAACTTTCACCAAACTGGGGAATTACGGTGTGATTAACGGAGGCACTGATTAAATCATATCCGTTCGGGCTGAGCTGTGACCAGAGGAAATCCCCGAGGGGGATCGAAGCCCTTGTTATTACAGGAGATGCCCTTCGACAGGCTCAGGGCGAACGGAATAAATCAGCGTTTCCTAACCATAAATATCAACATGATGCCAAATCACACCCGCCATGCCCCGGACATTTGCCAACGGCGTATCCGCCAGGAGCATAATGCCCGCTCCACATCGTGCCCAAACCCACTTCCCACTTAAGGAGCCCCGTAAATGGCCATCACCGTCAATGCCGCCACCAGCGCTGCCAGTGGCGCAGCAAGTTTCGGCCGCAAAGCTGCCCTCACCCTCGGCCTGCTGATCTTCCTCTACTGGCTGGCCCCCTTTGCCATTGTCGGCCCGGGCACGCGCGGCGTGCTGACCACCTTCGGCAAGGTCTCCGACGAAGTCTATGGCGAGGGCATCCATTTCGTCATGCCCGTTGCCCAGCAGATGCACAGCATCGACGTGCGCATCCAGAAAGGGGAGGGCCAGGGCGATGCCGCCTCGAAGGACATGCAATCCGTACACACCACGGTCGCCCTCAACTACCACATCCAGCCCGACCAGGCCGCCGTGGTCTTTCGCGAGCTCGGCCAATCGGTTGGCGAGCGCATCATCCTGCCCGCCGTCCAGGAAGCCGTCAAAGCCGCCACCGCCCAATACACCGCCGAAGAACTGATCTCCAAACGTCCCGAAGTGCGCGACCGCATCAAATCGCTGCTGGCCGAACGTCTCATCAAGCACGGCGTCACCGTCGATGAATTTTCCATCATCAACTTCTCCTTCTCGAAGAGCTTCAACGAAGCCATCGAAGCCAAGACCACCGCCGAGCAGCTAAAGCTCAAGGCCGAACGCGACCTCGCCCGCATCAAGGTCGAAGCCGAACAGAAAGTCGCCTCCGCCAAGGCCGAAGCCGAATCACTGGCCATGCAAAAACAACAGGTCACCGCCGAGCTGATCCGCCTGCGCGAAATCGAAAACCAGCGCAAGGCCATCGAAAAGTGGAACGGCGTCCTGCCCAATGTCACCGGCGGTGTCATACCCTTCATCAACGTCAGCCAATAAACCGCAGCCCATGCTCCGCAGCCTGCGCCGCTGCTGCCCCGGCCGCCACCCCACGCCCCCCCTCATCCTGACAGGAAATCCCGCCATGAACCCCAGCCACCCCAGCCACCCCAGCCACCGCACCCACCGCACCCACCGCACCCCGCGCCTGCTCAAACCCATCCCCCTCCTGCTGGCCACCGGCCTGCTGGCCGGCTGTCTGGGCGACAACGATGGCGGCAGCCCGCCACGCCCCGTCTATACGCAGCAGGTCATCTTCGGCGACAGCCTGTCCGATTCCGGCAGCTACGCCGTCGGTGCCATCGCCGCCGCCCAAGGCGGCAAATTCACTGTGAACAGCGTCCCCGCCACGCCCCAGCTGTGGAACGAACGCATCGCCGCCGACCTCGGCCTGCCCGCCCCCTGTGCCGCGCAGACTGGTCTGGAAGGCGACCCTGCCCTGGGTCTTTCAGCCCCCATCGCCGACCACCCCGGCTGCACCAACTACGCCCAGGGCGGTGCCCGCGTCAGCAACCCG
>JAGOSV010000073.1 GCA_018062105.1 Sterolibacterium sp. | reverse complement strand
GCTGGATCAAGGCACTGACTCGCTTCGGCTTCATCCCCGCCGTCGCCTGATTCGCCACCACTTCAAACCAATGACCTTCACTGGTCAGGTTCTCGGTCGCCTTGGGAGCCGTCTCTTTCACGTTAAGCACTGGGCAGAGCGCTGAACCAGCCACACGCATCGCCGCCCCACCTCCTCTGCCATACCCTGCGGTTTCCGCGATAATGCCGGCTTTGCAACTGGGCGCTTTCGCCCGGCTGCACTGATCGAGGAATCCCGCTGTGCGCATCCTGCTCGTCATCCTGCACGATCTGCTGGCCATCGCAGCCGCCTGGATGCTGGCGTATTGGCTACGTTTCAATTTTGAAGTCCCGCCCGCCTATGTGGACAGCCTGTTTCGCACCCTGCTGGCCGTTGTCCCTCTACAGGGGCTGATCGCCTGGCATCTCGGCCTGTACCGCGGCCTCTGGCGTTTTGCCAGCCTGCCCGATCTGAAACGCATCGTGCTGGCCTGCCTGGCCGGTGCCGGCGCCACACCACTGCTGCTCTACATGCTGCAGATCATGAACGACGTGCCGCGCTCCGTGCTGGTGTTGTTTCCAGTGCTGCTGATGCTGCTGATGGGCGGCAGCCGCTTCCTCTACCGCTCCTGGAAGGACGGCCACCTGCTCAGTCTGCGTGCAGTCGCCGGTGAACCAGTGCTGGTGCTCGGTGCCGGCGAAGCAGCCGCCGCCCTGCTGCGCGAACTGGCCAGCAGCCGGCAGTGGCGGGTGGTCGGCCTGCTCGACGATGATCCGGCCAAACGGGGCCGCCTGCTGCAGGATGTCCCCGTTCTCGGCACGCTGGCCGATATCGAACCCCTGGCGCGGCGTCACGGTGTTCGCCACACCATTCTGGCCATGCCCTCAGCCGCCCACTCCGTGCGCCGTGCCGCCACCGAACGGGCCACGGCAGCCGGGCTCGATGTCCTGACCGTACCCGGTTTCGACGACCTGCTGAGTGGCCGCGTGACCATTTCCCAGATCCGCAAGGTCGAGCTGGAAGACCTGCTGGGGCGCGACCAGGTGCAGCTCGACGAAGCCGGCCTGCACCGCATGCTGGCCGACCGGGTGGTGCTGGTCACCGGTGCCGGCGGCTCGATCGGTGCCGAACTGTGCCGCCAGATTGCCCGCTACGCCCCGCGTTGTCTGGTACTGTACGAAATCTCCGAATACGCCCTCTACACACTCGAACAGCAATTCACCCGCAGCCACCCCGCCCTGGCGCTCGTCTGCGCCATCGGCGATGTACGCGACCCGCAGCGGCTGGACGAAATCCTGGCAGCCCACCGTCCGGCCGTAGTATTCCATGCCGCAGCCTACAAGCATGTACCGATGATGGAAAACGCCAATGCCTGGCAGGCCGTGCGTAACAACGTCTTTGGCACCTGGTGCGTGGCGCAGGCCACACTGGCTCACGGTGTCGAACGCTTCGTCCTGGTGTCGACCGACAAGGCCGTAAACCCCACCAATGTCATGGGCGCCAGCAAACGCCTGGCCGAAATGATCTGCCAATCCCTGAGCCACTCGGCCCGGCAGCAAGGGCAACACACCCGCTTTGTCATGGTTCGTTTCGGCAATGTGCTGGGCAGCAGCGGCAGCGTCATCCCGAAATTCCGCGAGCAGATTGCCCAAGGCGGGCCGCTGACCGTCACCCACCCCGACATCGTCCGCTACTTCATGCTGATCCCTGAAGCCGCGCAGCTGGTTTTGCAGGCCGGCCTGATGGGCGGCGAAGGCCATCACCAAGGCGACATCTTCGTGCTAGACATGGGCGAACCGGTACGCATCGCCGATCTGGCACGCGACCTGATCCGTCTTTCCGGTTTCGATGAACAGGACATCCGCATCGAATTCACCGGTCTGCGGCCCGGCGAAAAGCTCTTTGAAGAACTGCTGGCCGATGATGAAACCACCCTGCCCACGCCCCACCCCAAGCTGCGCGTGGCGCACGCCGGCATCACGCCACCAGCCGTCTGGCTGGACGAGTTACAACAATGGCTGGCGCAGCCGGAAATGAGCGAAGCCGACACCAAGGCCGGACTGCAAGCGCGCGTTCCGGAATACCGGCCGGCCACACACTGACCGGAGAGACGGCATGGCCACCTACGCCATCGGCGACATCCAGGGCTGCTACACGGAATTTCGCCAGCTGCTCGACCGGATCGCCTTCGATCCGGCTATCGACCGCCTCTGGCTGGTTGGCGACCTGGTCAACCGCGGCCCGCACTCCCTGGAAGTCCTGCGCTTCGTGCGCAGTCTTGGCACAGCCGCCCTCACCGTCCTGGGCAATCACGACCTGCACTTGCTGATGCTGGCTGCTGGCTGCTCCAAAGCCCGCGCGGATGACACCCTGGAAAACATCCTGAACGCCCCGGACCGGGCAGAGCTGCTCGACTGGCTGCGCCACCAACGCCTGCTGCATGTCGATGGCTCCTTCGTTCTGGTACATGCCGGGCTGCTGCCGCAATGGACGGTTCCCCAGGCGGCAACGCTGGCAGCGGAGGTAGAGGCCGCCCTGCGTGCCGGAGAAGAGGAATACCACGCATTCCTTGCGCACCTCTGGGGCAGCGAGCCCGCCGCCTGGCACGAGGATCTGCAAGGCTGGCCGCGGCTGCGGGTCATCGTCAATGCCATGACCCGGCTACGCTTCTGCACCCCGCAAGGGGTCATGGAGTTTCGCAGCAAGGGGGAAAGCGCCGAAGCACCGCCGGGGCATCTGCCGTGGTTCGACGCCCCAGGCCGAAAGAGCGCCGATCACACCCTGGTCACCGGTCACTGGTCCGCCCTTGGACTGCGCATGACCAGCAATCTGCTGGCCCTGGATACCGGCTGCCTGTGGGGACGACAGCTCAGCGCCGTCCGGCTGGAAGATCGCAGCCTCTTCCAGGTACCGGGTTGGTGTCGCTCAGTCCGGCGTCAGTGAGACACGCGCGTCACGCCGCCACCAGACAGCACCCGCACACGGTCACCAACGTTGAACACTTCATCCCCCTCCTGGGTGATGGCGCTCATGTTGCCGTTGTCAAAGCGCACGGTAATTTCCAGACCGTTTTTCTTGGTCGCGGCCTCCTCGATGGCATGACCGGCCAAGGCACCGCCCACGGCACCCAGAATGGCGCCCACGGCCGAGCCACGATTGCCGCCGCCGATATTGCTGCCGGCAATACCGCCGATGGCCGTACCGGCCAGACCGCCCGTGCCGCTATTGGTGCCAGAAATGGCGACATGACGCACACTATCGACGACTCCCATGCGCACCGTCATTTCACGCTGTGCCTGAGCCGGGGCGTAACTGCTGCCAGACAAGCTGCCGGCACAGCCGGCCAGCAGGACAGCCGCCATCACCACAAGCCCGCGGGACAGCCCGCGCAGATTACTCAAGTTCATAGATGTCTCCTTACCAAAGTTCACTGCCAAAAGCGGCACGATACTGCTGCGCCACCTCTTCGCGCGTCAGTTTGTGATTCTGCCCGCCCCGATGGGCAATCTTGATCGCTCCCATCAACGAAGCCAGGCGACCGGTCTTTTCCCACGCCCAGCCCTGCGTCAGACCATACAGCAAACCTGCGCGGTAGGCATCACCACAGCCGGTCGGATCAACGATCTGTGTGGCCTGAACCGGCGGAATCCGCAACACGCTTCCCGCCGTATAGATTTCCGAGCCCTCCGCGCCGCGCGTCACGATCAAGGCACGAACCAGCGCCGACAGCGCCTCGAGCGACTGACCGGTACGATTGACCAGCAGCTCGGCCTCGTAGTCGTTGACCGTGCAATAGTCGGCAAGTTTCAGCAAATCGAGCAGCTCTGCACCATTAAACATCGGCAAGCCCTGGCCGGGGTCGAAAACAAAGGGAATGCCTGCGGCATGAAAGCCACGGGCGTGCTGCTGCATCCCCTCACGACCATCCGGCGAAACGATGCCCAGCGCCACCTCCCGGGCATCGGACACCTGATTCAGGTGCGACTGATTCATCGCCCCCGGATGAAAGGCAGTGATCTGGTTATCCTCCAGATCGGTGGTGATGAAAGCCTGCGCCGTAAAGCTGTCGGGCACCTCGCGTACATGTGTGGTCTCGATGCCAAGCTGCTTGAGGCGGTACAGGTAAAGTGCCTTGTCCTCGCCGACGGTCGCCATGATGAGTGGTGCTCCGCCCAGCAAACGCAGGTTATAGGCGATGTTGCCCGCACAGCCACCGAACTCGCGGCGCATGTCTGGCACCAGAAAGGCGACATTCAGCATGTGAATCTTTTCGGCCAGGATGTGATTCTTGAAACAATCCGGAAATACCATGATTGTGTCATAAGCCAGAGAGCCGCAAATCAGTGTTTTCATGGGTAGCCCGATGGAGAAAAGTGGAACGATTATAAGGCCAGGCGCAGCGGTGCTGCCGTGGCCCGCTGGCCGTCCGGTTCCGTCCCATGATTCTTCGTGGTCCTGCGCTCCGTTCATCCGGGGCGCAGGATGACCAACATGCCCGCAAGCCGGCAACAGCATTTAAATGACATTCCAGATACGACACGTATTGTCGCAAACATCTGGAAAATGGTTTTCGTCCAACACGGAGAACCCATCATGGCTCAACGCTATTCACGCTACACCCGCCACAGCACGGCCCCCGATCCCATCGTCCTGCTCTGGATTCTGCGCATCCTCGTCTGTCTGGGCGGACATCGCGAATTCCTGCGGCCGCACGGCTTCAACTGCGACCGCATCGCAGACGTGATCGGCCTGGGCGCATGGATCGACCCAAGCCCCGAGGATTTCAACATGAAGGCAGCACTGTCGGAAATGCGCTCGCTGCACCTGAAGGCAGAACGGCAGCAAGCCAAGGTATTGCCCGGGGCCTGCCTGCGCCACAATGTCGGGCAGCTATCTCGTCTGGTCGGCCTGAATGCCACCGACTGCCGCATCCTGGAATTTGCCGTATCCATACACAACGAGCGTCTCCTGGATGATGCCGCCGACTGGCTCGGACAACTGTCCTCGACCAAGGTTTTCCATGCCCTTTCAGTGATCCTGAACCTGCCCGAATCAGACATCCGCGCCTCGCTGAATGCCCAGGGCATCCTGGTACGCTCCGGCCTGGTCTCGATGGACCGTAGCGGCACCAGCACACTGCGTGGCAAGCTGGACATGCTCTCGGGAGAATTTTCCGACCTGATGGCCTCCGCCGAAGCCGACCCAATCGACTTGCTGCGAGGCACGGTAACCGCCGCCCCCCCGGCGCAGCTCGATCTGGCCGACTACGGCCACATCCGTCCTTCCCTGGACATCCTGCACCCCTACCTGAGCCATGCCACCGCCACACGACGGGCCGGCGTCAACATCTTCCTGCATGGCGCACCGGGAACAGGCAAAACCCAGCTGGTGCGTGCCCTGGCCAGCAAGCTGGGGTGCGAGCTGTTTGAAGTGGCCAGCGAAGATAACGACGGTGATCCCGTCAACGGCGAACGGCGGCTGCGGGCCTTCCGCGCTGCCCAGAGTTTTTTTACCCGGCGTCAGGCACTCATTACCTTCGACGAAGTTGAAGACGTATTCAACGACGGCGATAGCTTCTATGGCCGCAAGAGCACCGCCCAGGTGCGCAAGGCGTGGATCAATCGGATGCTGGAAGAAAATCCGGTTCCGACGCTGTGGCTGTCCAACGCCATCCACGGCCTGGATCCGGCCTTCATCCGCCGCTTCGACATGGTATTCGAACTGCCCGTACCACCGAAAAAACAGCGCGAACGAATCCTGCAGGAAACCTGCGGCGACCTGCTCGATGCCGCCAGCATTTCACGGATCGCCGAAGCGGAAACGCTGGCGCCCGCCGTGGTGACCAAGGCCGGTTCCGTCATACGCGCGATCCGTGAAGCCCTGGACCCGCAAGCCTGCGCACCTGCCTTTGAGCGGCTGATCAGCAACACCCTGGTAGCCCAGGGGCACCGCACCATCACCAGGAACGACCCAACCCGGCTACCGGACATTTACGACCCGCGCTTCATCCACGCCGATATCGACCTGGGCAATGTGGCGACCGGGCTGCTGGGCACACGCAGTGGTCGACTCTGCCTGTATGGCCCGCCGGGCACGGGCAAAACGGCCTATGGCCGCTGGCTGGCCGGAAAACTTGACATGCCGCTGTCGATCAAGCGTGCCTCCGACCTGATCTCCAAATGGGTCGGCGACACCGAGAAAAACATCGCCCGAGCCTTCCACGAGGCGGAACAGGACGGTGCCCTGCTGCTCATCGACGAGGTAGACAGTTTCCTGCAGGATCGCCGCACAGCCCAGCACGGCTGGGAAGTCAGCGAGGTCAATGAAATGCTCACCCAGATGGAATCATTTCCCGGCATCTTCATTGCCTCGACCAACCTGATGGACGGTCTGGATCAAGCCTCCCTGCGACGCTTCGATCTCAAGGTGAAATTCGACTTCCTGCGCTCCGAGCAAGCCTGGGAACTGGTACGTCGCTACTGCAAGCAGCTGCAACTGCCCTCCCCCCAACCGGAGCTGCTGGATCGAACCATGCGCCTGCGACAGCTAACCCCGGGCGATTTTGCCGCCGTGATACGCCGGCACCGTTTCCACCCCATCACCTCTCCCGATCTGCTGCTGTCCGCCCTCGAGGCAGAGTGCGCCATCAAGGAAGGCGGCAAGGCCACCATCGGATTCCTCTGAGCCGTTGAGTCATGGTGCCGTTGAGTCATGGTGCCCCCTCTCCCGGGGGCGCAGCGGTATCCACCCAGTCCCCATGCGGAAGCAGAGGGCAGTTGCTAGACTGTGGCGTACCCGATGCCTGTATCAGGACTTCCCTGAAAGACTGAAATGGCCAAACGCCCCGATACCCTCGAAACGACCCTCCTCACCATCCAGCTGCTGAACCGCATCCCACGCAACCGCCGGGTGACTGCCAACGAGTTGCACCGGCAGATCAAGGATGCCGGCATCGACCGCGATCTGCGCACCATCCAGCGGCAGCTGGACATGCTCTGCGAGCATTTCCCGATCGATCGGGACGAACGCAACAAACCCTTCGGCTATCGCTGGCTCGACAAAGCCCAGGGACTGACCATCCCCAGCCTCACCCCCCAGGAATCACTGCTCCTGCTGCTGGCGGAAGAGCATCTGAAAAACCTCCTGCCCACCCGGCTGATGGGATCCATGCAGCCCTTCTTCAGCCAGGCCCGGAGCAAGCTCAACTCGGGCAGCAACGCCCGGCTGGAACGAGAATGGCCCGGCAAGATCCGGGTCGTGGCCACCAACCAGCCCCTGTTGCCCCCCAAGATTGCCCAAGGTGTCTTTGAAGCCGTCAGTGAAGCCCTGTACAAAAACTGCTGGCTTGAACTCGACTACCGGAACTCTGCCGGAAAACGGAGCACCGTACGGGTCATGCCCTTCGGTCTTGTCCAGCAAGGCCCGCGTCTCTACCTCGTATGTCGCTACCAGGGCTACGACAACGAAAGAAACCTGGCGCTGCACCGCATCCTGTCCGCCACGATCTCGACCCTGACCTTCGACCGCCCCAAGAATTTCAGCCTCGAAAAATATGACAGCGACGGGCGCTTCGGCTTCGGAGAAGGAAAAAAGATACGTCTGTCCTTCCGCGTCCGGCGTGAAGCCGGCTTGCACCTGCTGGAAACGCCCCTGTCAACCGATCAGCAGGCCACCGAAATCGACGCAGACACCCTGGAGATCACCGCCACGGTGATCGACAGCGCAATGCTGGACTGGTGGCTGAGAGGGTTTGGCGATGCCATCAGCACCGTGTCCAAACACCCGGTGGAGAACTGACCCCCGTTCAATCTAGAAACCGCAGTTGGAAGCCTTCGAGTGTACGTTTTTCCGGTGGTCTGACAAGACGCGACGACGTTGCATGCCCGATGCCTGCAAGGAGGAAACGCCGTCAGGCCGACGGAAAAACGTGCAATCGGAGGTTTAACGTGAAAATACAGCGCGCCCGCCGGGCCGCCCCAAGGGCGCGCGGCACGCGCCGAAGGCGCAAACCGCTGCCCGAGTGGATCGACAGCGCCCCTTCGGTTTGCGAGCACAGCGAGCCCGTTTGGAACCCCCCGAGAGGGGGGCGAAGGGGGGCGGGCTTTTCATGATGCGGGGTGCTGCTTCCCGCATCATGAAAGTTAGGGAAACACTGATCAAGTCATTCCCGCGAAGGCGGGAATCCAGTAAGTTGTTGAAACCATGGATTCCCGCCTTCGCGGGAATGACGAAATCTGGACTTCTTCAGCGTTTCCTTAGCGTTCTCACCCAAAAGGTGAGGGCCAATCAGAGCCAAAATGTTTAGAAAAACAAGGACTTCATACTGGAAATCAGCGGTCAACCGCGGTTTCTAGGTTCAACCATTCATTACCAAGCCCTGGCGCCGCCGCGCCGCACGCACCAAGCGTTAAGCGCTAAGGAAAGGAAACACACCAAACTTTCAGGGACGTGTCAATGTGCCCCTGTGGATGCGCCCCTGAAGGATCAAGCAAAGTCCTTTTTCACCAGGCGGCGCAGCACCTTGCCCATTTCGTTGTAGGGCAGCTGATCCTTGAACAGGATTTTGGCCGGCACGCGCGAGGAGCGCAGGCGTGCCTTGACCCATTCCTGCAGTTCTTCGACGCTGGCCTGAGCGTTTTCCTTGAGGACGATGGCAGCACCGACGTTCTCGCCCCACTGCTCGTCGGGGATGGCCACCACGGCGATGTCGGAGACGGCCGGATGTTCGAGCAGCACATCCTCGATTTCACCCGGTGAGATGTTTTCGCCGCCGCGCACGATGACATCATCGGCACGGCCTTCGAGGTAGACATAGCCATAGCTGTCGACATAGCCGCGGTCGCGCGTCGGGAACCAGCCATCCTTGTCGAGCATGCTGCCCAGACCCAGGTATTCACCGGCCACCTGACCACCGCGCACAAAAATGTCGCCGGCCTGGTTCGGCCCCAGCGGCCGGCCTTCGTCGTCGCGGATGATGAGTTCGATCGAGCCGATGGGCTTGCCGACCGAGGTCAGACGCTTCCTGACTTCCGGCGCTGTCCCGGCGGCGCCGCTGCGATGATCATCCGGCGTCAGCAGGCAGATCGTCGAGCTGGTTTCGGTCAGGCCATAGGCATTGGTGTAATCGACATTGGGCAGGAGCTTCATCGCCCGTTCGATCACCGACAGCGGCATCTTGCCGCCACCGTAGGCGATGGCGCGCAGGTTCGGCAGGTTTGCCGCCTCGCCGGTTTCCGTCAGGTAGTCGATGACGCGCGAGAACATCGTCGGCACGACGAAGGCATTGCTGATCTTTTCATCGCGGCACAGTTGCAGCCAGCCCCGGGCATCGAAATTCGGCAGTTGCACCATGCGCCGGCAAGCATAGGTGGAGCTCAGCACCGCCGAGATGCCGGCGATATGGTACGGCGGCACGGCCACCAGCACGGCATCGGTTTCGTCCGCCGCACCAAAATCGACCGTACCGAGGATGTAGGACATCAGGTTTTCATGGCGCAACACGGCCGCCTTGGGCTTGCCGGTGGTGCCGCTGGTAAACAGCTGGATGGCCACATCCGACGGCTCACCGGGTGCTGCTTCGGCTTGCGGGCCGGCCGAGCGGGCGAGCTTGAAGAAGTCTTCGCGCAGCACGACCTGGATGCCCGCCGGGACGGTCAGCGGGCTGATGGCCGGCGTGTCGGTGACCAGATAGGCCGGTGCGATGCGCTCCAGCAGCTCCTCCAGTTCCGGCTTGGTCAGACGGTAGTTGAGTGGCACATAGGGCACGCCGGCGAAGGCCGAAGCAAACACCGCCACCGGCACGGCCAGGCTGCTGATGTCGAGCAGGCCGACGTATTTGACGCCGGAGGCCTTGATTTCGGCAGCAGCGCGTTTGGCGGCGGCCAGCAGCTCGCCGTAGGTCATGTTTTTACCGTCGGAGCTGACGGCAACGCGGTCGGGGAAACATTCCGCCGACATCTCCAGGGCCATGGCCAGATTCATGAAACAATCCTCGCTCGGTGATTCTTGAAAGCTCAGTCAGACGACGGCAGAGCCTTGGCCTGCTTGACTTGCAGGGCAGTGCCACCAATGGCCAGATTGCCCTTGCCCCCCTTGGTGCACAGCAGCTCGAAGCGTTCGCCTTCATCGGTGTAACGCTTGCCCACCAGCGTGCCGGCAGCGTGCGCCGCATCGGGGGCAGCGCCGCTCTTGGCGGCCGACATTTCGATCATTTCAGCGCCACCGCAGGTAAGCTCGATGGCATCGGCAGCGGCCTTGGTGACCATCACTTCGGTATCGCAAACCGCGCTTTTCAGACGGCTACCGGACTTCAATGTTTTCATGACGCACTCCTAGGACAGTGGCTTCGCCAGAGTCGCGGGAAGCCCCCGCAAAATGGCAAAATTTCATTAACAATCAACTGTCAGAGTATCCGGTAAGGCCTCCGGGATTCATCGTCCACACGGACTAACAGCGCACCCATGCATCGTCTCTGGCCGAAGCGGAAACACCGGAGCTACCGTCATCCGGGTCCGGCCGCCTAGAATTTGCGCCCTGCCCTTTCCTGTTCTTCCTTCGCCCTTGCCATGCCCACCTGCCCTGCCCTGCTCATTGCCGCCCCGGCCTCCGGTCAGGGTAAAACCACGGTCACGGCGGCGCTGGCCCGTCTGCATGCCCGACAAGGACGGCGGGTCACGGTATTCAAGTGCGGGCCGGATTTTCTCGACCCGCAGATTCATGCCCTGGCCAGTAGCCGTCCCTGTCACAACCTCGATCTGGGCATGTGCGGCGAGGCGGATGCCCGCTGGCGGCTGGCACAGGCCGCGCAGGACTCCGACCTGATCCTGGTCGAAGGGGTGATGGGACTGTATGACGGCCAGCCCTCGGCCGCCGATCTGGCCTGTCGCTTCAACCTGCCGGTGCTGGCTCTGATCGATGCCCGTGCCATGGCACAGACCTTTGGTGCCGTGGCGCATGGTCTGGCCAGCTACCGCCCCGGCCTGCCCTTTGCCGGCGTGCTGGCCAACCGGGTCGGCAGTGCGCGTCACGCCGACATGCTGCGGCAGAGCCTGCCGCCGGGCATGGCCTGGTTTGGTGCCCTGCCGCGCAGTGCCGCCACACTGCCCGAGCGACATCTCGGAATCGTGCCAGCCGCCGAGATTGCCAACCTGATGTCCCTGCTGGACACCCTGGCCGACGAGATCGAACGGACAGCCGCCAGCCATCTGCCGCCAGCCGTCGAGCTGCTACCGGCCGAGCCGCCGGAATGCCCGCCCCTGCTGGCCGGTCGCCGCATCGCCATCGCCCGTGATGCCGCCTATGGCTTCATTTACCCGGCCAATCTGGAACTGCTGACCGCCCTCGGCGCGGAACTCTGCTTTTTCTCGCCGCTGGCAGGCGATGCCCTGCCCGCCTGTGATGCCGCCTGGCTGCCTGGCGGCTATCCCGAGCTGCATGCCGCCACCCTCAGTACCCGGCAGGACTTGTGGCAGGCCTTGCAGCACCATGTTGCCGCAGGCAAACCGTTGCTGGCGGAATGTGGCGGCATGATGAGCCTGTTTGAAACCTTGGTCGACAAACAAGGGACGGCGCACCGCATGGCCGGTCTGCTGCCGGGGCAAAGCGTGATGCAGGCGCGTCTGTCGGCGCTCGGTATGCAGGTGGCCGATTTGCCGGAAGGCTGCCTGCATGGTCACACCTTCCACTACTCGACCAGCCAGACCGCCCTGCCGCCCTGGCGCCACGCCCGCCGCGCCGGCAGCGACGAGCGTGGCGAAGCGATCTACCGGATCGGGCAGATGACAGCCTCCTACGTACATTTTTACTTCCCGTCCCACCCCCGGGCAGCAGCGGCGCTGTTGGGTTGTTGCGGGTGAGCCTCAGCAGCCCGCACCTGGCGAGACTGCGAGACTGCCCGGTATCTTCTGGCACACGATGAACGCATTGCGAACAGTGATCCAGCCGTGATCCTCCAGAATGTTAAGCCCTGTATGTCAGCCTGATAGACTGCCATTCATTTCCATATCTGCCAGACAGTCCGACCCAGTCCGACCATGACGTGCCGCACTGTTAGCATTCGCCACTCCGAGGAACCGCGCCGCCCTGTCGCTGGTCGTGGTCAGCCTGCGGTCTGGTTTCCGACGATGGCGACCAGTTTCAAGACTCTGATTGATGGAAGGTTCGGACATGAACAACTACGTCGATACCGTCATCCAGCTGCCGCCCGACCTGTTCATCGACGCCAGTGCCGAGTTCGTGTGCAGCGGCAACAAAACAAGCTGACCGACGCCAACCAGCAGAAGGTGCTGGACACTTTCACCAAGCTGGAGGCGGAGCTGGAGGCGCGTCGGCGGCAGTACCAGTACTACCGCCGACGCGCTCCTCAGTTACGAATTCCCCTCCTCTGGAGGGTGCCCGAAGGGCGGGGTGGTTTGTTGGCGGAAGAAACACCACCCCGTCAGGCTTCGCCTGCCACCCCTCCAATGGAGGGGAATAATTTGACGGCCAGATTTGCAGCATGGGCTTTTGCGTGCTTCGGCTTGACAACAACATCGTCCTTACCAATTTCCTGTTTCATTTGATAGGAACTGATGATGATTTCTACGCCTACGTCGACGCCAACGAGCGCGGCGTGTACCGCCCCCAATTAATTGGACACGCTTTTGCAACTCAGGCTGCCTTTCGCATGGCATAGGCCTGACGGGCTTCGAGGGGTGACATGAAGCCCAGTTTTTCGAGACGCCAGTGGCGATTGTAA
>JAGOSV010000134.1 GCA_018062105.1 Sterolibacterium sp. | reverse complement strand
CAGTGCCCCAGCCGGATGCGGATGGCACTTTTTCGGGAATCGCCATCATCCGCCGCTACACCGAACAGTGCGGCTTCGCGCTGGCGCAATCTGGCTACGTCGTAGCCGAGCTCCTTTGCTACGGCCATCCGCCACCACTGCCGCAGCAGCGCCTTGATGGGTGGGGTGCGCCACTGTGCCTGCTGGCTGGCATTGCCAAGGAAGGCGGGGGTGAGGAATTGAAGCTCGTAGTGGTGTTGTTTTTGCATGGCGGTGGGCAGGGCGCTGAACAGGGGGCGTGAGATAGTGGCGGGAGCAGCGGCATTGCCCATCATCGGAACGGGCGGGCTGTCGTTGAACCAAGGATGCTTCGGTCGGTGGATTATGCCAAAAGTTTGAACGGTGTCTGCTCTGGCAAGCTTGCCGGATATTTTTCCGGCATGGCTGCGCGGCATGGCTGCGATTTGGCGGGCGGATCAGCGAATGATCGGTGAAGGATCAGCGGGGGCGGATGGCGGCTGCTGGCCGGGCATGGCGGCGAGCAGTTTTTGGGTGTAGGGGTGCTGCGGCTGGTCGTAGAGGTCGTCGGCATTGCCTTGCTCGACGATCTTGCCCTGGTGCATGACGATGACTTCGTCGGACATGTAGCGCACGACACCGAGGTCGTGCGAGATGAAGAGATAGGCGAGGCCGAGTTCGTCCTGCAGGTCTTGCAGGAGATTGAGCACCTGGGCTTGCACCGAGACGTCGAGGGCGGAGACGGATTCGTCGCAGATCAGCACGTCGGGCTGTATCGTCAGGCAGCGGGCAATGGCGATGCGTTGCCGCTGGCCGCCGGAAAATTCGTGTGGGTAGCGTTGCAGGGCATCGGCAGGCAGGCCGACGCGGTCGAGCAGACGGGTGATGGTGCGGGCGCGTGCCGGGGCATCGGGGGCGAGGTTGTGGATGAGCAGGGGCTCTTCGAGGATCTGGCCGATGGTGAAGCGCGGGTTGAGCGAGGCGTAGGGATTCTGGAAGACAATCTGGAGGCGGCGTTTGTAGGGCTGGAAGGCAGCGCGTGAGAGGGTCAGGATGTCCTGGCCTTCGAACAGTACGCGGCCGGTGGTGGCCGGGTGCAGACGCATCAGGGTGAGCCCGACGGTGGTCTTGCCCGAGCCGGATTCGCCCACTACGCCGAGCGTCTTGCCGCGGTACAGGCGGAAGGAGGCGTTATCTACGGCCTTGAATTCGCGCTGGCCGAAGAAGCCTTCGCGCTGAAAGAAACTCTTGCCTAGCCCCCGGGCTTCGAGCAGGGGCTGATCGGTGCTGCGGATGCCGCGCTGGCGTGGTGGTGTCGTTGCCGGGCGGGCGGTTGGGTGGTCGTGCAGGAAGTCTTCGATGACGGCCAGCCGCTGCGGGCGTTCCCGTGCCGGTGGGCGGCAGGCCAGCAGGGCGCGGGTGTAGGCGTCCCGGGGCTGGCTGAAGAGGGTCTGTTTTTGGCCTTGTTCTCGGATCTGGCCATGGCGCATGACGATGACTTCATCGGCGATGTCGCCGACGACGGCCAGGTCGTGGGTGATGAACAGGAGCGACATGCGATGGCGGGATTGCAGCTCGGCCAGCAGGTCGAGAATCTGCCGCTGGATGGTGACATCGAGGGCGGTGGTGGGTTCGTCGGCGATCAGCAGTTTCGGCTGACAGGCGATGGCCATGGCAATCATGACGCGCTGCTGCTGGCCGCCGGAAAGCTGGAAGGGGTAGTCATCGACACGGCGCGCTGGCTCGGGGATGCCGACTTCGTGCAGCAGTTCGATGCTGCGGCTGCGTGCCTGGCGGCGCGATAGTCCCAGATGCAGGCGCAGGACTTCGGCGATCTGTTCGCCGACGGTGAAGACCGGGTTGAGCGAGCTCATCGGCTCCTGGAAGATCATCGAGAGTTCTTTGCCGCGCAGTTGGCGCAGGGTGGCTGCAGGAAGCTCCAGAAGGTTGCGGTTGCTGCTGTCGTTTCCGCGGCCGTAGAGGATGCGGCTGTGCGGGGCGACGACGGCGTTTTCCGTGGGCAGCAGGCCGAGGATGGCCAGCGAGGTGACGGATTTGCCGCTGCCGGATTCGCCCACCAGGGCGACGGTGGAATGCTCGGCGATGTCGAAGGAAACGCCCTGGACGGCCGGAACGGGTGGGCGATGACGTGCCGGGCGAAAGCCAACGGTGAGGTCACAGACGGACAGAAGGGGGGGCTGGGGCGTGGTCATTTCAGCCGGGGGTCGAGTGCGTCGCGCAGGGCATCGGTGAAGAGTGAGAAGGCGGTGATGAGCAGGGCCATGGCGCTGGTGGCGGCGGCCAGTTGCCACCATTTGCCGAGGATGAGCTCGTTTTGGGCTTCGTTCAGCATGCTGCCCCAGGAGACGGCATCGACGGGTACACCGAAGCCGAGGAAGGAGAGGATGACTTCCGATTTGATGAAGCCGACGGCCAGCAAGGAGAGTTGCACCAGGGCGACATGGCTGACGTTGGGAAAGATGTGCAGGAACATCATGCGGGCATGGGAAGCCCCCAGGGCGTCGGCGGCGCGGACATATTCGCGGGATTTGTGTTTGAGGTATTCGGCACGCATCTGGCGGAAGACGCCGGTCCAGCCGGTGAGGCTGAGGATCAGGACAATGCTGGTGAGCCCCTTGCCGCGTGGCACGACGGCCGCCACGGCGAGAATCAGCAGCAGGTAGGGCAGTGAGGTGAAGATGCTGTAGAACCAGTTGAGGAGATCATCGACCCAGCGTCCGTAGTAGCCGGCCAGCGCACCCAGCAGGGTGCCGATGGCGGTGGCGATGAGGGCGGCCATGAGGCCGACGATGATGGAGGTTTCCGTGCCCTTGAGGGTTTTTTGCAGCACATCGCGCCCCCACTTGTCGCCACCGAAGGGCAGGGTGGCGCGGCGGGCGGAGGCGCTGTCGTCGGCGGTTGTGGCTGCCGTAGCTGTATTTCCCGTGCCCTGGGCGGCACGGATTTCCTGGAGTTCCGTGGCCAGCGGGTCGATGATGCCTTCGTCGTCGAAGGGGGCTGGCGTGGCATGGAGGCCGCGCTCGGCATTGATGGCTGCGATGTCGTCGGCCAGCGGGTCGAGCGGATTTGCCGGCGGGGGGCTGCGCGGTGTTGCCGCTGGCTCGGGCAGGGTGGCTGCGGTGGTGGCTGCGGTGGTGGATGATGGGGTGAGGAAGCTGGGGGGGGCGTAGCTGATGCCTGCTTCACGGGACCAGTCGGCTGCCAGCCAGCCGCTGGCCGAGGCCAGGGTCAGTAGCAGGAAGGCGATGACAATGGTCAGTGACAGCATGGCCAGGCGGTCGGCACGCAGGCGTCGCCAGGCCAGTTGCCACAGGCTGGCGGAGTGGGATGGGTTGGCGGATATGGCCGGGGTGTTGCTCATTTCAGTTGCACCCGTGGGTCGGCAAGGCGGTACAGCAGGTCGGCCAGCAGGTTGAAGAGGAC
>JAGOSV010000072.1:6728-13075 GCA_018062105.1 Sterolibacterium sp. | reverse complement strand
GGGCATGGGCGGCGGGCAGGGGGGCATGGGCGGGGGGTTTGGTGACTTCTCCGACATCTTCAGCGACATCTTTGGTGGCGGCCGCGGTGGTGGCGGCGGTGGCCGCTCCAACGTCTATCGCGGCGCCGATCTGCGTTACAACCTGGAAATCACACTGGAAGATGCCGCACGCGGCACCGAGACGCGCATCCGCATCCCGACCATGGATGAATGTGAAGGTTGTCACGGCACGGGTGCCAAGAAAGGAACGGAGCCCAAGCCCTGCCCGACCTGCGGTGGCCACGGCCAGGTACGCATGCAGCAAGGCTTCTTCTCGATCCAGCAAACCTGCCCGAAATGTCACGGCACCGGGCGTTACGTTGCCGATCCCTGCGCAGCCTGTCATGGCGCAGGACGGGTCAAGAAACACAAAACCCTGTCGGTCAAGATTCCGGCCGGCATCGACGAGGGCGACCGTATTCGTCTCTCCGGTGAAGGCGAACACGGCACCAATGGCGGCCCGCCGGGAGATCTATATGTGCAGATCCACATCAAGCCCCACGGGGTGTTTCAGCGCGACCATGACGACCTGCATTGCGAAATGCCGATCAGTTTCACGGCCGCTGCACTCGGGGGCGAAATCGAGATTCCCACGCTCGACGGTGCTGCCCGCCTGAAGATTCCGGCCGAAACGCAAACCGGCAAGGTCTTCCGGCTACGCGGCAAGGGCATCAAGGGTGTACGCAGTGCCAGTCACGGCGATCTGCTGTGCCACGTCGTCATCGAAACGCCGGTACATCTGACCGACCGTCAGAAAGAGCTGCTGCGTGAATTCGACACCATCAGCCAGGAAGACTCCAGCAAGCACAACCCGCGTGCCCAGTCCTGGCTGGACAAGGTCAAGAGCTTCTTCGCCGACTGAAACTGGTATCACCCGCCACACCCGCCAAGCGCAACCGCTGGCCTGTTCTCAGGACGGCGTTGCCGACGCACACCACGTCCGCCACATCTGCCGGTAGGCCGCCTCGATATTGCGGGTAATGGCCGCCGCATCCGTATTGCGTACCGCCAGCCGTGCCCGCAATGATTGCCGTATCTGCACCAACCCCGGCAGATCCTGGCTGAAGGCCACGGCACGCCGCACATAATCTTCAGCATCCCGGGCAATGAATTCCGGCAAATCCACCTGCGTCATCAGGGAGGCACCCAGCCGGGCATTCGGCCATGCCCCCTGCAAGGTCAGCACCGGCACCCCCATCCACAAGGCATGCAGCGTGGTCGAAGCCCCGTTATAAGGGAAAGGGTCGAGTGCCAGATCGATCTGATGGTGCAAGGCCAGATACTCCAGCATTTTCAGCTTGGGCTGAAAAAACAGCCGTTCAATCGCCACGCCATTGCGGGCAAACCCCTCCGTCAGCCACGCCCGAACTTCAGCAGACTCGGCATTGCCCAGCATCAGCCGCGAACCTGGCACCGCCTGCAGGATGCGGCTCCACAGGTCTATCACGGCTGCATTGATCTTGAGCGTGGCATTCAGCGAAGCAAAGGTAAACCCACCGCATCTCTGTGCCGGCAAGGCATTCACCTCAGGGCAACCCGGCTCGGGCCGGTAGGCGGCCTGCGCCGGCAGACGCATCAGCTGCTCACTGTGATAGCACTCAGTCTGGCCGGGTGGGTCGAGCTCGAAATCGGTGATGCGGTAATCCATCGCCGTCAGCCCGGTCGTCGCTGCCGTGCCAATCCAGGTCGCCTGGATGGGTGCCGGCTTGCGGGCAAAGACCGGCAGCCGGTTATCCGCCGTATGCCCGGAAAGATCGATCAGGATGTCGATGCCATCCTGCCGGATACAGTCGACCAGCTGATCATCCGTCATCTCCACACAAGAGCGCCAATGCGCCACCAGCGCCTGCAATCGCTCGGTGGTCTGATCCTGCTGTGCAAAGTTGTAGTAACAGAATATCTCGAACGCCGAGGCATCATGCCCGGCCAGGATCGGCTCGATGAACACCGACACCACATGATCACGGAAATCCGCCGAAACATAACCGATCCGCAGTCGCCGCTCGGGATCCCGGTTTCGGTCATGATCTCGGGCATGCGCTGGCCAGCCTGCTTTCCATGGCGTCTCGAAGCGCTCGGCATAAGCTCGATGTTCCGCAAACAAGGCCTCAGCAGAAACGCCAGGAAGATATTGCAGTGAAAAAAGGTAGCTGGAAAAAGCCCCCGCATCACCCGGCGCATGCGCCAATGCCTGACGGTAAAAATCCAGCCCCTGTTCGAGTTCGCCCATCGACATGAGCGTAATTGCCAGCTTCTGATAGGCTGCAACGTAATCCGTCTTGTACGTCAGCGCATGGCAATAGTGTTCTACAGCCTGCCTGAGCGCCCCCTGGCTGCGGTACAGATTACCCAGATTCAGATACGCCGCTGCATTGTCCGGCTGCGCTGCCAGTGCCCGTTCAAAAGCCTTGCGGGCATCCTCGGGCATGCCCTGCTCGACCAGCAGCACACCCAGATCATTATTCGCTTCGGAATAATCTGGCTTGCATGCAATGGCACGCAGATGGCTACGGATGGCAGCCAGCCGCTCCCCCTGCTTGCCCAGTGCCACAGCCAGGAAATAATGCACCTCGGCATACTGCGGATTCGCGACCAATGCCCGTTGAAAGCATTCGATGGCCTCATCCCGCTGCCCCTGACCCTCCAGCAGCACCCCCAGATTACGACAGGTATCCGCCTGCCCCGGCTGCAGGCGGTCGGCCGTGCGGTAATGTTCGACTGCCGCCGCCACCTCGCCCTGCTTCGTCAACACCACCGCCAGATCATGATGACATTGCGCCACCTCCGGACACAGATGCAATGCCTGCTCAAAGCTCTGCCGCGCCCCGGCCAGGTCCCCCTGACGGTAACGCACCACCCCCAGGCTGGCCTGATACTGGAAATTCTCCGGCGCACTGCGCACCGCCCGACTCAGGTACTCCAGTGCCTGCTCCGTCTGCTCCAGCTCGTGCGCCAGCACCCCCAGCTGATACAGCGCCTCCGCCTGCTCGGGCTCCTGCTGCAAAATACCTTTCAACAACTGCACCGCCTGCGCCAGCTGACCATTCTGCTGGCAGGCCTGAGCCTGCGCCAGCACCGCGCTGTGATCGAAATTGGACACCTTGCCTCCTTGAGAATATCCGGATGAACTAGGCAGACCTGAAGGTGCCTCGAGACGCCAAGCATCCTGCAACACTGCCTGCCAGCCCGCCTGCGCCGGCCGGCCGGTCAATGCCCCGGCTGCGGCCATAACACCCTCCGGCACCACTTCGACAGATTTTTGTGACGGCGACTGAAGCCAGCGCTGCCACATCTGCCGATACGCTGTTTCGATATTGCGCGTGATGGTCGCCGCATCGACATGGCGTGCCGCCAGCCGTGCCCGTAATGATTGCCGTATCTGCACCAACCCCGGCAGATCCTGGCTGAAGGCCACGGCACGCCGCACATAATCTTCGGCATCCTGGGCAATGAATTCCGGCAAACCCATCTGCGTCATCAGGGAAGCCCCAGCACGCGCATTCGGCCATTCACCCTGCAAGGTCAGTACAGGCACACCCATCCACAGGGCATGCAGCGTTGTCGAGCCGCCGTTGTAGGGGAAAGTATCCAGCGCCAGATCAATCTGGTGATGCAAGGCCAGATAGTCCGCCATTTTCAGCTTGGGCTGAAACAGCAGACGCTCTTCTGCTACACCATTACGGACAAATCGCTCCGTCAGCCGCGCCCGCACCTCGGTGGACTCGGCATAACCCAGCATCAACCGAGAACCTGGCACCGTCTGCAGGATGCGGCTCCACAGATCAATCACAGCCACATTGATCTTGAGCGTGGCATTCAGCGAGGCAAAGGTAAACCCACCACCTCTCTGTGCCGGCAAGGCATTCACCTCAGGGCAGCCTGGCTCGGGTCGATAAACAGCCTGATCCGGCAGACGCATCAGCTGCTCACTGTGATAGCACTCAGTCTGGCCGGGCGGATCGAGCTCGAAATCGGTGATGCGGTAATCCATCGCCGTCAGCCCGGTCGTCGCCGCCGTGCCGATCCAGGTCGCCTGGATGGGTGCCGGCTTGCGGGCAAAGACCGGTAGCCGGTTATGCAGGGAGTGCCCTGACAAGTCGATCAGAATGTCGATACCGTCCTGCCGGATATCATCGACCAACTGGTCATCCGTCAAGTGCCGGCACGGCCGCCAGTGATCCGCCAGCACTCTCAGACGTGCAGTAACATCATCCTGCAGCCCGAGATTGTCATAACAAAAGACTTCTACCGCCGCCTTGTCATGGTGTACTAGGATCGGCTCGATAAATGCGGCCACCACATGACGACAAAAGTCCGCCGAAACATAGCCAATGCGCAACCGCCGCGCAGGATTACGGTCACGCTGAGCGTCGCGTTCATGCTGTGGCCAATGAGGAATCCAGTGGGTCTCGAAACGCTCGGCATAAGCCCGATACTCTGCAAACAGCTCGTCTGCCGGTATCTCCGGCAGGTATTGCAGCGAGAACAGATAATTGGAATAAATCCCGGCCACTTCACCGGCATGCAGCATGGCCTGACGATAACAGGAGACCGCCTCGGTGGCCGACCCTAGGCCATAAACGAACAGGTTGCCTAGGTTCAGATAAGTCGCCGCACTGTCCGGCCGTGCTGCCAGCGCCCGTTCATAAGCCTTGCGTGCCTCCGTATAGAGCCCCTGATCGGCCAGCAGCACCCCGAGATCGTTGTTCGCATCGTAATAATCTGGCTTGCACGAAATCGCCTGCAAATGCCGATGGATGGCGCCCTGGATATCGCCCTTCCTGTCCAGCGCCGTCGCCAGAAAGAAATAAACCTCGGCATATTCCGGATTTGCCTGCAATGCCCGTTCATAGCATTCGATGGCCGCATCCACCTGCCCTTGACCATATAGTAGTACTCCCAGACTCCGGCTAACGTCCGCCTGCCCCGGCTGCAAATGGTCGGCCGTGCGGTAATGCTCGATTGCCGCCGCCACCTCGCCCTGCTTCGTCAACACCACCGCCAGATCATGATGCACCTGAGCCCTGGCCTGCGTATGTGTATGCGTCTGCGCCTGCGCCGCATCTGCCGGCAAGGCCAACGCCTGCTCGAAGCTCTGCCGCGCCACGGCCAGGTCCCCCTGACGGTAACGCACCACCCCCAGGCTGGCCTGATACTGGAAATTCTCCGGCGCACTGCGTACCGCCCGGCCCAGGTACTCCAGTGCCTGCTCCGTCTGCTCCAGCTCGTGCGCCAGCACCCCCAGCTGATACAGCGCCTCCGCCTGCTCGGGCTCCTGCTGCAAAATACCTTTCAACAACTGTACCGCCTGCGCCAGCTGACCATTCTGCTGGCAGGCCTGGGCCTGCGCCAGCACCGCGCTGTGATCGATCAAAGACATGTCCATGCCCTTCAAAACGAGGTGTAATGAAAGAAGCCACGGTGCCCCCAGCAATCCGTCATCGTCGCATTCATGCGGGCACGAAACCGCTCGGACTGATCATGATCCAGCTTGAGGATGCAGGCACGCCACGGATCGCTGTCCGCCTGATAGCCGAGTTTTTCACAGGCCGGGCCATACACCTGGATCATTTCCTCGACTTCCTGCTGCATCCGGGCCGCCCGCTCCGCCGGAGAAAGGCTGGCACACGACGAGGCCGCCAGCGAAGCAACCATGATCCATCCCGCCATTCCGAACCGCATGATGTTTCTCCCGTCACCGGAGTTGCCCTGCTGACAACTCCCTAGCGGCCGATTATATCGACCAGGCCATCGTGCCATAAAATGCCCCATCCACCATCCACCATCCACCATTCGCCATTCCGCCATTCGCCGGCCACACATGAACGTCTACACCACCGCCCCGCTGGAAGATCCGCGTGCCGCCCGCACCCTCTACAAGACCCTCGAAGACATCGGCTACGACGGTGCCTTCTCGTTCGAGGCCAAGCACGATCCTTTCGTGACCCTGGCGGTGGCCGCCGAACACACCCGGACGCTGCGCCTGGGAACGGCCATCGCCATCGCCTTCGCACGCAACCCGATGAATCTCGCCCATCTCGGTTATGACCTGCAATCTCTCAGCGCTGGCCGCTTCGTGCTGGGGCTGGGCTCACAAGTCCGGCCACACATCGAAAAGCGCTTCAGCAGCGTCTGGTCGCATCCGGCCGAACGCATGCGCGAGATCGTCCTGGCCATCAAGGCCATCTGGAACTGCTGGGAAGGGCATGCGCCGCTCGATTTCGAAGGCCGCTTCTACCGTCACACCCTGATGATCCCGGCCTTCAACCCCGGCCCCAATCCCTACGGCCCGCCGCCCATCTTCACCG
>JAGOSV010000072.1:0-6628 GCA_018062105.1 Sterolibacterium sp. | reverse complement strand
GCCATCTGGAACTGCTGGGAAGGGCATGCGCCGCTCGATTTCGAAGGCCGCTTCTACCGTCACACCCTGATGATCCCGGCCTTCAACCCCGGCCCCAATCCCTACGGCCCGCCGCCCATCTTCACCGGCGGCTTCGGCCCGAAGATGACCGCCATCGCCGGCGAAGTATCCGACGGCTTCATCGCCCACCCCTTCAACACCCGCCACTCACTGCTGACCCACACCCTGCCCGCCCTGCACGAAGGGCTGGCGCGTACCGGCCGGCAACGCAGCGACATCGAAGTAATGTGCGCCACCCTGACCGTCACGGCAGATACCGAGGAAGGGCTAGCCACCGCCAAATTGGCCGCCAGAAAGCAACTCGCCTTCTACGGCTCGACCCCGGCCTATCTGCCGACCCTGGCTGCCCACGGCTGGGAAGACCTGCACGCCGAGCTCAACCGGCTGTCGAAAGCCGGCCGCTGGGAGGACATGAGTACGCTCATCGACGATACGATACTCGATGAAATCGCCGTGGTCGGCGAACGCCACGAAATTGCCGGCAAACTCACCGCCCGCCTGGCCGGTATCGCCGACAGCGTCAGCCTGACCCACAACCGCTGTCCGGACCCCGCCCACTGGGCCGACACCGTGCGTACCCTGACCCGCCGTTGAACGGCCCCCCCACACACCATGTCCCTGCCCCTGCTCCCTGCCCGCATCGCCCACGCTGCCTTCCTGGAACAACGCCGCATCATCTTCATCTCCGCCGCACTGGCCTTGCTGCTGTCCCTGCCGATGATGAGCAGCGGTCTGTTCCTCGACGACTTCGAGCAACGCATCAAGCTGCTGAGCGGCGACACCAGCAACATCTTCCAGACCTTTCGCTACGGCGACCCCTTCACCGACCAGCTAATCCAGTCCGGTGTCCTGCCCTGGTGGACTCACGAAGCCACCAAGACCAATTTCTTTCGCCCACTGGCCGAGGTTTTCCTGCACCTCGACTATGCCCTCTGGCCAGATAACTTCGCCCTGATGCACCTCCATTCCGCGCTGTGGTACGCCGTTCTGGCACTGATCGCCGGCCTGGCCTATCGCGCCGTCCTGCCCGTTGCCTGGGCCGCTGGCCTGGCGACACTTTTCTTCGCCATCGATGGTTATCACGCCGGCGCCGTCGTCTGGCTGTGCAACCGCAACGTCCTCATCAGCATGAGCGCGGCCCTGCTGTGCCTGCTGTGCCATCGCCAAGGTGCCGCAGACAATTCGGGGGCCTGGCGCATCCTGGCCGCCGCCCTCTTTGCCCTGGGCCTGAGCAGCGGCGAATCCGCTCTGGCCATCAGCGGCTACCTGTTGGCGCATGAAGTCTTCCTGACCCGGGACACCTGGTTCAAACGCCTGCTACGTCTGCTGCCTTACGGCCTGATCGGTCTGGGCTATCTCACCTGGTGGCACCATGCCGGCTATGGCACCGACGGCCCCGGCTTTTACACCGACCCGGGGCGCGATCCGCTGTTTTTCCTGCAAGAAGTTGCCTTCCGCGCCCCGGCCTATCTCGTCAGCCAGTTCACCCTGCTGCCAGCCGAAGTCTTCAGCGCCCTGGAAAGCCCGACCCTGCGGGCACACGCCCTGCTGCCCGGCCTGCTCTACGCCCTCAGCCTGCTGGCTCTGCTGGCCTGGTTCTTCTGGCCTCTGCTGCGCCGTTCGGCCGAAGCCCGCTTCTTCACCCTCGGCATGCTCATTGCCGTCCTGCCCATCTGCGGTGTCAGCATGGTCAGCCGGGTGCTCTGGTATGTCGGCTTCGGAGCCAGCGGCCTGCTAGCCCTGTTCATCCAGCACTATCGTGACCATCCTGACAATTCCACCATGCGTCGCGGCAGCCGCTTCTTTGTCGGCCTGATGCTGCTGCTGCATCTGTGGCTAAGTCCGCTGTTCTACCTGGTCAGCATCGCCGGCTTCAACTTCATGAATCAGCAATGGGACACGCAAACCGTGCAACTCCCCAATGCCGGCCCGAGCGAACGCCGCCTGCTGATTCTGGCCACCAAGAATCACTGGATCGACATCACCTTCCCCATCCTCAAGGATCGGGCGCTGTCCCTCGGGCAACAACCCAGCCGTCCGCCACCCGCCATCACCCGTATCCTGGCCCTGACCGAAGGCGAAGGACGCTACCGGCTGGAGCGTCCGGCAGAAAACGTGCTGCACCTGAAAACCCAGGACGATCACCCCTTCATCACCCTGCGCCCCGTCCCCTGGCGCTTTGCCGTCGGTGAACCCGTGCACCGGCCCGATGTCGATATCGAAGTGCTGGCCGTCTCGCCCCAGGGTGCGCCCACCCGCATCGAATACCGCTTCGCCCCCGGCGCACTGTCCCGTCTGGATGTCATGACCTGGCAAAAAACCCACTTCACCGCCAGTACCCTGCCCGCCATTGGCCAGCACCAAGAACTCCTCGTCGAATGATGCCGGATCGAGCCACCCCGAGACACGCCGCCCCTGCTGATAAAATCTCCCGTTTCCGCCACACGCCGCCACACGCATCCACCCAACCATCCTCCCCATACAAGGCCACGCCATGTCCGGCAACACCCTAGGCACCCTGTTTCGCGTCACCTCATTTGGCGAATCCCACGGCCCGGCTATCGGCTGCGTGGTTGATGGCTGCCCGCCGGGGCTGCCACTGAGCGCTGCCGATCTCCAGAGCGAACTCGACCGGCGCAAGCCCGGCACCTCGCGCCATGTCACCCAGCGGCGCGAACCGGACGAAGTGGAAATCCTCTCCGGTGTCTTCGAAGGCCAGACCACCGGCACCCCCATTGCCCTGCTGATCCGCAACCAGGATCAGCGCAGCAAGGACTACGGCAACATCGCCCAGTCCTTCCGTCCGGGCCACGCCGATTATGCCTACTGGCAGAAATACGGCATCCGCGACTACCGAGGCGGCGGCCGCTCCTCGGCTCGTGAAACCGCCGTGCGCGTAGCCGCCGGAGCGATTGCCAAAAAGTGGCTGGCCACCCGCTACGGCATCACCATCCAGGGCTGCATGACCCGGCTGGGCGATATCGACATTCCGATCAATGACTGGTCGGCCGTCCATGACAACCCTTTCTTCGCCGCCGATACCACCCTCCTGCCCCGGCTCGAACAAGCCATGGATGACCTGCGCAAATCCGGCGATTCCATCGGTGCCCAACTGCATGTCCGGGCACGTGGTGTCCCCGTCGGCTGGGGAGAACCCGTGTATGGCCGGCTCGATGCCGATCTGGCTGCGGCAATGATGAGCATCAATGCCGTCAAGGGCGTCGAGATCGGTGCCGGCTTTGCCTCGGTGACACAAAAAGGCAGCGAACACGGCGACGAACTGACCCCCCAGGGCTTCCTCTCCAATCATGCAGGCGGCATCGTCGGCGGCATCTCCACCGGCCAGGACATCCTCATCAACCTGGCCATCAAGCCCACCTCCAGCATCCGCCTGCCGCGCCGCTCGATCGACCTCAACGGCGCACCCATCGAAGTCGTCACCCACGGCCGTCACGACCCCTGCGTCGGCATCCGCGCCACCCCCATCGCCGAAGCCATGCTGGCCCTGGTGCTGATCGACCATGCCCTACGTCATCGCGCCCAGTGTGGCGATGTGCGCTGCCCGACGCCGCAGATTCCGGCCAGCCCGCACGGCTGACTCCGAATGTGCCCGGTGTGCTGAACAAGCTCTCGCACCCCCACGGGCGGCTGGCCGCCTGGTACTTCTGGTATTTCGCCTTCATCGGTGCCTACATGCCGTATTTCGGCGTGTATCTGCAAGCACAAGGCTACAGTGCCTGGGACATCAGCCTGCTGCTGTCGCTGATGCAGGTCATGCGGCTGGCCGCCCCCAACCTGTGGAGCAGCCTGGCCGAGCGCCGTGGCTGCCCGACGCCTATCGTGCGCACCACCACCGCGCTCTGTGTGGCGAGCTTTGGCGCCCTGTTCTTCAGCCACGATTTTTCCACCACCTTCATCGTGCTGGCCTTGCTGGCCTTCTTCTGGAGTGCCGCCCTGCCGCTGATCGAAGCACTGACCCTCAACCAGCTCACCGGCCAGATCGGGCAATACGGCCGCATCCGCGTCTGGGGTTCGATCGGTTTCGTCATTGCCGTTCAAGGCATCGGTGCGCTGCTCGATGTCCAGCCACTGGCCAGCCTGTTGTGGGTTTCCCTCGGCATGCTCCTCCTGCTGTTTGCCTGCACCCTGGGCTTGCCCGCTCAACCGCAGCCCATCCGGCCGCCCTCCCTGCTTTCCCCGACCACTGCCGCCGCCCAGAGCGCCCAGAACACCCAGAACGCTCCAGCCACAGTCTCGCTGCGTGCCATGCTACGCCGCCCTCATCTGCTGCCACTGCTGTGGGCCAGCTTCCTGATGGCCGCCGCACACGGGCCGCTGTATGTGTTCTATTCCATCCACCTGGTCGCTCACGACTACTCCAAAACACTGATCGGCGCCCTCTGGTCGCTGGGTGTCATTGCTGAAATCCTGGCCTTCATGTGGATGCCTGGCCTGCTGCGGCGATACACCCTGAAAAACATCCTGCTACTCACCTTCGCCGCAGCCGCACTCCGCTTCCTGGTAATCGGCTGGGGTGCCGCCTCTCTCGTCCTGCTGCTGCTGGCTCAATTGCTGCACGGCCTGACCTTCGGTGCCTTTCATGCCGCCATGGTCGCCCTGCTGCATCAATGGTTCCCCAGCCGCGAGCAAACCCGTGCCCAGGCACTCTACGGCAGCATCTCCTTCGGTGCCGGCGGCATGATCGGCGGGCTGCTGAGTGGCCAGGTCTGGGAACTCATCGGTGCCGGCGCAACCTACAGCCTGGGTGCGCTATGCGCCCTCGCCGCCCTGCTGATCGCCAGGCGCGGCCTGCCAACAGAACAAACGCCTGTGCGATAATCCTGCCTCCACTTTTTACTGCCCGCATGGATGAAACTGGCCGGTTCCGGTGCACTCTGGCGGGAAGGAGCCCACCCCATGCGCACTCCCACGACCCTCCTGACATTGACCCTGGCCTTGTATGTTCTGCTGACCGGTTGCAACACCGTCAAAGGCATCGGCAAGGACATCGAAAAAGGCGGCGAGGCCATCCAGCGCGTGGCACACTGACTCCCCGGCAATACACCTCGGCAGCACCGATACACTCGCAATTCATCAACCATCAGCATCACCTCTGGCCTGAACAACACAGGCAACACAAAAAAGGGAGCAGGAACATGAAGAAGGTAGGTCTGGTCGGCTGGCGCGGCATGGTAGGTTCCGTGCTGATGCAGCGCATGCGTGAAGAAAACGATTTCGCACAGATCGAACCCCTGTTCTTCACCACCTCCAATGTCGGCGGCAGCGCACCCGATGTCGGCCAGGGCAGCGCCTCGCTCAAGGATGCAAAGGACATCGACGCCCTGGCCAGCATGGACATCATCATTTCCTGCCAGGGCGGCGATTACACCACGGCAGTCTTCCCCGAACTGCGTGCCGCCGGCTGGCAAGGCTACTGGATCGATGCCGCCTCGACACTGCGCATGAAGGACGATGCCATCATCATCCTCGATCCGGTCAACCGTGGCGTGATCGACCGGGCACTGGATCAGGGCGTGAAGAACTACATCGGCGGCAACTGTACCGTCAGCCTGATGCTGATGGCGCTGGGCGGCCTGTTCCAGGCGGGCCTGGTCGAATGGTTGACCTCGATGACCTACCAGGCCGCCTCCGGTGCCGGCGCACAAAACATGCGCGAGCTGCTGCAGCAGATGGGCGAAGCGCACCGCGTCGCTGAAGGCATGCTGAAAGACCCGGCCTCGGCCATCCTCGACATCGACCGCGAAGTCGCCGGCATCCTGCGCGACGAACGCTTCCCGACGGCCAATTTCGGCGTGCCGCTGGCCGGCTCGCTGATCCCCTGGATCGACAAAGATATGGGCAACGGCCAAAGTCGCGAAGAATGGAAAGGGGCGGCTGAAACCAACAAGATTCTCGGTCTCGAACAACAGCCCATTCCCGTCGATGGCCTGTGTGTGCGCATTGGTGCCATGCGCTGCCATTCGCAGGCGCTGACCATCAAGCTGAAAAAAGACGTGCCACTGGCCGAGATCGAAGCACTGCTGGCCAACGGCAACGAATGGGCCAAGGTCATCCCCAACCAGCGCGAAATCACCCTAAAAGAACTCACGCCAACGGCCGTTACCGGCACCCTGAGCACCCCCGTCGGCCGTCTGCGCAAGATGTCCATGGGTAACGAATACCTGTCTGCTTTCACCGTCGGCGATCAGCTGTTGTGGGGGGCAGCCGAGCCACTGCGCCGCATGCTGCGCATCCTGGTTGACTAGGAACAGACACTCGCCATTTCTGGACATACCTGAGAGTAAGGTTTAGCTTGCGCTGCTAACCTCTTGATGTTATTTTCATCGTAAGAACCGTTATTCCCGCGGGAGGCACTGTGGACACGATGAAATTCCAGACTCGACTGAAAGTAGGCGCGGCCGCACTGGCACTGGCACTGGCCGCGGCACCGCCGCGTGCCGATGCCGCCGGCCTGGGCAAGCTCACGGTACTTTCCGTCCTCGGCCAGCCCCTGCGTGCTGAAATCGACATTACCGCCAGCAGCGAGGAAATGCCGTCGCTTCAGGCC
>JAGOSV010000133.1 GCA_018062105.1 Sterolibacterium sp. | reverse complement strand
TCGTCCTTGAGGATTTCGCAGATGACGGAGGTGGGTTCGAGGCCGGCAATCTGTGCCAGATCACAGCCGGCTTCGGTATGGCCGGCGCGTACCAGCACGCCGCCGGGTTTGGCCATGATGGGGAAGATATGGCCGGGCTGGACGATATCCGTGGCTTTGGCGTTCTTGGCCACCGCTGCTTGCACCGTGCAGGCCCGGTCGTGTGCCGAGATGCCGGTGGTAACGCCTTCGGCGGCTTCGATGGAGACAGTGAAGGCGGTGGAGAACTGGCTGCGGTTGTCGCGAGCCATCTGTGCCAGCCCGAGCTGGCGGCAGCGTGCCTCGGTCAGCGTCAGGCAGATCAGCCCGCGGCCGTAACGCGCCATGAAGTTGATGATTTCCGGGGTGACATGCTCGGCGGCAATCACCAGATCGCCTTCGTTTTCGCGGTCTTCCTCGTCGACGAGGATCACCATTTTGCCGGCGCGGATGTCGGCAACAATGTCCTGGATGGGGCTGATGCTCATGATGGATCGCGGGGCCGCAGCGCCCGGGGGAAGGATGAGGGGAGGTATTCTAATCGCTAATCCCGCATTGCCTTCGGTAGCGAGGCCGGCTGCTGGTGATGGCGTGCCACACATTGGTCCAGCTGATGTTTTTTTGCTTTCTGGAGGTGACGCAGCAGTTCGTGCGAGACCGTGCAGCACGGATAACGCCGTTGCAGCTCGTGTTCCATGTGGATGAGCAGATGGGCGGCCATCTCGGCATCGGCCAGTGCCCGGTGGTAGCGACCGGTCACGGGTAGTCCGGCGTATTCGACGAGCCCGCCCAGCTTGTGGCTCGGTGCCTGCGGGAACAGTCGCCGTGCCACGAGCATGGAGCAGGCGAATTCCTGCGGACGCCGGCGCTGGATGCGCTTGAGCTCGGCATCCCAGAAGCGGCTGTCGAACGAGGCATTGTGGGCGACCAGTGGATGGTCGCCGACAAAATCGGAGACTGCACGCATCACCTCGGCGGCCGGTGGGGCTTGCCGGATCATGGTGTCGGTGATGCCGGTCAGTTGCGTGATGAAGGCCGGAATACGCACGCCGGCGTTCATCAGGCTCTGGTAGCGGTCGATGACCTGGCCGTCCTTGACCAAAACCGCCGCGATTTCGGTGGCGCGGTCGCCATCATTGGGTGACAGGCCGGTGGTTTCGAAGTCGATGACTGCGACGGTTTCCATCATGATTCCGGGATGTTGGTCAGGCGGTGGTTACAGCATCCGCTCGCAATAGCGGGCGATGAGGTCGACTTCCAGATTCACCAGGCTGCCCGGCTTGAGGTGGCGCAAGGTGGTGGCGGTGACGGTGTGTGGGATCAGGTTGATCGAGAAGTCGGTACCGGCGTTGCGGGTGTCGCCGGTGTCGGTGCTGGTGCCGATATTGGTGCCGACATCATGAACGGTGTTGGTGGTCAGGCTGACGCCATTGACGGCAATCGAACCCTTGCGGGCGATGTAGCGCGCAAGGGCTTGCGGGGCGCGGATGACCAGCAGGTGGGATTCACCGACAGGCTCGAATGTCATGACGGTGCCAAGGCCGTCGACGTGGCCGCTGACGAGATGACCACCGAGGCGGTCGGCCAGGCGCAGTGCTTTTTCCAGGTTAACTTCACCGCGGGCATCGAGGCCGGTGGTGCAATTCAGCGTCTCGCGGGAAACGTCGATCTTGTAACGGCTGCCGGCGATTTCGATGACCGTCAGGCAGACGCCGTTGTGGGCGATCGAATCCCCCAGGGCGACATCGTTCAGGTCGAGGTCGGGGGCATCGATGGTCAGGCGCAGGCCTTGATCGAGGGGCTGGAGATGGATGATGTTGCCGATGGCGGCGACGATGCCTGTGAACATGATGTGAGGAGAGAAAGGAAAAGGTTGCGCCGGCGAGGTTGGGCCAGCTTATGGGGTCGTTTGCGGGATGGCTTGCAGGGTTTTGAGAAAGGCCTCCGGCGGCTGGAAACCGATGGTACGCAAGGCGTCGAGGGGTTTGCCGTGGCCATCGAAAAAGAGCAGGGCAGGTGGGCCGAACAGGTCGAAATGTTTGAGCAGTGCGCGATCCTCCGCTGTGTCTGCGGTGACGTCGACTTGCAGCAGACGCAGGCGTTTCATCTGCGTGGCAACGGCCGGATCGGCAAAGGTCAGGCGCTCCATTTCTTTGCAGGAGATGCACCAGTCGGCGTAGAAGTCGAGCAGGATCGGTGCGCCGGGGGTTTGCCGCAGTGATTCCAGTTCAGCCAGCGTCTTGATGCGGGTGAAGCGTACCGGCGCACTGGTTTCGGCATGGGCGGTGGCGCGTAGGAAGGCCAGGGGTTGCAGCGGGTCGCGGCTGCCACCGAGCACGCCCAGCAGGAGGGCAGCACCGGTGAGCAGGGCCATGATACCCACCCCTTTGCCAAAGCGTTGCCAGTCGTGGGCACGGGGGGGCAGCGGGTCGAGGGCACGCAGGTAGATAGCCGGGAAGATCAGCAGCGCGGCCCAGGCCAGCATTTGTATGCTGGGATGCAGCAGCGGCGAAACCAGCCACAGGGCAACCCCCAGCAGCAGCACGCCAAACAGACGGTTGACGGCGGTCATCCACGGGCCGGGGCGCGGCAGCAGATGGCGGGCGGAGGTACCGGCCACGATGAGCGGCAGTCCCATGCCCAGACCCATGATGAACAGGGCGCTGCCGCCGAGCAGGGCATCGCCACTTTTGGCGATGTGCAGCAGGGCACCGGCCAGCGGTGCGGCGACGCAGGGGCCGACGATGGCGGCAGAGATGGCACCCATCAGCCAGGCGCCGTGCAGGCTTCCTCCTTGCTGGCGGTTGGCTTCTTCGCTGAGCCGGCTTTGCAGGAAGCTGGGCAGCTGGAGTTTGTAGACACCGAACATCGAGAGTGCCAGGGCGATGAAAACCAGGGCTCCGGCACCGAGAAACCAGGTATTTTGCAGCGCTGAAGAAACCAGGGTGCCCGATAGCCCGGCTACTACCCCCAGCGCGGCATAGCAGAGCGACATGCCGAGCACGTAGGCGGTCGACAGCAGGAAGGCACGCGCCTTGCTGATGTCGTGGCCGTGGCCGATGATGAGGCCGGAGAGGATGGGGATCATCGGGAACATGCAGGGGGTGAAAGCCAGGGCCAGCCCGGCACCGAAGAAGAACAGCAGGCTGCTGCCAAGGCTGGCATCACGCAACAGGCGGGCGATGCGCGAGGTTTCGTCCGTCGATCCCTGCGCAGAAGGGGAAGGGGCAGCAGCAGGTGCGGAGGATAGGGTTGTGCTGTCCGTGGCCTGGTGCGTGGGTGTGTCTGCCGGGGCTGCGGCAGGATCGGGTGCGCTCTGCGACAGGCTCATCCAGGGGGGGGGCGATACCGGCTGGGGGCGCGGCGGGCTGGCGACATTGCCGGGGGCGGCAGTCGTGGGAGATGGGGCGGGCTGCCATGACAGGGTGATTTGCTGTGACAGCGGCGGGTAGCAAACGCCC
>JAGOSV010000132.1 GCA_018062105.1 Sterolibacterium sp. | reverse complement strand
CGAGCCGGTCGCCTGGTTTGGATCAGTGCTATCAGTACTTGTAGGTCAGGTCGAGGCCGACGCTGCGCGGCTCACCCCAGTTACCCGACATGTCGGAGATCCAGCCGGGGTTGGCCATCACCAGATACTTCTTGTTGGTGAGGTTCTTGACCCACAGGGCGACAGTGACGCGCCCTTCATCCTTTGGCCCGGCCTTGATCTGCGACAGCGCCAAGCGGGCATTCCAGATACTGAAGGCCGGCGTGGTCAGCGGGGTGCGCGGATCCGGGTAGAGGGCGGTGGTCAGGTCGACCGGGGTGGTGGTGCTGTCACGATGCGTGTAGTTCAGGTTGGCATCGAGTTTACCCGGCAGACCCAGCAGGTTCGGGAAGCGGTAGTCGAGATTGATCGCATAGTCATTTTTCGGCACGATCAGGTCACGGGTGCCGGTGACGTCCAGGCCTGTTCTCGGGTCGATCCACTGGTCATACTTGTGGTGCAGGTAGGCATAGCTCACGCCCAGACGCAGGTTGTCGGTCAGGGCCGCCGTCACGTCGAGTTCCAGACCGTTGTAGGTCGAGCCGCCGACGTTGACCGTCTGCCAGCCCCGGGACAGCTGGGCCGTGGATTTCTGCTCGTTGGTGAACTTGCTCTGGAAGACGGCCAGATTGGTACGCAGGCGACGTTCGAGGAACTCACCCTTCATGCCCAGTTCAAAGGACTTGATGGTTTCCGGATCGAAGCCCTTGGCAAAGGCAGCGGCACCGTTCCCCGGGCCGGCGATCGGGTCAAAGCCGCCGCTGGTGTAGGCTGTCGAGTACTTGACGTAGGTCATCAAGTCCTTTTGCCAGTGGTAGTTGAAGGAGATGGCCGGCGTGGTCTTGGACCAGGTTTTGTCGGCGGCCGCATTCGTAAACGGTGCCGCGCCGGTGATGGGGCGCAGATCGGTGGCGAATACGGAGGTGCCGGTACTGGGCAGCAGTGAGTAAGCCGTTGCCCAGCCGGTGTTGTAGCCGACGGCGGTGCGATGGTCACGCGTGTAACGCAGCCCCGGAACGATGTCCAGCTTGTTGTCGAGGATGTCCGGTGTCCAGGTGACCTGGGCAAAGGCAGCCCACGATGTGCTCTTCGAGGAGGTCAGCCCTTTCTGGTCGACATACAGCATATCGGTGCCATAGTTGTTGTAGTTGGGGATCAGTGCGCCGATGTTGGGGCCGGAGCTTTGATGGCCGTCTTCGGAAGAGTAGAAGAGCCCCGAGGTGTATTTCAGGCTCTTGGACAGGTCGCCGAGGAACTGGAACTCTTGCGACCAGGCCTTGTTGTAGAGTACGATGGGGCTGCCCAGTTGCAGGGTGCCGCCCGGTACGCCGACGCCAGTCAGGGTGAAGGGGCCGCTGTCGGAGCGGGCATCGGCGGCACCGGCATAGGCGCCGTAGTTGTAGTGGTTGCTGGTGTCGAGCTTGGAGAAGCCGGTGATGGAGCGCAGGGTGAAGGTCGGGCTGGCTTCCCAGGTGACATTCAGGGTATGGCCTTCGGTCTTGTTCAGGTTTTTGGCGAACTGGCCAGGGACATAGAGGCGATCGAGCTTGTTCATCGAGCAGCCGGCAACGAAGGTCTGATAGCGCGGATCAGCAGCGGGTACGGCATAGCCATAGGCGGCCAGCGAGCGGCTCTGGTAGGCGACTTCATAGCCCGGCACCAGGCACTGCGGCGGGGTGTCGTAGCTCTTGGTCTTGGCGTTGTCGTAGCCGTAGTCGACGGTCAGGTCCTTGGTTGGCTTCCAGCGCACGTCGAAGCGCCAGGCATCGGAGCTCAGCTCACCGAACTGCACACCGTTGGGTGCCGTGTTGCTCACGCCATCGTTGTCCTTCTGGCGGTGCAGGTAGGAAATTTTGACGGCCAGATCATCCTTGACCGGCAGATTGACGATGGTGCGCGACAGGAACTGGCCGCGATTAGCCAGGCTGAATTGCTGCTTGAAGCCGATGTGGTCGAGCCCCAGTTCTGGGCGGGCGGTGTAGACATTGACGGCACCGCCGGTGGCATTGCGGCCGGAGAGCACGCCTTGTGGCCCCTTCAGTACTTCGACCCGTTCGAGGTCGCCGGCCGGATTGTTCAGGCCGATCAGCTGCGAGCGATAGACGCCGTCGACGTGGAAGGCGAGCGGGTTGGGGGCGCTGACGAACAGGGCATTGGTGGTGATGCCGCGGAAAGTCGGGAAGAAGGCTTCACTGCTGCCCGGATAGGGGGCCAGATTCAGGCCGGGAACTTCGGCTCCGAGGTCGGCCAGGGTGACAACCCCCATTTTTTCGAGGTCTTTGGTGCCGAAGGCATTGATGGAAATTGGCACGTCCTGCAGGTTTTCCTTGCGCTTCTGGGCGGTGACGACGACTTCCTCGATGGCTGCACCCTGAAATACCTGGGCGTGGCCGAGCGGAGCGGCAAACAGCTGGGCAATGGCGAGGGTCAGGGTCAGTGAGGCAGGCTTGCTGGCAAATTTCTTCAATGGAGTCTCCTGGTTGATCTTGGGACGGGGCAACGGTGACGGCACTGCAAAAAGACTGCCGGAGTTTATTACGGACGAATCGGCTTGTGTGATTCTCATGATTCACGTTCCTGGCTCCAGCAGGTATCGTCCAATCAGACGATTAGCCGGCAGGGGCTTTCGCGTAGATTCAACCGCACTCTGGCTGGCCGTGTGCGTGCCTGGCGAATGCGCCGTTATCTGTTGCCCCGCTGTCCTGTGTCCGGAGCCCCTTCTTTGACCCCCCGGGAAATGAACCATGACTCCTGAAGAAACCAAAGCGTTTGAAGAAAAGATCCGTGCCTATGTCGGCCGGGAACTTGGCGCACCCAAGCGTGGCAAGGATGATGTCAATCGCGCCATGATCCGTCACTGGGCCGAAGTGACCGGCGACGAAAACCCGGTCTACACCGACGAGGCATTTGCAAAGAAATCCTCCAAAGGCGGCATCATCGCGCCGCCGACCATGCTGCAGATTTGGAGCATGGAGGGCTATCCCATGTGCCAGAAGCCGGCCGTCGACTTGCAGCGTGAGCTGCACAACGTTTTCGATGCCCATGGCTTTACCGGCGTGCTCGGCACCAATACCAACAGCGAATATTTCCGCGATCTGCGCCCGGACGATCAGGTCTTCGCGCACACCCTCATTTCCAGCATCTCGGAGCAGAAGGCGACACAGCGCGGCGTAGGCTACTTCATCGAGACGACGACGACCTTCACCGACCAAAAGGGTGAAGAAGTCGGCCGTCAGGTCTTCCGCTGCCTCAAGTTCATCCCCAATGAAGCCCCGGCTGCCGCCACTAGCGAAGCCGACAGCGCACCAGCCGTGCCGACACGCCTGGCTTCGCCGCGCGGCCACGACAACGCCTGGTGGTGGGAAGCCGTCGATAAGGGCAAGGTGCTGATCCAGCGTTGCAAGAGCTGCCAGACGCTGCGCCATCCGCCGCGCCCGATGTGTGGCGAGTGCCAGTCGACCGAATGGGATTCCATCGAATCGAAGCTGGAAGGCGAAATCCTCAGCTTCACCCAGCTGCA
>JAGOSV010000071.1 GCA_018062105.1 Sterolibacterium sp. | reverse complement strand
CGTTTTTCCGTCGGCCTGACTGCGTTGCTCCTCCTTGCAGGCATCGGGCATGCAGCGTCGTCGCGTCTTGTCAGATCACCGGAAAAACGCACACTCGAAGGCTTCCAACTGCGGTTTCTAGGATGATCCGAGACAGTCGGGGAAGGTTGAACACGACCTGGTCGAACTGCTGGTGGTAGCGGTCAATGCGGTGCTGGTGGGAGCCGATACTTTCGTCGAGATTGAACTGTGGGCGAAAGAGAAGTTGGACTGGCTGCGCGGCTATCTGTGGCTTGAGAACGGCATCCCGTCTCATGACACCTTCGGGCGTTTGTTCGGGCTGATCAACCCGGACGAATTTGAACCACAATGATGGCTCACTGCTCGTCGAGTCGGCGAGCGTGACTTGGTATCTGTTGCACCTGGTGGTATGATTCCGCGATGAGGCGAGTTTTTAGAACCCGAACCTTCACCCGCTGGATGCGCAAGGCAGGCCTGACAGACGATGCTCTGTGTGAGGCCGTGTCCGAGATGGTTCAGGGGCTTGACGACGCCGACCTCGGTGGCCATGTGGTGAAGAAGCGTGTTGCCCTGCCTGGGCAGGGCAAGCGCGGTGGAGCGCGAACCATCGTGGCTACAAAACTGGCAGATCGCTGGTTCTTCTTATACGGATTTGGCAAAAACGAGCGGGCCAATATCGACAAGGATGAACTGAAGATGCTGCAAGAGGTGGCGAAGGAGTTTCTTGGGTTTGATGACCGCCAACTGGCCGCCGCTCTGGCAGCGGGCGAAATTGTGGAGGTGTGCAATGGCAACGACCAACCGTAAAAGCCGTATCCTGGATGAAATGCATGAAACCGCACGCGGGCTGCATGACTCTGGGCTCATCAGCAAAAGACGAATGGGTGAGTTCGATGCACTGTGCCATCTTGACGTCCACGAGATGCAGCCGCAGCAGATCAAGTCGTTGCGCGAGCGGGCTCACCTGAGTCAGGCGGTGTTTGCCGCCGTGCTCAACACCAGTTTGTCTGCAGTGCAGAAGTGGGAAGTAGGCGACAAAAAGCCGAGTGGCCCCTCTCTGAAACTCCTCAATCTGATTGAGCGCAAGGGATTGGAATCAGTGCTGTGAACCCTCCGAAAGAAGCCATGCTGGCTGTGCTCGCACGAGACATTGACGAGCATCCTGAGCTTCTGCGCCCAATCGATGCGGAGCTTGTGGCGCGCCTTCGGGCGCTGACGGCGGGCGTGGAAGTCGATCTGGATTGCCCGCTGCCTAAAGATCCACAGGGTCAAACGCTATTCACCGTAGACGCCGAAACATTTCGGCAGTTTTACGAGTTGCTGGATGCACCAGCCAAGGACAACCCGGGGCTAGCACGACTCATGTCGTTGACGTCGGTCTGGCGGGAAGCGGCGGGCATCAAGGGCAACGACAGCGCCAAGTGAGCTTGGCTTCTACGGCGGACAGCGTTGTCATGGGGTCATCTGTTCAGGAGAAAAAGATGCGCTACCCCGTGATGACCGAAAAGCACGTCGCCGAGCGCTGGCAGATCAGCCTCAAAACCTTGCGACGCTGGCGGCTCGATGGTAACGGGCTGGTCTGGTACAAGCTGTTCCGCCACGTCTGCTACCACGAAGCCGACATCCTCGAATTCGAGCGACGCAGTGCACAGCACCTGATGACCCTGCTTGGCATCCATCGGGAATTCAAGCCTGCCGAAGAGGATGTCGGCGAGGCGTTCGATGCCCAGGGAAGCCGCTACCTAACGGCCAAGGACATTGCTGAAGCAGCATCGCTACCAATCCACATCTTTCAGGATCGCGCCGAACGCAAACGCAAACGCAAACAGATCCCGCACCTGATGCTGGGTGGCAATCTGCGGTTTTCGCTTCAGGCGATTCTTGGCTGGGAAATGGCCAACAGCGTGCCGGGCAGCGCTGCTGCTGCGGTCGTCGAAGAAGCCGACGTTCCGGCAGAACCGCCCGCACAGGCCAAGCGCTGGTATGAGTTGGTCAGGGAGCAAGACAGAGAACGATTCGATTCCGCACCGTAGCCTGAGCAGGTGTCCCCTGTTTTGGCCGAAAGTCCACCATTTCGACCATTTGTCCACTCTCGGTGGAAACGGGAACCGAACCCGCGTCCGTTTTCTGATCCAGATAGTAACGCATTGGCCTTGAGTCCGTGGATTCGACGATTTGGCCACCGTCACTGTTCTGAACCCAAACCGAACTCCAGCCAATCCCTCCCAGACCAAAGAAAGCCGTCATCTTCTCGTATGGCAGATGCCCCCTTCGGCCGCATAGAAAAGTGTCGCCTTTTCCCCGTCGACTTGAGCGACCAAGTTGCCTGGCAAGTTCCGCATTGGCAGTAGAAGTCCTGCTGCTGAAGTCGAGCGCCTGCTCCGCGTCATGGCCGGTGAGATGTTCCGGCAGCGGATCGTTGATTTCCTTGTGCCGTGCGGATCGGTCGGGCGGGGCAGCCTGACAGCAGTTTCAGATGAGGCTGGTATCGTTCAGCCCGGCTTACCATTCGATGCCCGGCATGGCCTGGAGACCGGACTGGAAGGCGTGTTTGACGAGTTTCATTTCGGTCACGGTATCGGCGGCGTCGATGAGTTCCTGTGGGGCGGCGCGGCCGGTGATGATGAGGTGCTGCATGGTCGGGCGGCGGGCGATCGTCGCCAGAACAGGTGCGGTTTCCAGCCAGCGGTATTTGAAGGCGTAGGTGAATTCATCGAGGAGGACGAGGTCGACTTCCGGGTTGGCCAGGGCGCGCTCGGCAATGGCCCAGGCTGCACGGGCGGCGGCGGCATCGCGGGTATCGTCCTGGGTTTCCCAGGTGAAGCCTTCGCCCATGACCTGCCATTCGACTCCCGGATGATTGCGGAAGAAGGCTTCTTCGCCAGTGTCCGAGCGGCTTTTGATGAACTGGATGACGACGGCTTTCATGCCGTGGCCGAGGGCCCGGGCGAGGATGCCGAAGGCGGCGGTGGATTTGCCCTTGCCGCTGCCGGTGTGGATCAGGAACAGCCCGCGCTGCTGGCGGCTGGCTTCGATCTTTTCGTCGATGTGGGCTTTTTTGCGCTGCATGCGTTCGACATGCCGGGTGGTTTTTTCGTTACCGGTTTTTTCGCTGTTGATGTTTTCGTTCTGGCTCATGGGATTCAGTCGGGAATGAAGACGTTTTCGATACGCCGCAGAGGGTGGTCGTAGAGGCTGGAGAGCTGTTGGGCGTTGAGGATGTCCTGTGCCGGGCCGATGGTGTGCCGGCTGTCGCCAAAGAGGAGCAGAGCGTGGCTGCAGATACGCAGGGCCAGGCTGGGGTCGTGCAGCACCATGGCGATGGCAGTCTGTTCTTCGCGTGCGCGCCGGGCCAGTCGTTCGAGTAGGGCGATCTGGTGATTGAGGTCGAGGTGGGTCAGCGGTTCGTCGAGCAGGTAGAGCCCGGGAGCCTGGGCGAAGAGGGTGGCGATAGCGACCCGCTGGCGCTCGCCGCCGGAAAGGGTGTGGATTTCGCGCGCTTCCATTCCCGCCAGGCCAAGCTCGACCAGCGCGGCCCGGGCGATGTCCTGATCCTGCGCGGACTCCCAGGCCCAGCGGCCGAGGTGGGGATGGCGGCCGGCGAGGACGGTTTCGAGGACGGTGCTGGCGAAGGGATCGTCACGGTGTTGCCCCAGCCAGCCGCGTAACCGGGCAGCGGCGCACGGGTCGTGCTCGGCATAGGATTTTCCTGCCAGCAGAATCTGGCCGCTGTCGGCCGGGCGCAGGCCGGCGAGGGTGGCCAGCAGGGTCGATTTGCCGGCTCCATTGCGGCCGAGGATGCCCAGCACGTTGCCAGCAGCCAGATCCAGGTTGAGGTTCAGACAGACCTTGTGCCGACCGATACGCACGGAAAGTTGGTGGGTTTGCAGGATCATGGCCGGCCGCGCCCGAGCAGGTAGAGAAAGACGGGCACACCGATCAGGGCCGTGAGTACGCCGACGGGCAGTTGCATCGGGGCGACGATGGTGCGGGCCAGGGTGTCGGCCAGGGTCAGCAGGCTGCCGCCGGCGAGGACGACGGCAGGCAGCAGCAGGCGGTAGTCGTTGCCCATGTTGCTGCCCACGGCCAGGCGGACGAGATGGGGCACGATGAGGCCGATGAAGCCGATGGAGCCGGCGGCGGTGACGGCTCCGGCCGTGGCCAGCGAGGCGACGAGATAGATCAGGAGGCGCAGGCGGGGGACGGGGACACCGAGGGTGAGGGCTTGATGTTCACCACGGGTGAGCAGGTTGAGCTCGCGGGCATGGGGCAGGGTGGCCAGCAGGGTGAGGGCCAGTAGGATCAGGGCCGGCAGCGGCGTGCTGCTTTGGGCCAGATCACCCATCAGCCAGAACAGCATGCCCTGAATTTTCTGTTCGGGGGCGATGGTCAGGATGAGGGCGACCACCGCGCCACAGCCGGCGCTGATGACCACGCCAGTCAGCAGCAGGCGGGTTTGGGTCCAGCTGCCGTCGCCGCGTGCCAGGCCAAAAACGAGAAACATGGCGGCTAGCGCACCGACGAAGGCCAGGGCCGGAATAAAGATGCCGGCCAATCCCAGCAGCATGGCCAGCAGTGCACCGATGCCGGCGCCACCGGAGATGCCGAGTACATAAGGGTCGGCCAGTGGGTTGCGCAGCAGTACCTGCATGAGCGCGCCAGCCAGGGCCAGCAGGCCGCCGCAGGCAAAGCCGGCCAGGGCACGCGGCAGACGCAGGTCGAGCAGGATGTTTCGTGAGGGATGTTCCGCGCCGGACAGAATGGCGAGGGTGTCGCGCAGGGGGATGTCCAGGCTGCCGCTGCCCAAGGCGATGACCAGGCTGGCCACGCTAAGCAGGAGCAGCAAGGCAAGCACCAGCAGGGCACGGCGACGGGTGGGCATGGCGTGTTGCGTCGGAATGGTGGGCAGGTTGTGGGGGGCACTGACCGTTCTGAGTCTGGAAGAACGGTCAGTGCCGGGGGCAGGCGGGTTACCTGGGGGCGTAGCGTACACCGATGAACAGGTTGGCTTCTGGTGTGCCGAAGTCCTTGACCAGGGTGTATTTCCGGTTGAAGACGTTGTTGGCACGAGCGTAAATCGACCAGTCCTGGTTGAGATGGTAGCGTGCCGTCAGGTTGAGCAGGCTGTAGCCGCCGAGTTGCTGGGTGTTGGCGGTATTGGTGTAACGTTTGCTGGTGGCCTGCCATTCTCCGCCCAGGTCGAAGGCGCCCACGCGGTGTTCGAGGGCGAGCTTGGCAGTGTTTTTGGCACGATAGATCAGGGTCTTGCCCAGGCTGTCATCCTTGGGATTCTGCCAGTCGATGCTGCCACTCAGGGTGTAGTCTGCCAGCTTGCCAGCATAGGCCAGCGTAGCACCGGTGAGTGTGGCGCTGGCGACGTTGCTGGGCGTGTAGCCGTTGCTGGTGATAAAGCTGGGGTCGATGGGAGCCCACTGGATCAGGTTCTTGACCTTGTTGCGGTAGCCGGTCAGCGAAACGTGGTGCTGGGCGGTTTCGTAGTGCAGGGCCAGCTCATGGTTTTCGGCGGTTTCCGGGCGCAGGTTGGGGTTGCTGACATTGCCCCAGGCATCGGCCGGGTAGTAGAGGTCGTTGAAGCTGGGTGCCTTGAAGGCTGTACCCCAGGAGAGGTTGCCGCGCCATTCATTGCTGAACTGGTAGCCGTAAGCGGCCAGACCGGTGGTCTTGTCACCGAACTGGGAGTTTTCATCTTGCCGGACATTCAGCTGGAGGTTGTGGGCACCGAGGCGACCGCCCCAGCCAGCCAGAAGCGAGTTGATGCTGCGCGAGGCGGCGGTGTAGTTGTTGTCGGAATCGATGCGTTGTTCGAGATGTTCGATACCTAGCAGAGCCGTGCCGACAGGCAGGCGCAGATCGTTTTGCCACTGGTATTGCGTCTGGATGGAGCGAAAGAGGGCAGTCTGCCGGCCGTTGTCGAGATTGCGGTTGTCGTCCGTGCTGCGGCTGGCGCGCAGGGTGCTCGACCAGAGTTCCGTCCATTGGTTGCGGCTGGTGAGGCTCAGGCTCTTGACGGTTTCTTTCATCTTGTAGTCATCGGCCGGCGGGGTGCTGAAGCGGCTGCCGGAGTCGAAGCGGTTCCAGCCGTCGGAGTAGAGGAAGTTCAGCCCCAGTTCGTGCTCTTTACTGAGGGCGTAGGCGAGACTGCCACTGCTGCTGCTGAGCTGGTAGCCGTCGCGGTCCGGATTCCAGGCGGCATTTTTCGGGTTGTTGATGGCGGAAAAGCCGTCGCTGCGCTTGTCGGAAACCTGCAGGGCGTAACGCCAGGCATCGTGGCTGCCGGAGAGCCCGGCGGACAGCGCCGAGGTGGCATCGGTGCCATACCCGGCTTCCAGGGTGGGGCGCATTGCGTTTTCGCCACGGCGGGTGAAAATCTGCACGACGCCGCCGATGGCATCGGCACCGTACAGCGAAGAGGCTGGGCCGCGGATGATTTCGATACGCTCGATCTGTTCGAGTGGCAGGGCTTCCCAGGTCGGGGCGCCGTTGGTGATGGAGCCGACCCGCGCGCCATCGACCAGTAGCAGGACGTGATTGGTATTGCTGCCACGGATGGACACGCTGGAGGTGGCACCGGCGGCACCGCTCTGGCGGAATTCGATGCCGGGCTGGCGGCCGAGCAGCTCACCGACCGTCGTAATCGGCCCGGCACGCCGGATTTCGGCGGTGTCGATGATGGTGACATCCATCAGGGCATCAGAAATTTTGGTGGGCTGGCGGGTGGCCGTGACCACGACATCGTTCAGTGTGGGGGCAGCGTACAGAGAGGCCGGTGTGGCGGCGTACAGCAAGGGCAGCAGGGCTGCGGCAGGGGTGAGTCGGCGTGTCATGACAATCCTCTTGGCCAGGCGTCCCCGCCTGGCGTAATGGCATGGAAAGAAGAAAAAACCTGGGGAGGAAATGCCAGAAGTGTCGGAAATCGACCGGAAATTGACCGGAAATCTTCAGGAAGGCAGCGCAACCGTTGCGGGAAGCAAGATTCCGGAAGACAGAAAGCCAGACCGCCCAGCGCCACGACCCCGTGGCTCTTTCGTGTATTGCCACAGGCCGGTCTCCGGGCTTGCAAGTCTTGATGCGCCGCCTTCCCGGGGGAATGGTTCCAATGGCTCCAATGGTCCCCAGTGGCATCTTGGCGCACCCGCACTTGCTTACCGTTGCGGGGGCAGCAGCGGAATGGTCTGCGAAAGCCCCAAGGCTTCGCAAGACGCACCGCTTTCCCGTTTCACCCCGTCGCCCGGAATGATGAAATTCCGGACTTCAGGGCACCTGTAACAGGGAGGGGATTCTAGCGTGAAACAGGCGCTTTGTGCCCATCTTTTGGCCATCCGCTAGGTGGCGCGGGCAGAGGGCGTGCGGTTTGGTGCGGGAGGTATGGATTGAGGCAGGGTCGGGATCAGGGTCAGGCCTGGGTTGTGGTCTGATCGAGATCGAAGGTCTGGTGCAGCGCACGTACGGCGAGTTCCAGATATTTTTCGTCGAGCACGACCGATATCTTGATTTCGGAGGTCGAGATCATCTGCAGGTTGATGCCTTCATCGGCCAGACACTTGAACATCTTGCTGGCGACACCGGGATGGGAGCGCATGCCGACGCCGACGGCGGAGACCTTGCATATCTTGTTGTCGCCAGTGATGGCACGGGCACCGATGTCGGTCTTGACCTTTTCGAGAATGGCCAGTGCCTTGTTGTATTCGCCACGATTGACCGTGAAGGAAAAGTCGGTGGTGCCGTCATGACCGATGTTCTGGATGATCATGTCCACATCGATGTTGGCGTCGGCGATGGAGCCGAGGATTTGATAGGCGATGCCGGGGCGGTCGGGCACGCCGAGGACGGTTAGTTTGGCCTCGTCGCGGTTGAAGGCGATGCCGGAGATGATGGGTTGTTCCATGGCGTTGTTTTCCTCGAAAGTGATCAGCGTGCCGGGGCCTTCCTTGCCCAGTTCTTCCAGACTGGACAGCACGCGCAGCTTGACCTTGTATTTGCCGGCAAATTCGACCGAGCGGATTTGCAATACCTTGGAGCCAAGGCTGGCCATTTCCAGCATTTCCTCGAAGGTGATGGCGTCCAGACGACGTGCCTCCGGGACGATGCGCGGGTCGGTGGTGTAGACGCCGTCGACATCGGTATATATCTGGCATTCGTCAGCCTTCAGGGCAGCGGCCAGCGCCACGCCAGTGGTGTCGGAGCCGCCGCGCCCCAGGGTGGTGATGGCACCACTGCTGTCGACGCCCTGGAAGCCGGCAACGATGATGACCTTGCCGGCATCGAGATCGGCGCGCATGGCTTGGTCTTCGATATCGAGGATGCGCGCCTTGGTGTAGGTGTCGTCCGTCAGGATCTTGACCTGGCCACCGGTGTAGGACTTGGCGGCAATGCCGATGTTCTTGAGTGCCATGGCCAGCAGGCCGATGGTGACTTGTTCACCGGTGGAGACGACGACATCGAATTCGCGCGGGTCAGGAATGGGTTGCACGGCCTTGGCCAGGTCGATCAGGCGATTTGTTTCGCCGCTCATGGCCGAGACCACGATGACCAGTTGATGGCCTTCCTGCTTCCATTTGGCCACGCGGCTGGCGACATTCTTGATGCGCTCGGGAGTGGCCACCGAAGTGCCACCATATTTTTGAACTATGAGTGCCATTTGCTGTCCAGCGTTCCAGATTGAACGGCGGATTATAGCCGATGTCGATGGTCGGGATGTGGAGCGGTGCTTCTGCCAGCAACCTGGTGCATGCCGGATGCAGGTGTCCGGAAATGCCTGTGCCGTAAGCCATCAACATAAGTCTTGTATGTTGAAAAAATATTGTCTATAGTGCCAGTACTATTACTTAGGTAATAGATTTTGGGTCGTTGTTGCATGCTGCCTGGCACGTTGATGTTGTGTTGACTGATTGACTTATTGACCTTGAGGGAGGTGACATGAAAGCGCTTGAAAAAATTGATGCCCGCGAAATACGTCGCAAGATGGGCTTGAACCAACAGCAGTTCTGGTCCCGGCTGGGGGTAACCCAAAGCGGTGGCTCGCGTTATGAAAGTGGCCGTAACATGCCGCGGCCGGTACAGCAGTTGTTGCACTTGGTGCATGTCGAAAATATCGACATCAGCAAGGTGCGCCGCGAGGATTTCGAGATTGCCGAATACCTCAAGGCGCATGACCCGGAACAGTACAAGTCGCTCAAGAAGCTGGCGCGTACGGCCGCCTCCGTGGTCAAAGCCAAAAAATAAGGCAGTAAAAGTCTGGGCCTGAGCCGGGGCAGGAGATCAGGGGCTGACGCGGACGCTCAGCCCCAGTTGCCTGACCCGTGCTGCCAGTGCCTCCATCCACGCCCGGGGGGCTGAACCCAGGCGATGCGCGTCTTCTTGCATGGATGGGCGTGCCAGTCCGTAGAGGTGGACGCCAATGAGGCGGTGCTGCGAGGCAGCTTCCTGTGGGTTGTGGTTTCCCGCTTCTGCAAGGCTGGCCTGGCGCAATACTTCTAGCCAGGCGTCGGTTTCCGTTGCGTCGGGTGTTTGTCCGTCGAGGGTGATGCAGCAGGTCTGGACCCAGGTGTCGCACAGCCGGGCGCAGGTACTCAGCCGTTCGATAACGCCGGCCGGGTCGAGATCTGCCCCGTTGATCCGCTGCATGCCGTGGCGCGTTCCGGCATCCAGTTTGAACCATACCTCGCCATGATGATGACCCAGGCAGGCGATGCCTTCTTGTACCCGTGGTTGATGCAGCAGGCTGCCGTTGGTGATGAGGCGCAACGGGGCGTTCAGGCCGGACTGGTTGCGCAGCCGGGCCACACATTCGATCACTTCTGGAAATTCACGGGCGCTGGTGGGCTCGCCGTTGCCGGAGAGCGCGATGTCCTGGATGTGGCGCAGCCCGTCCGGAACGTGCTTCGCCATGAAGTCGCCGTGGATCAGTGCTTCCAGCAGGGCTTTCAGTTCCTGTTCGAGCAGGGGGAGGTCGATGGGCGGGGCGCTGCCGCGCGTGAGCTGGGGTACCTGGCAATAGAGGCAGTGCCAGTTGCAGGCGTTGTTCGGGTTCAGGTTGATGCCGACCGAGACCCCGCCTGCCCGCCGTGAAACGACAGGATAAACGTAGGTCATGCCGACGATATCGCGGCGGTGATCCAGGTGGCTCAGTTGGCTTCCTGCGGGCAGTTCGGGCTCGTGGAGGGGCATGAGATGGGTGCGGGGCAGGATGAAGGGAATGATGGGGGCGGCGAAGGATGGCGAAGAGCGATATGGAATGGAAGGCGGACGGAGCAACATCGATGGGGTGGGCTGGGCTGCATTATAATTTCCGCCACTTTGGCCAGCGGGCCTGAAGTTTTACAGCGAGCGCCGCTTCATGCAGATTACCCGACGTTTAGAATTTGATGCTGGACATCGTATTCCGGATCACCAGAGCCAGTGCCGCCATCTGCATGGTCATCGCTATGTCATCGAGATTACCCTGTCAGGTGGCGTCATTTGTGCGGCCGGCAACCCGGCTAACGGCATGGTAATGGATTTTTCCGAGGTCAAATCCCTGGCCCGGCAGCATCTGGTCGATGACTGGGATCATGCTTTCCTGGTGTATCGCGAAGATAAGGTCGTGGCCGATTTTCTGGCCAGCCTGCCGCAGCACAAGACGGTTGTGCTGGAGGTTGTGCCGACCGCAGAAAATCTGGCCATCGTCGCCTTCGAGCGTCTTGATCAGGTCTATCAGGATCGCTACGGCAATCATCTGCGGCTTGAGCGGGTGCGTCTGTTTGAAACCCCGAATTGCTGGGCGGATGCCCTGCGCTGAAGTGCTTGCCTTTTTCTTCCCTCAAGGAATACTCAATGAATGCAACGAATGCAGCAAGTGATCTGGTCGTCACGGACATTGCGGACGGAGTCTTGCGCGTCGAAATCCGTCGCCCGGAGAAGAAGAATGCCCTGACGACAGCCATGTATGCGGCGCTGGCCGAGGCGCTGTTGGCGGGAGAACGTGATCCGTCGGTGCGGGTCATCCTGATCCATGGCCAGCCAGGCGTATTTACGGCAGGTAATGATCTGGGGGATTTTCTGGCCAATCCGCCATTGCAGGAAGACCCGCCTCCGCCGGTGTTCCATTTCCTGCAAACTTTCGCCACGCTCAAAAAACCGTTCATGGCTGCCGTGACTGGTGTGGCCGTCGGGGTTGGGACGACGCTGCTGCTGCATTGTGATTTGGTGTATGCCGGCCAGAGCGCGCGCTTCCAGTTGCCCTTCGTCAGCCTGGGTCTGTGCCCGGAGGCTGCTTCCAGCTTGCTTCTGCCGGCCCTGGCCGGCCATGCCCGCGCGGCAGAAATGCTGCTGCTGTGCGAGCCTTTCAATGCGGACAAGGCACGCGAAGTTGGCCTGGTCAACGCGGTTTTGCCCGATGATCAGGTGCTGGCCCATGCTCTGGCGCAGGCGCGCAAGCTGGCGGCCTTGCCGGCAGCCTCAGTGGTGCTGACCAAACAGATGCTGAAAAACGCCCAGCAGTCGCTGGTCGAGCAGACCCTGCAAAGCGAAATGCGCCAGTTCAAGCAGCGACTGGTGTCGCCCGAGGCAAAGGAGGCTTTTGCCGCCTTCTTCGAAAAGCGCAAACCCGATTTCACCCCCTTCAATCAGTAACCCAGCCGTTCGCACCGCCGGTCACCAGTTCATCATGCCTATTGCCATCATCGAATCGCTCGACCACGACGGACGCGGTGTCACCCATGTCGACGGCAAGGTAGTCTTTATCGAAGGGGCGCTGCTGGGCGAGGAAGTCGAGTATTCAAGCTACAGGCGCAAACCCAGCTATGAGCAGGCTACCGCCACGCGCATCCTGCGGGCCAGTGCCCAGCGGGTCACGCCGCACTGTCGTCATTTCGGCGTGTGTGGTGGTTGCAGCATGCAGCATCTCGATCCTGTCGCCCAGACGGCCGTCAAGCAGCGGGTGCTGGAAGATGCCTTATGGCATCTGGCACGGCTACGCCCCGAATCGCTTTATCCCGCCATCCACGGGCCATTCTGGGGCTACCGTTATCGGGCTCGCTTGTCGGTGCGCCTCGTCCCCAAGAAGGGGGGAGTGCTGGTCGGCTTCCATGAGCGACGCAGCAGCTATGTCGCCGACATGGATAGCTGTGCGGTATTGCCGCCGTTCGTTTCGGCGCTGCTGCCCGCGCTGCGGGCATTGGTGGCTGGCCTGTCCATCCCCGACCGTCTGCCACAGATCGAAGTGGCTGTCAGCGACTTTGCCGGACGGCCACAATGTGCGCTGGTATTGCGCATCCTGGAGTCTTTGACGGCGGCGGATGAAGCGGCCTTGCGGTCTTTTGCCGAGACACATGGTGTCGTTTTCTACCTGCAACCCGCCGGGCCGGGCAGCGTGCGTCTGTTTTATCCTGAAACGGTATCGGGGCTGCGCTATGCCCTGCCGGAATTCGGTATCGTGCACCACTTCCAGCCAACCGATTTCACCCAGGTCAACCACGGCATCAACCGCGTTCTGGTGCGCCGCGCCCTGGCACTGCTGATGCCGCAGGCTGGTGAGCGCATTGCCGATCTGTTTTGCGGGCTGGGCAATTTCACTTTGCCGATCGCCCGTAGCGGCGCACAGGTTGTCGGCATCGAAGGCAGCAAGGAACTGGTCGAGCGTGCGCGTGCCAATGCGGCTGCCAATGGTCTGGCGTCATGTTGTGAATTCCAGGTGGCCAACTTGTTCGAGGCCACACCAGAAAGTCTGGCGGCGCTGGGATATTTCGACAAGATGCTGATCGACCCGCCACGCGAAGGGGCAGCCGAGTTGTGCAAGGCCTTGGCTGCGGCTGGTGAAAATGCGCCGCGGCGCATCGTTTATGTGTCTTGCAACCCGGCAACGCTGGCTCGCGATGCCGCCATTCTGGTACATGAAGGCAGCTACCGGCTGCTCGGTGCCGGGATCGCCAACATGTTCCCGCAGACCTCACACGTCGAGTCGATCGCGCTGTTCGAGCGGTAAGCGGCAGGGGCGTTTATGGACAAGGTGGGGAGAAGTTGTGGAATGCCGCCTGGCAGGCTGACTTATACGGGCATTACCCTGCGCAGGCAGGCGTAGGTGCATGTGCATGGGTGCATGGCTCATCATCGCGTTGATTGTCCATGATCTGGGGAAACACTGATTTATTCCGTTTGCCCTGAGCCTGTCGAAGGGCATCTCCTGTAATAGCAAGGGCTTCGACAAGCTCAGCCCGAACGGATTTGATTTAACCTAGAAACCGCAGTTGGAAGCCTTCGAGTGTGCGTTTTTCCGGTGATCTGACAAGACGCGACGACGCTGCATGCCCGATGCCTGAAAGGAGGAGCAACGCAGTCAGGCCGACGGAAAAACGTGCAATCGGAGGTTTAGGGAAACGCTGAAGAAGTCCAGATTTCGTCATTCCCGCGAAGGCGGGAATCCATGGTTTCAACAACTTACTGGAT
>JAGOSV010000131.1 GCA_018062105.1 Sterolibacterium sp. | reverse complement strand
CCCTCTTCCTTGCCCACGATGGAGTCCAGCGCCTTCTCCAGATCACGCCAGAAATCGGCATCGGAGTTGGTGCTGATCCGGCTGCTTTCCCCAGTGCCACGTGCTGCACCACCTGCACCGGTCGGACTGCTGCCAGTACCGGAAGCCGGGCTTGCGGACGTGCTGGAAGAAGTGCTCGACGACGAGCTGCCGGACGTTCCTCCCGTTGAGCCCCCCAGCGCCGAAGAGGCCACCCGCAAATCGCTGCTGCCCAGCCGCCGCCCAACCAGGTAATTGATTTGATAGACCCGGGACTGCATGGCGTTGGTCTGAATGAAAATGCGCTCACCCTGGATCTTGTACTCGTAGCCGTACAGTTCACGTATCGTATCCAGCGCTTCGCGAATGGTGACGTTCTTCAGCTTGACGGTGATCGTACCCGCCAGATCCGGTGGCAGCAGCATGTTGTAACGGGTTCCCGTGACCAGCGCCATGAATACCTGCCCGGCCGGCGCCCCCACCACGGAAATATCGAAGCGTGCATCGGCATCACTTTTCAGCCGGGGTTCCTCCACCTGCAATGGTGGCAGCAACGATTTGTCGATCGACGGTGCTCCACCACCGGCCTTGCGCTCGGCAGCCGCCCGGTCGAGCAGGCCATCCACGCGCTGGGTGACATCGCCATGCTTGACCAGCGGCAGGGCACACGCCGACAGCAGCAAGACCCCTGCCAGCGCCGTTGTCAGGCTGCGAGCACCGGACACTGCTTCGGGGAGACAAGAAAACTTTCGGAAAAATACAAAATCAGCCATGGCAGGTTCACTTGGTTTCTGGGTTGCTGGATTGCCCGGCCGGTTCGATAGCCTTCTTCGCCTGGCGCTGGGCACGTGTCTTCAGCTTCGGTTTTGCCTTCGTCTTCTTCTTCGCCTTGTTGTGGACAACAGGCGGTACGACATTCTTTCTTTCCACACCCGGGGTCAGCTTCAGCACTTCCTTGCCGTTTGCCCCCTGCAATACTGCCTCAGTCTCGCTCAATTTGACCAGACGTACCTCACCCACGGCACCACCCAGTTCGACAGCCTGGCCATTGATGATGGCCATCGGTTTTTTACCGGCACTCCGGCGCAAAATTATCGTCTGCAACCCCGAAGCAGCCGCCTCACCCTCGGCCACACCGCTGCCCCCTTCCGTCACTGCAGGCTCCGGCGTGGTCAACAGGGCGGGAGGACGTGTCGGATCCGGCCCCACCGCCGCCGGTCCGGTGGACTCGGCATGCACCAAGGACGCCAGCCCGCCAACACAGCACCAGGCCACAATGCGCAGCCACGACCTCAATACCATCCTCATATCCCTCATGAATTCTTCCCGTCTCACACCGTCAGCCATCGCTTGTCCAGACTCAGGGTATACACCGTCAAGATCAACACACAACGCGGATGCTTCTCCACCGTTAACTCCGCCTTTTCCCAGATGATGCGCTGCGGCATCCCCTCGAGCGCGGCCAGATAACGTGCCAGATCATTGTAGCTGCCAGCCACACGCATCTCGATGCTGTGTTTGTACAGATTGGATGCCGTATCTCCTGCACCTGCCGCACCCGCAGGCGCTGCCGGCTTTTTCCCACCGGCTGGCTCTGCATGATCCCTGGCGGTTTTATCCTCACTTACTGCCGGCTTGCCGCCTGGTGCCGATGTCGACTTGATCAACGGCGCCACAGAGAGTGTGCGCAAGGCCACCAGCTCCAGGCCCTGATCCTTGGTCATCAGCCCTTCCAGAAAGGCCTGCATCTTCTCCGGCGGTACCAGGCTGTCCTGTACATTGCGCAGACGCTGGTCGATGGCCGCCATGCTCTTGCGTACCTCTTGCAAAGCCGCACGGTTCGCCGCATCCGGGTCTTTCAGCTGCGACTTCAAGGCCACCATCTGTGCTTCCTGGGCGGCCATTTCACCCTTCAATTGCGTGATGCGCTTGTGCTGTGTGGCTTGCCGGGTAATCTGCGGGTCAACCAGCACGAGATAACCCATCATCAGCCCCCCCAGCAACACCGCGGTACCGATGGTACTCCGTTCGCGCAGGGACAGCGCATCGAAACGCCCGGTCAGCTCGAGCAATTTATCTTTCACTGTGATCCTCCCGCAGGTGCCACCCCCAGCTTGTCGGCATCCTTGACGACCGAACGGATCACGAAAGTGGCGTAAGACACTTCTTTCTTGACAGGAGGACCTGTCTTTGTGGCCCCAGCCGCTCCGGCTGCTGCGGGAGAAGCCGGCGCGCCCGTCGATGAGGGCGGACGCGACGAAGCCGGAGGTGGGGGCGGAGCAGCCGCCGGGGGCTGTCCCGCACCCTCCTTGGTGATTTCCTGGGTCGTGCGCCCGACCAGCAGCGAGGCAAACCCGATCCCCTTGAATGCAGCCTCATCCCCCAGGCGACGGATAAACTCTGGCAAGGCCGCCGGCTTCAGCATGCTGCCCCGGATTTCGATGCTGGCATCTTCGGAACGCAACACGAATCCCGTCAGCCAGAGATCCCGCGGTGCCTGCCGTGCAAAACCGCGCATGAACTCCGAATATCCGCCACCCTTGCCGAAAACCCCACCCTCCAGCGTCTGGATGATTTCTTCACGCAAGTTCAACAAGGTACGAGCATGCCCCAGCTCCTCCGCCAAACGGGGATCTGGCTTGGTTTCAGCAATCTTCTTGCTGAGTTCCTGCATCTGGTCCTGCGCCTGCTTCAACTCCGCCGTGCGCTTGCCTGCCTCTGCCTGAACTGTATTGGCACGCTGCTGGGCCACCATGAACGCCGCAAAAACGATGGCCAGGACAACGCCGAAAGCAATGGACAACGGTGCTGCTGTCAGCAAATCGCGCTTCTTGCGCAGTTCCAGATTGATCAGATTGATCTGTTGAGCCATGCCTACCCTTTATTCGCGCAATGCCGCGCCGATCAGCTTGAGGTATGACGCCTGCTGTCCCGGCTGCGACAGCTCGGGAACCAGCGTGATGTCCAGGACTTCAGCCAGGTCGACTTCACCGACCGGCAACGAAAGGTACTCCTGCAGGTATTGCATCAACCCGGCCACCCCGGGCAGCGGCGACAACAACAACCTGGAAATCGAAATATGTCCGTGTAGCCGCTCGAAATTATCCAGCGAGCGTTGTGTTTCCAGGCCAATGCGGTCAAAAATCTGCTGACGCCAGTCGCCATCTGCCTGCTCCAGGCGGCTGCGTGAAATATCGATCTGCCGGACGGCGTACAACTCACCACGGAAGGTAAAGGTCAGCGTCGTACGTTCGTCATCAAACGTCAGCATGGCCAAGCCGCGCTCCGGCTCTTCAAACAACGCCGAAACATTGCGGATCGCCATCTCCGGAATATCGATGGCCTCGATACGCGCATCCGCCGTGTTGAACAAGGCCATTTTCTCCGCGATCAATGCATCATCGGCCACCACGGCAAAACCCTGCCGCGTCTTACCCGCGCGCCCCGTCGTATCCGGAATTTCGGCGACATCCAGGCTCATCAGCTCCGCCGGAAAGTCCACCATGTCCTTGATGCTCCAGCGCACGGCATCCTTGACTTCCTCATCCGGTACTGCCGGCAGCTCGATCTGCAGCATCTG
>JAGOSV010000070.1 GCA_018062105.1 Sterolibacterium sp. | reverse complement strand
CACCCGTCTGCTGGAGTGCGGTGCAGCCAGTGTGCTGACGGCTGTTCTGGCCGACAAGCAGATCGGGCGCAGCAAGCCGTTGGCTGCTGATTTCGTCGGCCTGAGCCTGCCCGACCGCTATGTCTTCGGCTGCGGCATGGATATTGAAGGGCACTGGCGCAACCTGCCGGCAATCTATGCCTTGCGGACGGAGGAACAGGGTGGGCAGGAGGCAGCGAAATGAGGGCATGGGCGGGCTCCGCCGGCGTTTTCTGAACCGACCTTTCCGGGAGAGGCATCATTTCCTGCCGCCTGTGCATCGTTCGTCATGGTGAAACCGACTGGAATGTCGCCGGCATCCTGCAAGGCTGGAGCGATGTGCCAATCAACGATGCCGGCCGCGCCCAGGCGCATGAGCTGGCGCGGCAATTGGCGCCGCACCACTTTGCCGCTGTCTGGTCGAGCCCGCTTATCCGGGCGATGGAGACGGCCGAAATCATCGCGGCCGATTTGGGGCTGCCTTCACCCCGCACGCACGATGGGCTCAAGGAACGTCACTTCGGTGTCATCCAGGGCATTCCCAAAAGTGAGCTGGCCGAGCTCAATCCGGTATTGTTGCAGCAGATTCTCAAACGCAGTCCGGCTGCCCACTTTGCAGGTGGTGAGGACATGATGCCCTTTGCCGATCGGGTACTGGCGGCGGTGGCCGACATCGCAGCGGCGGCACTTCAGCAAGGGTGCATCGGCCCACTGCTGGTTATCACTCACGGCTGGGTGCTGGATGTTCTCACCCGCCACACCCGTGGCCTGCCACGCCATGCGCTGCTCGGCGTGAAACCGAAGAATGGAGAGATGCTGTGGGTCGAGGTGGCCGGGGCCGGTTCTGATGGTTCCGCACTCCAGATAGCCTGTGGCTAGCGGATCAACCTGGTATTGCAGGGGGCGCGCCACCAGCGCCCCGACCGGCATGACAGACTGGCAGGAATCGGTTAGGCTGCTGGCTGTTTTTCTGTGCGAGACGGAACCATGCAGATCAATTTCAGTGAGATTCTCAATGCCGGAGATGTGATCCGGGTGTGTGCGCCCGGGGAGACGATTTTCGCCATGGGCGATCCTGGTGACCGGATGTATCTGATCCTCGAAGGCGAGATCGAGATTCGTGTCGGCGACCGGGTATTCGACCGCGCTGTGGAGGGCGATCCGATCGGTGAGATGGCGCTGCTCGATGACATGGTGCGCAGCGCCACGGCGGTCAGCCTGACCGAGAGCCGGGTGGTTGCGATCGACAAGCCACGGCTGTTGCAGATATTGCAGCAGCATCCTTATTTTGCGGTGGAACTGACCAAGTGCATGGTGCGGCGGCTGCGCCTCATGAACCGTTCGGCACAATATGATCCGCTGACCCAGTTGCCGAACCGTATCCTGTTTCTCGAACTGTGCCAGACGGCACTGGCTCGTTCCGGCCGCAGCACCGGCCACATCGGGTTGCTGCATCTGGATCTCGATCATTTCGAGAAGATCAATGATTCCCTGGGCTATGCCGTGGCGGATCAGCTGCTTGGGCAGGTGGCCGGGCGCTTGCAGCGGGTGCTCGATCCGGCTGACACCTTGGCGCGTCTGGGGGCGGATGAATTTGCGGTGCTGGTCGAGAGCGTGCATAACGATACCGATCTGGCGGAAATCGCCCAGAATCTGCACGATGCGCTGGCGGCACCGTTCATCCTCGGCAAACAGTCGTTGTACCTGACGGGCAGTATCGGCATTGCCTGCCATCCGGCCGAGGGCAGCGACATCGATGTGCTGATGAACAATGCAGCCTCGGCCATGCACTCGGCCAAGCAGGCGGGGCGGAATCAGTATGTCTTTTTCTCGACGGATATCAGCGCCCGGGCCCTGGAATTCGTGACCCTGAAAAACGCCTTGCGCGAGGCGATCAATCTGGGCGAGCTGTTCTTGCATTACCAGCCCCGGGTGGATCTGCTCTCCGGGCGCATCAATGGAGTTGAGGCGCTGGCACGCTGGCAGCATGCTGCCCTGGGGCTGGTTTCACCGGCACGCTTCATCCCGGTGGCCGAGGAGGGCGGGCTGATCGACGATTTGGGGGCTTTTGTGTTGCGCGAGGGTTGCCGGCAGCGCAAGCAGTGGCTGGATGCCGGGCTGGATGGTTTTCGGGTGGCCATCAATCTTTCGCCGCTGCAGATACGGCAGGCCGATCTGGTCAGCCGGGTGCAGCGTATCTTGACGGAAACCGGCTTGCCGGCGCGCTATCTGGAGCTCGAGCTGACCGAGAGTGCCATGATGGAAAACATGGGCGAGGTCATCACCAAGCTGGGACAGTTGCGCAGCATGGGGGTTGAGATTGCCCTCGATGATTTTGGGACGGGCTACTCTTCGCTGTCCAGCCTCAAGAATTTCCCCATCGACTGCATGAAAATCGACCAGTCCTTCGTGCGAGGCATCCCGCGTGATGAACATGACATGGCCATTACCCGCACCATCATTGCCCTGGCGCGCAATCTGGGTCTGTCCATCGTCATCGAAGGGGTGGAAACCGAGGAGCAGATGGCCTTTGCCCGGCGTGAAGGGTGCGAAACCTATCAGGGGTATCTGTTCAGCAAGCCGGTGCCGCCAGAGGCGTTCGAAAAGCTGCTGCGTGCCGGTTGATGATGGCTGATGAATGTTGGGAGTGGTGGTTGCAGGCTCAATCCTGGGTTTCCATCGTCAGCAGCAGCGCACCTTCGGCGACGGGATCGTATTGTTCGACGAAAATTTCGACCACGCGGCCTTCGTAGGGTGAGGGAATGTCGAGGGCGACCTTGCCGGTTTCCAGCACCAGCAGCGTGGCATCGCGCTCGATGATATCTCCGGGAGCGACCAGCAGGGATTCGATGAGAATGTCGCCACTGGCACAGTTGCCACAGGTCGTCCAGCATTCCGGATACTTGGGCATGCGGACTTCGCGCAGGGTGCTCATGGCTGGTGGTGCGGTTCAGACATCAGACATCAGACATCAGACATAGCGGGCAATGAAGGCTTGTTCATAGCCCGGCGGCAGGGCGATGCGCACGCGGTGGCCGTTGCCGGGTGCAACCGTGGCGGGCTGGTTGTCGGCGTTGCGCATGGCCTCCAGGGTGAGGTCGAGATTGCCGCGCGGGTGGATGATTTCCAGCCGGTCGCCGACGGCAAAGCGGTTCATCACTTCGATCTCGGCCCAGCCCGCCGCGTCGTCGGTGGCGTAACCGAGTACCTTGCCGACATACAGGCTGCGTCCTGACTTCGACGAGCCGTAGAGATAGTTCTGGTATTCGGCATCGTGGTGACGCTGGTAGAAGCCGTCGGTGTAGCCACGATTGGCGAGTCCGTCGAGTTCGGCCAGCAGGTGCGGGTCGAGCGGCCGGCCGGCCACGGCATCATCGATGGCCTGGCGGTAGGCCTGGCAGGTGCGGGCGACGTAGTAGGGTGATTTGGTGCGGCCTTCGATCTTCAGTGAATCCACGCCGATGTCGACGAGGCGCTGGACATGTTCGATGGCACGCAGATCCTTCGAGTTCATGATGTAGGTGCCGTGCTCGTCTTCCTCGATTGGCATCAGGTTGCCGGGGCGCGTGCCTTCCTCGATCAGCCAGACATCGCCGGCCGGGTCGGTCTGTGCCGGCTTGACCTGGTAATCCCAGCGGCAGGAGTTGGTGCAGGTGCCCTGGTTCGGGTCGCGATGATTGAAGTAGCCCGACAGCAGGCAGCGTCCGGAATAGGCCATGCACAGTGCGCCATGGACAAAGACTTCGAGTTCCATGTCGGGACATTGCTGGCGGATTTCGGCAATTTCGTCGAGGGATAGTTCGCGTGACAGGATGACGCGGGAGATGCCGAGCTTTTGCCAGAAGCGCACGGCGGCGTAATTGACGGTATTGGCCTGTACGGACAGATGGATGGGCATCTGCGGCCAGGTCTCGCGGATCATGTCGATCAGGCCGGGGTCAGCCATGATCAGCGCATCGGGCTTGAGGGCGACGACTTTTGCCATGTCGGCGAGATAGGTCTTGATCTTGGCGTTGTGGGGATAGACGTTGCTGACGATGTACAGCTTGCCGCCCTGTGCGTGGACGCGCTCGATGCCGTGGCGCAGCTCGTCCATGTCGCCGAAGCTGTTGTTGCGCACGCGCAGGCTGTAACGTGGCTGGCCGGCGTAGATGGCTGTTGCGCCGTAGGCCAGTGCGGTTTCCAGCATCTCCAGCGAGCCGGCGGGGGCGAGCAGTTCGGGCATGGCCGGGGCAGGGTTCATTCTTCGCTCACCGTCAGGTCGACCATCAGGTCGTCGGAAATCTTTTCCAGCTCGGCGGTCAGCATGTGCGGGTCGATGCCGGCGGGTAGGTGCAGCAGGGCCTGGGCATGGAACAGTGATTCGGCCGACATCGCCGCACTGCTGATGAAGGTGGTCAGTTTTTCGACATTGACGGCATGACGCGCCAAGGTTTGTGTGACTTCCCGGACGATGCCGATGCGGTCGTGGCCAACCAGGGACAGCGACATGCGCTGGCCGTGCGTGTCTGCCGGCGGGGTCGAGATTTCGGCAGTGGTCTTCAGCCCGGCAAGGCCGTTCAATGCGGCTTTCAACGCTTCGGCGTGCTGGTAGTGGATGTCGACCTTGACGATACCGGCGAACTTGCCGGCCAGTTGCGACATGGAGGATTCCAGCCAGTTGCCCTGATGGGCAGAGATCAGCGCCGAGAGCTCGCCAACGAGGCCGGGACGGTCGTCACCGATGACGGTGAGTACCAGAAAGACATTGGGGGTCATGGCATCGCTCCAATTGAGCTTGATGAGAGTACACGGCAGACGAAGCATTGTTGGTCGTCATTCCCGCGAAGGCGGGAATCCACGATTACACGCATATACTGGATTCTCGCCATCGCGGGAATGACAGGGTCAGAGGTTTCCTGCTATTGCTGGTTGGCATATTCTTCGACGGGCGCGCAGGCGCAAAACAGGTTGCGGTCACCATAAACGTCGTCGATGCGATTGACGCTCGGCCAGAACTTGTTTTCAGCGACATGGGGCAGCGGGAAGGCTGCCTGCTGGCGCGTGTAGGGGCGATGCCAGTCGGCATCACTGCAGATGACATCGGTCTGGGTGTGGGGCGCATGCTTGAGCGGGTTGTCATCGGTCGGCCACTCGTTCTGTTCGACACGGCGAATTTCTTCGCGGATGCTGATCATCGCGGCGATGAAACGGTCGAGCTCGTCCTTGTTCTCCGATTCGGTCGGCTCGACCATCAGCGTGCCGGCCACCGGGAAGCTCACCGTCGGGGCGTGAAAGCCGTAATCCATCAGCCGCTTGGCGATGTCGATTTCGGCGATGCCTGTCGTTGCCTTGATGGTGCGGACATCGAGGATGCATTCGTGGGCAACGCGACCATGGCGGCCGCTGTAGAGTACCGGGTAGTGTGCTGCCAGGCGTGTGGCGACGTAGTTGGCGTTGAGGATGGCGACCTGGGTGGCGCGTGTCAGCCCCTGGCCGCCCATCATGGCCAGATACATCCAGGAGATTGGCAGGATGGCGGCCGAGCCCCACGGTGCGGCGCTGACGGCGGTTTGCCCCAAATGCGGGCCGGCAACGGGCTGTACCGCGTGATTGGCCATGAAGGGTGCCAGATGTGCCTTGAGGCCGATAGGCCCCATGCCCGGGCCGCCGCCGCCGTGCGGGATGGCGAAGGTCTTGTGCAGGTTCATGTGCGAGACATCGGCGCCGATGTGCCCCGGGCTGGTCAGGCCGACCTGGGCGTTGAGATTGGCGCCATCCATATACACCTGGCCGCCATGTTGATGGATGATGGCGCAGAGGTCACGCACGCCTTCTTCGAACACGCCGTGGGTAGAGGGGTAGGTCATCATCAGGCAGCACAGCCGTGCCGCATGTCCGGCTGCCTTGGCTTGCAGGTCGGCGCGGTCGATGTTGCCCTGCTCATCACAATCGACGACCACCACCGACAGGCCGCACATTTGTGCCGTGGCTGGATTGGTGCCATGCGCCGACTTCGGGATCAGGCAGACATCGCGGCTGCCTTCGCCACGGCTGGCCTGATAGCGGCGGATGGCAACCAGGCCGGCGTATTCCCCCTGTGCGCCGGAGTTTGGCTGCAGGCAGATGGCATCGAAGCCGGTGATGGTCTTGAGGGCTTCTTCGAAGCTCTGGATCATTTCCAGATAACCGGCGGCCTGATCCAGAGGGGCAAAGGGGTGTAGATCGGCAAATTCCGGCCAGCTGACCGGCAGCATTTCGCTGGTGGCGTTGAGCTTCATGGTGCATGAGCCCAGCGAGATCATCGAATGGTCGAGGGCCAGGTCCTTGTTCTGCAGCCTTTTCAGATAGCGCAGCATGGCGTGTTCGGTGTGGTGGCTGTGGAACACCGGGTGGCTGAGAAGCGTGTCCTGGCGCAGCAAGGACTCTGGAATGGCGGTTGGTGCCTGGCCGTCTGGAGTGTCGAGCGCGTCGCTGTCGACCGGTTGGCCGCCGATCAGTTCGGTCAGGGTGGCGATATCCTGGCGTGTGGTTTTTTCGTTGATGGCGATGGCCAGCACATTGACATTGCCGGCAGCAGCAACCGCCCGCAGGTTGTAGCCAGCAGCACTGGCGGCTTGCATGGTGGCCGTCACGCGTACCTGGCTGCCGAGATTCACGCGCAGTGTGTCGAAAAAGGCGGGGTGCAGCACCTCGAGGCCAGCCAGGCGCAAGCCGGCCGCCAGCAGTGCGGCGAGGCGATGGACGCGCAGTGCGATGGTACGCAGCCCGTGCGGGCCGTGATAAACGGCGTACAGGCCGGCCAGATTGGCCAGCAGTACTTGCGAGGTACAGATGTTGGAGTTGGCCTTTTCGCGGCGGATGTGCTGCTCGCGCGTCTGCAACGCCATGCGCAGTGCCTTTTTGCCACGCATATCGACCGAGACACCGATGATGCGGCCGGGCACCTGGCGCTTGTGTTCGTCGCGGGTGGCAAAGAAGGCGGCGTGCGGGCCACCAAAGCCCATCGGCACGCCAAAACGCTGTGACGAGCCCAGGGCGATGTCGGCACCCATGCTGCCAGGGGATTTGAGCAACACCAGTGCCAGCAGGTCGGTCGCCACGGCGGTGACGCCACCGGCGGCCTTGATGGCAGCGATGTGCGGTGTCAGGTCGCTGATGCTGCCGTGATCGTTGGGATACTGGAAGAGGGCACCGAATAGGTCTGTTGTCTGTTCTGCGGCCTGTTCCGGCGTGCCGAATACCAGCTCGAAATCGAAGAAGCCGGCGCGGGTTTTCAATACGTCGATGGTCTGTGGAAAGCAGGCGGCATCGACGAAGAAACGTCGGGACGGGCTGCGGGAAATGCGTCTTGCCATGGCCATGGCTTCAGCGGCGGCGGTGGCTTCGTCGAGCAGCGAGGCATTGGCCAGTTCCAGGCCAGTCAGGTCGATCACCATTTGCTGGTAGTTGAGCAAAGCTTCCAGCCGACCCTGGGCGATCTCGGCCTGATAGGGTGTGTAGGCGGTGTACCAGCCCGGGTTTTCCAGCACATTGCGCTGGATCACGGCTGGCATCAGGGTGTCGTGGTAGCCCATGCCGAGCAGCGATTTTTTGAGGATGTTGCGGCAGGCCATGGTTTTCAGCCGGGCCAGTGCTTCATGTTCTGGCAGGGCTGCGGGCAGCGCCAGGGGCGTGGTCAGGCGGATGGCGTCGGGGATGGTCTGTTCGATCAGCTGGTCGAGGCTGGCAGCGCCGATGGTGGCCAGCATCGCGGTGATTTCACCGGTTGTCGGGCCGATATGGCGGGCGACGAAGGCATCGCGTTGCTCGAGTTCCAGCAGTGAGGGTGTGTGTGGCATGGGCAGGACAGACAGTTTGTGGTGCAAGGAACGGCATCAAGCGGCTGAGCTGGCCGGCGGGCTCTTTATGCCGGGGCCAGCGTCGAATCTCCCGGCTCATCCGTTCTCTGCGACGTTGGCATAGCCTGCGGCATCCAGCAGGGCATCGAGTTCGGCGAGATTGGCGGGTTTGAGCTTGAACAGCCAGTTGGCGTAGGCATCCTGATTGACCAGTTCCGGTGCGTCGACGGCGGCCTGGTGGGTGGCGACGACTTCACCGGCGATGGGAGCATAGATGTCGGAGGCAGCCTTGACCGACTCGACGACGGCACATTCCTGGCCAGCCTTGAGCTGGCTGCCGATCTTGGGCAGTTCGAGAAAGACGATGTCGCCCAAGGCTTCCTGGGCATGGTCGCTGATGCCGACCGTCACCAGTCCATCGGCATCGAGGCGGGCCCATTCGTGGGTTTTGGCGTATTTGAGATGGGTCGGTATGTTCATGGGGGACTCCAGTGAGAAACGGGGTGGTATTGTTGAACAAGAGGGCAGATGCTGCAGGAAACATCAGGAAACATCAGGAAACGAGGATATTGCCCTGTCGCACGAAGGGTGGTTTGACGACTTTTGCTTTGCAGGGTTTGCCCCGGATATCGACTTCGACCACTTCGCCCGGTGGCACGGCCGCCGGCAGGCGTGCCAGGGCGATGCCTTGTTGCAGGGTTGGCGAGTAGGTGCCGCTGGTGATTTCACCCGCACCTTGGGTCGTCATGACCGCTTGATGGGCCCGCAGCACGCCGCGTTCGAGTAGCAGCAGGCCGGTGAGCTGGTGTGCCGTGCCCCGGGCTTGCTGGGCCAGCAGGGCGGGCTTGCCGATGAAATCACGCTCTCCTTGCATGGCCAGTGTCCAGGCCAGGCCGGCTTCGAGCGGCGAGAGGGTTTCGTTCATGTCCTGGCCGTAGAGATTCATGCCGGCTTCGAGGCGCAGGGTATCGCGGCTGCCCAGGCCACAGGGGCGGATACCGGCAGCGTGCAGTTTGCGCCATGTGGCGACAGCCTGGTCTGCCGGCAGGGTAATCTCGAAGCCGTCCTCGCCGGTGTAGCCGGTGCGGGCAATCAGCCAGTCGTCGTCGAAGGCAGCGTGGAAGGGTTGCAGCCCTTCACTCGCGGCGCGTTTGTTGGGGCAGGCTTGCCAGAATCGGCGTCGTGCTGTGGGACCCTGGAGCGCCAGCATGGCCAGATCGCGGCGTGGTGTCAGGGTGATGGCGTAGCCGTTGGCCTGCTGTTGCATCCAGGCCAGATCCTTGTCGGCTGTGCCGGCATTGACGACGAGGCGGTAATGCGTCGGCTCGAAAAAGTACACGATCAGATCGTCGAGGATGCCGCCATCTTCACGCAGCAGGCAGGAGTAAAGCGCCTTGCCGGGCTGCGTCAGCTTCGCCACGTCGTTGGCCAGCAGGTAGCGCAGCCAGCGGGTGGCATCGGCACCGTGCAGGTCTATGGCCAGCATGTGCGAGACATCGAACATGCCGGCATCGCGGCGGACGGCCTGATGTTCCTCGATCTGTGAGCCGTAGTGGAGTGGCATGTCCCAGCCGGCAAAGCCGGCCATTCGGGCAGCGGCCTGCAGGTGCTGGTCATGCAGAGGGGTCGGCCGCAAGGCGGGCGTGCTGGAGGCGGCAAGATTCATGGGCGAGGAGTGCAGGGAGATACGAGGGAGTGCAGGAGGGGGGGCAAACAAGGCCGGTTCGTTGCAGAACGAACGGAGGGGAATGGAAAATCCCCTATTGCGAAACAAGGCATTTCCCCAGTCTCATCAAGGGAGGCAGGCGGGCAATTATGCCGTGACATCCGCTGTTCGACAAGGCAGAATCCGGCAGTATCCAGCCGTATCCAAGGCTGGACAGGAAGGTGAGTCCGAGACTTTTCTGAGACTTTTCTGGATGTGGACATTGCATGTTTGAACGATTTTTCATCGTCGGCCAACCGTCTTACCCATTGCTCTGGCAGCAGCATGATGTCGGGCTGGTGATCCTGTCGGTATTGATCGATATCGGAGCGGCCATCGTGGCCTTGCACATGGCGGCATTGGCGCGCCGCTCGGCGACTGCGTTACAGCGTCACCTGGCGCTGGGCTCGGGGACGCTGGCGTTGGGTGCGGGAATCTGGGCCATGCATTTCGTGGCCATGCTGGCCTTCGAGGTCTGCGCCCAGGGGCAGTTCGATCTCGGCATCACGGCGCTGTCGATCTTGCCCAGCCTGTTGGCTTCGTGGGTGGCCCTGCACTTGCTGGCGCGTCCCACGGTCCCGGTCGGAACCTTGTTGCTCAGCGGGTTGCTGGTGGGGGCGGGCATCGGCATGATGCATTACATCGGCATGGAAGCAGCCAGCGTGTCGCCCCTGCTGCGTTATGACCCGCTGTGGTTCGCCATTTCGGTGGTGGTGGCGGTGTTGCTGGCGGTGGTGGCCCTGTGGGTCCGTTTCGGCCTGCTGCTGTGGCGCTGGCACCATCCGCTGCTGCGGATCATGGTGGCCGGGACGGTGATGGGATTGGCCATTACCGGCATGCATTACACGGGCATGGCGGCCATACGCTTCATTGCACCGCCTCTGCCGGCAGTTGCTTCCGTGCCACAGCCCGTGTCAACGGGTATGGCGGGGGCTGCTGGCGAGATTGATACGGCGGATACCGAGGTCGCGCCGTCCCTGAAACTGAGCGCCGCGCTGGCCGGGGAGACAACAGACGGGTTGCCTCCGCCTCACTCTCCGGTCTCTGCCGAGAAAGCCGTACCAGCTGCAGCCATCACCCCGGCAACCCCGGCGGCATCAGGTGGTGAGGCACGGGAGCGCCTGACCCTGCCTCTGGCGATTGCGGCCGTCACTACTGCCCTGGGGCTGCTGCTTCTGACGCTAAATATTGGCTTACGCTACCGTCAGATGCTGGCGCAGACGGCGCGTAGCGAATCCTTGCAGCGTGCCGTGCTGGAGACAGCGGTCGACGGGGTCATCATGATCGATGCGCGTGGCATCGTGCAGTCCTTCAATCCGGCGGCCGAGCGGATTTTCGGCTGGCAGAAGGATGAGGTGATCGGGCATAACATCAACATGCTGATGCCGGAGCCTTACCATTCGGCGCATGACGGTTATCTGCAACGTCATCTGGACACCGGCCATACGTCCATCATCGGCCAGGGACGTGAAGTCGAGGGGGTGCACAAGAATGGTCACCATGTACCTCTGCGTCTGGCGGTGGGACGGGTGGCGCAGCAAGGAGAACCCCTGTTTGTCGGGTTTCTGGTGGATCTGACGCATTACAAGGCATTGGAGCATGAACGGCAGCGCGGTGAGCGGCAGTTGCGCTCGCTGGTTGGCAACTTGCCGGGGATCGCCTTCCGTTGCCATGTGCCCCCGGATGGCGCGATGGTTTTCATTAGCGAAGTGGTGGAGCAGCTGACGGGCTGGCCGGCTGAAGCTTTCCTGCGACAGGACATTCATCTGACGCAGCTCATCCATCCACAAGACCGTGATGCCGTTCTGTCGGACATCGCCACGGCCCTGGCGCAGGGGCAGCCTTATCGTGTCGAGTACCGTTTGCAGACGCGCAGCGGTGCCGTGCGCTGGATGGTCGAATTCGGCCGCAGCCAGCAGGACATGCAAGGAAACTGGATCGATGGTGTCATCCTGGACATCACCGACAGCAAGCGGCGCAATGCTGAGTTTGAAGGCACGGTGGCCGCCCTCGACCGCTCCGAGGCCATTGCCGAATACGATCTGGAGGGCCACATCTTGCGGGCCAACCAGAATTTTCAGATGCTGCTGGGCTACGACGAGGGTGAAATCCTGAGCCTGACGCATGCCGTGCTATGCACGCCGGAGTTTGCCAGCAGCCCGGACTATCCGGCGTTCTGGCAGCAGTTGCGTGCCGGTAATTTCCAGGCCGGAGAGTCCTTGCATCTGGGCAAATCCGGTCGGGAGGTCTGGGTGTCGGCCACGTACAATCCTATCCGGGATGCCGATGGCCAGGTCTTTCGTATCATGGAATTTGCCACGGATCTGAGCGGGCGTCGTGCCATGGAGCAGGATCTGCGCCTGGCCAAGGAACGTGCCGAGCAGGCCGCCGCAGCACGCGCCGCTTTCCTGGCCAACATGAGCCATGAAATCCGCACCCCCATGAACGCCATCATCGGTTTTACGGAGGTGCTGCTGGAAACCTCGCTCGACAGCACCCAGCGCCGCCAGCTGAATACGGTGCATCAGTCGGCCCATTCCATGTTGCGCCTGCTCAACGACATCCTGGATACAGCTAAGCTGGAAAAGGGGGCGGTGACTCTGGAGGAGGCAGATTTCAGTCTGCGCGAGCTGTGCGGACAGGTCATGGCGACCTTCCAGGCCAATGCCGACAAAAAGGGGATCGCCTGGGTTCTCGATTATCCGGCGGAAGTGGCGGATGGCTGGCGGGGTGATGCCTTCCGCATCCAGCAGATTCTTTCCAACCTGCTCTCCAATGCCCTCAAATTTACTGAGCAGGGGCAGGTCGTTCTGCGGCTTGCAGGCGAGGGCGGGGCACTGGAGTTGAGTGTTCAGGACAGCGGGATTGGCATGGAGCCGTCGGTGCTGGCACGTATTTTCGACCCCTTTGCTCAGGCCGATGTGTCCACGACGCGGCGTTACGGCGGAACGGGGCTGGGTACGACCATCGTGCGTCAGCTGGTCGATCTGATGCAGGGGCAGGTGACGGTGCAAAGCCAGCCCGGGCAGGGCAGCACCTTCACTGTGCACCTGCCCTTGTCGCTGGCCAGCGCTGCTTTTGTGGCACAGGCACCGGTTCAGATTCAGGGCATGGTGCAGCATGCTGGACAGCCCGGAGGGGGGCTGACGGCACCCACGGCACCCACGGCACCCACGGCACTTAAGGCACTTAAGGCACTTAAGGTGTTGGCGGTGGATGATGTGCCCACCAATCTTGAATTGCTGGCGCTGTTGTTGCAGCGTGATGGCCATACGGTGCAGCAGGCCGGCAGTGGTGCCGAGGCGATCGAGGCTTGTGCCCGGACGCGGTTTGATGTGGTGTTGATGGATTTGCAGATGCCCGGCATGGACGGACTGGAGGCTACCCGCCGCATCCGGGCAGCGGAACACGACCGGCAGCAGGCTGCCACGCCGATCATCGCCCTGTCGGCCAGTGTCATGGAGCAAGACCGGTACGCTGCCGAGGCGGCGGGCATGAATGGCTTTGCCGGCAAGCCGCTGGAGCCGCCGCGCCTGATGGCTGAAATCGCACGGGTCTTGCGTTTGCAGGGGCGGGCGGTGGCTGGTGGGGATGGTGGGGCGAATGGTACAAATGATGCGGTTCATGCTGCCACCGCCGTGACGCAATCGGCTAAAGCATCTGCCGCCATCGACTGGCCACGGGGGCTGCGCTTGTGGGGGAAGGCCGCGGCTTTGCGGGCGGCTATCGAGGATTTTGCCCATGAAGCCGATGCAGAGCAGGCGGCATTGCGGGCTTTGCTCGATGCAGACGATTGGCCGGCTGTGGCGGCGCAGGCGCACCGGTTGAAGGGAACAGCAGGTAATCTGGCATTGCCGCAGTTGCTGGAAGTGGCTCGGCAGCTGGAGACACTGGCACATGGCGCCAGCCCGGATCGGGAAGCTGGAGTCGTCCTGCTGGAACGCTGGGCAGAGCATCTGGCGGCGTTATCGACCACGCTGTCCACCTCGGCGGCACAGACCGGAGATGCAGCGGAGGATAAATTGGCCGGGCGGCTGGCGGCTGCACCACTTCCCACCGGCATGTTGGATGACGAGGCTGCCGAAGCAGTGCGAACGGCCCTGGCTCGCATGGTGCCGGCGCTGGCGGCGGGTGAGTATCCGCAGACCGATCTGGTCGTGCTGGAAAAATACCTGCCGGCAGCAGCACTGGAAGGATTGCAGACTGCCCTCGATCATTTCGATTTCACACAGGCCAGTGCAGAATTGACCGCCTTGCAAACGAGTTTCGCTACACTG
>JAGOSV010000013.1:42353-50712 GCA_018062105.1 Sterolibacterium sp. | reverse complement strand
AGCACGGACAGGACGATCAGGATGAATATGGCCGACATGATGGCCATGCCGCGCTGAAGTGCGGATGGGGTGTTGCGGATGCTGTGCGTGGGACGCATGGGACAGGATGGCAACATCATGGCGAGTTGTCCGTGGGGATCTGGCGCAGCAGCGTCACGCTTTCTTCGCCGCTGCTGTCGAACAGGGTCAGGGCGATGGTCAGGATGCCGGTGCGCTGGTTGGCAACGTTGTTTTCGTAGGTGACGACGCAACTGGCGTTGTTGGCCATGACGGTGGCGGTGCCGCCGCTGGGGGGCGTGCCCTGGGTGAAGTTGAAGCCATAGTTGGCCTGGCGCGTCAGGACACCACGGGCGGACGGACAGGCATAGGTGATGGCACGCACTCTGCCGGGAACGACCTGGAAGCGGTTGGAACCCGAGGGCGAGGGTGGGGTCTGGCTGGCAAAGACGTTTATTCCATTCACCGGGGCGAGGGTCACCGTGACACCCGCCATTGCGGACACCTGGGCGATGTTGCAGCCGGGTGCAGCGGCACAGGGGGCGTAGGCATCCATCGGGGCAAAGCTGTTATGAGCAACATCCTGCCCCCAGTTGTTGGCGACGATGTAGTCACCGACGGCGATCGGCACATTACTGGCAGAGGCTACGCCCATGACATCGAACTGGCAGTTGGTGGCGGTAGTGGCGCAGGCGGTGGCATCGAAGAAATTCAATGGGTTGCCGGCACCATCCAAGACATCGCGGTAACGCCCGCCGCCACGGGTCAGGATGAATTCGATGTAGTTAACACCACCGGCAGTGGTGACGCGCATGCTGTTGGGTAGTGCCAGGCGGGCTTCGCGGGCGATGCGGCGCAGGCTGTAATCGGCGGTATCGGTGAGCTCTGCCCGCCGGACGGTGTCTACATAACCCAGCACCGGGCTGCGGATGAAGGTGGCAACCATCACGGAAATGATGCCCAGCAGGACGATCGCCACGATCATTTCGATCAGCGTGAAGCCCGCCAGATGATGGCTGGGCTGGGCGGGCGGGTTTGGGGGCAGGGGGGCGGAGGGGATCATGAGGGTTCGGGTGCCCAGCGGGTGCGGTAGCCTTGCAGGGTGATGGTTTCGCTGGTGCGGGTGGTGCTGACGGTGACGGTGATCAGGACGGCATTCAGGCCGGCTGCCGTGTTGGTCGAGGCAATTCCGCCTAGGGCTTGCGCGGTCAGGCTGATGGTTGCCCAGTAGCCAGGCGGGGAGGTGGCGCCGATGCCGCTGAGGTCGGGGATCGTGCTACTGGCATCATTGGGGGTGCCCAGGGTGATGGTGCTGCAGGTGGCGCTGGTGGTGGTGGCTTCCGTGCAGTAATTGGTGACACTGGTGTAGGTGGGACGGTCGGTGCCGGCGTCATGGCCGAATATCTGGGTCGGGACGCAGGGGGACGGGCCGCCGTCGCAGTAGGTGAACGGGCGCATCTGCACTTCGTCGACCAGTGTTTCGGCGATGGTCATCATCTGTTTGCGGATCAGGGGGTCGGCGCTGCTTTTGGTGGTGAGGTTCAGTGCAGCCAGCACGCCGGTCAGTGCGACACTGATGATGACGATGAACATAATGACTTCGATCAGGGTGAAGCCGGAGGTACGGTTCGGGCTCATCGGCGGGGACTTAATAGACATAGCCGGACTCCGCTGCCACGGTCAGACCGGTCGTGCTGCCGGTTTCGCTGTTGGTGATGGTCCATGCGGTATCGGCGGTGAGCACGGCTCCGGCGGCACTCAGGGGGCGGCCTTGGGCATCGAAACCGAGTTGGGCATCGCTCAGGGTGACGTCTGACGGCGGGCAGACGGCATTGGCTACGCCGCCACTGCAATGGTTGTCGGGGGTGGGCAGGTTCAGGTTGTGTACGGACAGGCCGCCACCGCTGGCGCAAAGCCCACTGCCGGTGGTTTCCGGCTGGTTTTCTTCGACCTGGAGAGATACCGTGTTGGCAGATACCGTCACGCAGGTGATGCGCCGGTGCGCCACGGCGCTGCGGCGGGCGAATTCGAGGACGGCCTTGACCTTGTCGCGGTAGGCCACTTCGTCGTAGCCGGACATCAGATCCATGCGTGACATGGCGGTTACCGCCATGATGCCGACGATGATGAGGACGATGACCAGCTCGACCATCGTGAAGCCGGTCGAGCGGCATGCCCCGGAGGCGCTGCTGCAACGGATGGGTGCTGCACACTTCATTTTTACGTTCGTTCCAGGAGGTCGTCGCGGCGGTGTGTCTTTGAGGTCGCAAACACGGGAATCATTGTTGCCACAGTTAAAAGTTAAGGAAACACTGAAGAAGTCCAGATTTTGTCATTCCCGCGAAGGCGGGAATCTATGGTTTCAACGACTTACTGGATCCCCGCCTTCGCGGGGATGACTTAATCAGTGTTTCCTTAAAAGTCAAAAGGGCGGCAGCGGCGGTAGCGCAACGAGATCGCCATGTTACCAGCCGGAAATTTGTACCGGTGGAAGTACTTTGATTATTCGTGACATTTATAACGTTATGAAGACTTCCAGCAGCAGCCGTTGCCAGGGGTTTTTGTGTTCACGCAGGCGGGCAATGCGTGCCTCGACGCGTTCGCCCCGGTCCATGGCACGGGCGACGGCCTGGTTTTCGCTGCGGGGCAGGTAGCCTAGCTGCTGGCCGCGCCATTCGACGCGCACGGCGTATGGATCGTGTGGGTTGTCCGGTTCACGGCGCAGTTCCAGCAGGTCGCCAGGCTTCAGTTCTGGCCAGACGCTGGTGCCGGCGTGATACTGAAAGCCGGCCAGCGGTGCGCTTTGCACCAGAATGCGGATGCTCTGGGCGCATACCGGGGTGGGGGCCGGGGCAAGCAGTACCGTACAACAGAGAGGCAGAAGCAGGAATCGGGATAGTTTATTCGGCCAGGAAGGCATCGCGGATCCATTCGATACGGCCAGGCTCCAGGCCATCGAGCAGGATGGCGTCGAAGCGGCAGGGCTGTTCGCGCTTGCCGGCCAGGTAGTGACGGGCGGCGAGGATGATGCGGCGTTGCTTGGCCGGGGTGATGCTGGCAGCAGCACCGCCAAAACCGCTTTGTCCGCGCAGGCGGACTTCGATAAACACCAGATGGTCGCCGTCGTGGCAGATCAGGTCGATTTCGCCTCCGCGCACCCGCCAGTTGCGTACGACAATCCGCAAGCCCTGGCGAATCAGGAAATCGGCAGCCAGCTGCTCGGCCAAGGCACCATGTGCAAGATGGCTCACTTGCATGGTGCGGGCAGGCACCGGACAATGGGCGTTGGACTTGAACGATGAGATATCGGGAGCATGGGATCAACGTATGGAAAGTACCAACAAGGTCGCGGCATTATATGTAGTCGCCACACCGCTCGGGAATATCGCGGACATCACGCTGCGGGCACTCGAGACGCTGCGCCAGGTCGATCTGGTAGCCTGCGAGGATACACGCCATACGCGGCGTTTGCTCGATCATTATGATATCCGTGTGCGTTGCTGCGCCCTGCATGAGCATAACGAGGCAGCGACGGCGGACAAGCTGATTGTCTGGCTGGGTGAAGGCAAGTCGATTGCCCTGGTCAGTGATGCGGGGACACCGGCCGTCTCTGATCCTGGGGCGCGTGCGGTGGCAGCCGTGCGTGCAGCGGGTTTTCCGGTGATTCCTCTGCCCGGGCCGAATGCGGCCATTGCGGCACTGTCGGCGGCGGGTCTGGATGAAGGTCATTTTCATTTTGTCGGCTTCCTGCCCAGCAAGCCAGGGGCACGTCGTCAGCAGGTCGATGCGCTCAAGAGCATTGCGGCGGCTTTGGTGTTCTACGAAGCACCACATCGTATCGTCGATACGGTGGCTGATCTGGCCGGAATTCTGGAACCGCAGCGTACCTTGGTGGTGGCGCGTGAGCTGACCAAGCTGTTTGAACAGATCGAGGCCATGCCGCTGGGTGATGCCCCGGCCTGGTTGGCGGCGGATGCCAATCGCCAGCGCGGAGAATTTGTTTTGCTGGTGTCAGCACCGCCACCGGGCGAAGGGCTGGCTGGCGATGCCTTGCGTACCTTGCACCTGCTGCTGGCCGAGCTGCCGCTCAAGCAGGCGGTTCGACTGGCGGCCGACATCAGCGGGGCAGCGAAAAATGCGCTCTATGATGCGGCACTGGCCATGAAAGATGGGCATTCATGATCGGCACATCACCGTGGCCAAGGAATCCGGCATTTGTATGACTTGAATCAGACCACGGTAGTTTCTAGGATAATCGTCGCCATGCAAACCGAAATCCCGCCCCAGACCCTTTGCCTGACCCGTCCGGATGACTGGCACCTGCATTTGCGTGATGGTGCCGCACTGGCGGCGGTGCTGCCGGATACGGCACGCCAGTTTGGTCGCGCCATCGTCATGCCCAACCTCAAGCCGCCGGTGACGACCGTGGCGCAGGCGGCGGCGTATCGTGCGCGGATTCTTGCCGCGCTGCCGGCAGGTTCGTCTTTCGAGCCGCTGATGACGCTCTATCTCACCGACAACACGCCGCCGGCGGAGATCGATGCAGCGTGCCGCAGTGGTTTTGTCCATGCGGTGAAGCTTTATCCGGCGGGTGCCACGACCAATTCCGATGCCGGGGTGACCGATCTGGCGCATTGCCGTGCCACGTTGGCACGCATGGAGGAAGTTGGCCTGCCCTTGCTGGTGCATGGCGAGAGCACCGATCCGGCTGTGGATGTATTTGATCGTGAAGCGGTCTTCATCGAGCAGACCCTGCAACCGTTGCTCAAGGATTTTCCGGCACTGCGCCTGGTGTGTGAGCACATCACCACGCAGGAGGCGGTGCAGTTCGTGCGGGCTGCTGGTGAGAATGTCGCAGCCACCCTGACGGCGCACCATCTGCTGCTCAACCGCAATGCCCTCTTTGCGGGTGGTATCCGGCCGCATCATTATTGTCTGCCGGTGTTGAAGCGCGAGCGGCATCGTCAGGCGCTGGTGGCAGCGGCGACTTCCGGCAATCCAAAATTTTTCCTGGGAACCGATTCGGCCCCCCATGCCCGGGATACCAAGGAAGCGGTCTGTGGCTGTGCCGGCTGTTACACGGCATATGCAGCCATCGAGCTTTATGCCGAGGTTTTCGAGGCAGCTGGTGCGCTGGACAGGCTGGAGGCTTTTGCCAGTTTCCATGGTGCAGATTTTTATCGCCTGCCGCGCAACCGCGAGCAGATCACGCTGGTACGCCAGTCCTGGCAGATGCCGGCGGAACTGCCTTATGCGGAAGGCACATCCTTGATTCCCTTGCGGGCTGGCGAATATGTGGCGTGGAGGATGGCATCATGACCAAGTGGGCTGGAAGGTGGCTGCGTGTGCCAGTTGTACCGGTTGTATCGATCGTGCTGGCCGTGCTGGTGACAGGCTGCGCCCGCGAGGATGCAGCGTCGTACAACATCGATGGTGACCAGAATCTCGGCATTTCCCTGCTGCGCGAGACCTATCCCTGGCGCGATGGCTGGGACATGAAACTGGTCACGACCCATGTGCCGGAATGCCTGCGCCGCCATGCGCTGAAGCCGGCACCGCTGAAGCCGTTCATCGTTGAGTTGTTCCAGCCGGAAAAACAGGTGTTCATCCTGCGCCAGGGGAGCAACTGGTACGTGACCGAACTGGGGCAATGCCGCTTGCAGCCATTCGATACGCCACCGCCGGCTCCGGGGCTGCGCCTGGGCGCTTTTGTCGAGAAGAATGGTGCCTTGGTCTTTGTCGATGAAGCGGGCAAGGCCGGTTCTTCCATTCGGATCAACCGCTGACTTTTGCATTCGGCAAGAAAATTCCGTGTTCGTTCCTGAAGTACCGGCGCTGCCCTGGTGTCTGCCGTTATGGACGGTGCTGGCCACGGAGTCGCCGGCCGGTGCGCCGCCGTCGGTTCAGCGGCTCGATGCGCTGGCCCGTGCCCGGGGTATCGTGGCGGGCAATGGCCTGCCCTTGCGTTTTGTCTGTGCCGGAGGGTCGGGCTTGTCTCCTGTAGCACGCACCTGGTGGCTGGGGGAGGTGGAAGTTCGTCCGGGGTGCTGGCACGATGCTTTCAATGCCTTGGCCTGGCTGACGTTTCCGCAGCTCAAGAGCGCCTTGAATCAGGGGCAGCATCAGGCGATGGCGGCACTGTCTGATGCGCCCACCCGCGAGGAGTCAGCCCGTGTCGAACGGGTGGCCGCCTGTGCCCGCGCCTGTGCTCGGTTTGATACTCATGGCGTGGTGGTGGCCAGTACGCAGGCGCAACACGGACAGATACAGGCAGAGCACTTTGATGGGAGGGGGAATATCGGAGGACGTGTCTTCGTCTTGGGGCACACTCTTTATGACCTGCTGCGCCATCCGCAACTGCGGCCCTGCGGCGCGGCCATGTTCCTGCATGTCGATGAAGACTGGCTGCAGCAGCCTCTGGCGGCACAGATCGCTGCGGTGGATGCCCTGCTCGCCCGGCGTTATGTCGGTACTCTTGGGATGGGCATGCGGACCCGCTGGCACCGGCTGCGCCCCTGGCCGTTGCCGGATCAGGCGGCGGTCGGTGGCGCCTGCCGAACAGCGGCAACAGCGGCAACAGCGGCATCGCCCCTGCGGGTAGCGGTAAAGACCATGTAAATTTCGTTGTCATCCTTATGTTAGGATGAACGTTATGCTTGAGATGGCTATCGACTGGAGATTGATCGTGAAAATCGTGAAAATGCGCCCCGGGTTGTCTGGAAAACTACCCGGATTATCTTGTCGCACGCTGCTGCTGACCCCCTTGTTGATCTCTTCGATGCTGTCTGCTGCATACGCCGACGATGATGTGGCACGGGCAGTGGATGCCAATCGTCCCAAGAGCGCACCTGTCAAAACCATTACCAGCTTTTCGCAGGCCTTGCGCTGCATGGACGAGCTGTTTCTGGCGTTTGGCAAGAAAGACATCATCATCACTTCGGCCGGCATGCCGGATGAAACCGGCAAGGTGAATACCGGTACCAAGGAAATGCTGATCAGCACCATCTCGAAGATGACGTTGAAGAGTAATGCCTTTGAATTCATCGACTTTCATAACAAGAATGATGACCTCGCCAACCTGTTCGCTTCGACGGGTGACGAAAGCCGGATGCGTCCGGACTATTACATCCGGGGCTCGATCACCCAGATGGATGACAATGCCGTACGGACGAACAAGGGTGCAGGTCTGTCGCTGCCGTTCCTTGATCTTGGCGTCTCCAAGGATGATGCGTTTGATGTCATCAGCATGGACATGAGCATTGGCGAGGTGGCTTCGCGGCGTATTCTGCCGAGCACCAGTACCTCCAACACCATGGTCATCAAGAAGAGCGGTCGCTCTGGTGAGGCAGGTGGCAAGGTGATGAAGCTGGGCTTGAGCTTCAATGTGGATATCAGCCGCTCCGAAGGGGTGGGTGCCACGACCCGGGCGCTGGTCGAGCTGGGATTGATCGAAACCCTGGGCAAATTCACCCAGGTGCCTTACTGGCGGTGCCTGGACACCGACCTGACCAATCCGGCCATCCGTTCCCAGGCACTGGAAGATTTCGAGGGCATGAAGGACAAGGATCGCATCCTGTTCGTGCAGCGCAAGCTCGGGGGCTCGATGAACCGCTATCGCGGGCCGATGAATGGCATCATGAACGATGACCTGAAGAATGCCATTCTGGAATATCAGGCTGCGGCGCATCTCGTTGCGGATGGCACGGTCAATTTCGACCTGTATGCCAGCCTGATCGACGATGTGCAAAACCAGCTGGCTGCAGTGCCCAAGGTGCCTGTGGAACCGCCGGCCTATGTGCCGCCGCCGGTGGCCGTGGCCACCACGTCGGGTGGCAGTGTTGCGACCATGCCAGCCAACTTCAATCTCAATCTGCAAACCGAGCGCGGCTCCCGGCCGACCTTCAGGGTAGGCGAGTTTCTCAATCTCAGCCTGTCGATGAATGGCAATGGCACCGCTTACTGTTATTACGAGGATGTCACCAAGACGACGGCGCGTATTTTCCCGAACCAGTTTCATGCAGATTCTTCTTTGAAGAGCGGTACGGTCATGCGCTTGCCAACCGGCGGATTCAAGATACGTTTCGATCAGCCCGGCCGCGAGCGGGTGGCCTGCATCGGTGCGGATCGTGAGCTGCTGGTGCCGCCTTCTCTGGTGGGGGCGCGTGATCTGACGCCGCTCAAGGTGAAATCCGTGGATGACATCGTCGGCATGTTCCGTCAGAACAATCCGACGGCGGTTGCCAGTGTCGTAGAGATCACGGTCGCCCCTTGAGTCTTTTCGGCACCGAACCCGGCTGCGGGGCAGTCACACTGAGCGGAGCAATATCCATGTTCGTCCGGACAAAATCATGGCGTTATCTGG
>JAGOSV010000013.1:23517-42253 GCA_018062105.1 Sterolibacterium sp. | reverse complement strand
CCTGTCATCTTGCGATGAGCTCATGCGTTATTCGAGGTAGATAACCTTGATTATGAAGAGTTGCATGATGAAAGTCCGTTCATTTTTCGTTGCTGTCGTGGTGTTGTCCGGGGGGGCATTTGCCCTTCTGTCGGCGCCTTGTCTTGCAGCAGCCGGAGTGGGGGTAGGCGTGGGAACGACCGGAACGGCCGGAACGAAATCTCGGGGAGTCGCCATTAGCATCGGCCAGAGTGATGCGGAGAATGAATCCGGTGTGATCGAAGAGGATGTGGAGATCGAGGGGATTACCGTCATCAATGGTGAGGTCAGGATCGATGGCGTGCCTGTTTCTCGCGGTACGAAGAAATACCGTTCCGCCAAGACCGGCAAGACGTATCGCATCAAATGGGGGAAAGATGGCAATGTCAGCGTTTCTGAACAGTGAGATGAAGATGATTCGTGCTTGTCTGGCGTTGCTGTTGCTGGCGGCGTTCGGCACTAACGCCAGTGCGACGATCGTTCTTGATGGTGACTCTATTCATGCGCATCCGCTGGCGGGTGTGGGGCGTGTGGCCTATCCCGCCTATCCGGCGTATTCGGCTTCGGGGTATGTGATGGCGCGCAGCCATGCCTGGCGGACGTATGCCCGTGATGCACAGCGGGGGGCTCCGGCGCTGGTTGGCGTGTCGCAGGCGGGTGCCTGGAGCGCTACTTCGGTGCGTGAGGCCTCTGTCAGGAACAATCTCGCACGGGCACAGGCTTATCGACTTGGAGGGCGTTGGTGATGATGAAGTTTGGCAACAGTTTCGGCGGGGTGCGGGTGGCACAGACCGTGCGCAGACTGGTGGGCGCGGCATTGACTGCCGGTGCGCTCGTTGCGGGGCAGGGTGCGGCGGCACTGGAGGTGGTGTCCGGTGATGTCGATACTATCCTCGACACCCGGACGGGTGCCTTGACGGTGTGGCGACTGGCCAACAATCCGAATATCGTGCTGTTTGATTTTCCCAGCCTGACGGAGCAGGGGCGCACCTTCAATCGCGTCACACAGCTGACCGAGCAGTTCAATGAACCCTATAAGCGTGTTTTGGGCAACGCAGAGTTTCTGAAATATCTGGAGGCTATCCGGCGCAGCCAGGCGAACTTTGCCTATGGCCATGATGTGCTGGTGGGTGAGCTGGTGCTGTTTTACAACCTGGCGGCACGCGACAAGATTGATTTGTTTCCTGAAGAAGTCGCGTTGCGTGACTTTCTCGTGGAGCAGGGGGTGATCAAGCTGTGGCGCGGCTTTTATCAGGCTGACAAGGGCAAGGCCAATATGGTCATCCTGTCCATTCCTCAGGTGCAGGAACGTCGTGAAAACGAGCCGGCCATCAGCAGTTTTGCCCGCCGTGCCATCGTGTTGCATGAAATCGCGCATGGCGAGTTTTATACCAACAAGTATTACGCTGAATATTGCCGCAAGTTCTGGAATACCAAACTGACCGAGTCACAACGGGAACGTTTCCGGCATTTTCTGACGAAATACAATTACACACTGAATGCTGACGAGTTGCTGGTCAATGAAATGCAGGCCTACCTGATCTTCACGCCGGACAAGGCTTCGTTCAGTGCGGCCAAACTGGGGGTCAGTGAAGTCGAGCTGGAGACGATGCGCGATCTGTTCGTCAATGGCCGCCCGCCAACGCGTTTGCCCATCTATACCCCGGAAGGAGTACGTCGATGAATCTCCATACCCTGTTCAAGGCTGCGGTGGCGGTGTTGCCGGTACTACTGGTGGGTGCTGCGCACGCTCAGGTCAGTGGCGGCCACACGACGACACGCATCAAGGGCAATACCGAGATCAACGTACAAACGGACGACGTGACGGCCATTGCCAGCGGACAGAATAATGTCGCCAAGAACCGAATCGGCGTCGTCAAGGGTGACAAGAAGGGGGATACCCGGATCACGGTGAATGCGGCCAAGGTGACGACTATCGTCGGTGGCCGGAACAAGAAGGCCTGCACAAACATTGGAGGGATTGTCAGCGATGATTGCAATTAACAACAAAATCAGTGTCCGGGCGGGGTTGTTGGCCACCGCCGTTTCCATGCTGGCCACGCTGGCCTTGGTGTCGGTGACGGCACAGGCCGAGCAGGGTCTGGGTGCCTCGTCGCAGACCAAGGTTAATAAGGCCAAGGCCCAGGCCTGGACGCATCAGGATCAGAAGAAGGACGGTTATCAGCGTCAGAATGAAAAGACGCTCGTCAATATTGGCAGCAAGCGTGCCGGGAATTGTTCCGTCAATGTCGGTACAGCCAAGCCGGGTGAGAAAGCACCCAAGGATATTGTGGTTACGACCAAGGAAGTCATCAACATCTGCAAGTGAGGAGTATCATGAAACAGCGACATTCATTTTCTACATGGGTTCTGGCATTGGCACTGGGAAGCACTGCACTGTGCCACACGACGGCCTGGGCAGACACAAGTGGTGAAACCGGCAAATTGAAGGCGTTGCAGCAGGCGCTGCAGAAGCCCGCTGAAGCCGATGAGTTTGCCCCTAAAGCCATCGTTTTCGATCAGAACGAAAAGGCTCCGGCGGCCAATGCAGCCCCGGCAGTTGCCGTAGCAGGTGGGGCGACGGATTGCAGCTTGCTACCACCCGATACCCGGACGACGGCCATCGATTTTGAGATTCAGTTCAAGCTGGGCAGCGCGGAGCTGTCACCTGTTTCGGAAAGAACCCTGAATGAAATCGCCAAGGTTCTTGCATTGGCGCCGGATCGTTGCGTTTTTGTCGAGGGGCATACGGATGCCAGTGGCAATGCCGACCGCAACCTGCGCCTGTCGCGTGATCGTGCCAGCTCGGTGGTGCAATACATCGTGGGCAAGGCGGGGGTGTTGCGCAACCGTCTGATCACCGCCGGCAAGGGTTCGGCCGAACCGGCCAAGGGGCTGGATCCGCGTGATTCCCGGAATCGGCGCGTGTCCTTCAAGGTGGCGGGATAAGCCCCGGTTGCCGAGGAGATCAATCATGCGACTTTCACAGATCATGTTTGCTTCGTGGGTGTTGGCAGCTTCGTTGTCTGCGCCCTCGCTGCCTGCCTTGGCGGATGAAGGAGGCATTCAGCGTTCCAGTTATCCGCAAGGCATGCGGGTGGATGGAAATGCGGAATTGCATGCCCGCCAGTCTGAAGCTGCAGCCGTTTCTGCAGGTGAGGCAAACGTGGCAGGCAATGCTGCGGCATCCGCACGCAGCGGTGTGCAAATTCAGGGCAATACTCGGATCAAGGCCGAGCAGAAAAATGCCACAGCGGTTGCCGTAGGCAAGAACAACGCCGCTAATAATGAAGCAGGTGTCATTGGTGGCAAGTGATCACGAGCTACCTTATTTTTGTTTCATCAACCAAGGAGATGTAACCATGCGTATCAAATTGACCGCCATCGCGCTTGTTTCGGCTTTTGTTGCTTCCTCGGCATTCGCCCAGGCGCATCAGTCGGGGGGCACGACCCAGATCCAGGGCAACACCGAGATCAAGGCCGAGCAGAAGAACACCACGGCCGTTGCTGTGGGTGAAGGCAACACTGCTAAGAACACTGCCGGCGCCATCAAGAAGGGCACCCAGATCCAGGGCAACACCAAGATCACGGCTTCCCAGAAGAACACCACCGCTGTTGCTGTTGGCAAGAACAATACGGCTGCCAACGAAGCCGGCGTCATCGGTGGCAATTAAGCAGTAGATTCACCTTTTCATTTCAACCAAGGAGAAACAACCATGCGTATCAAGCTCACCGCCATTGCTCTCGTTTCGGCTTTTGTGGCCTCCACTGCGTTCGCACAAGTTTCGGCTTCGCCCCGTGGCGTTCAGGCCGGTGGTGCGACCCAGATCCAGGGCAACACCGAGATCAATGCAGAACAGAAGAACACCACGGCGGTTGCCGTGGGTGAAGGCAATGTGGCCAAGAACACTGCTGGCGCTATCAAGGGCGGCACCCAGATCCAGGGCAACACCAAGATCAAGGCATCCCAGAAGAACACCACCGCTGTTGCTGTTGGCAAGGGCAACAAGGCCGCCAACGAAGCCGGCGTCATCGGTGGCAATTAAGCAGTAGATTCACCTTTTCATTTCAACCAAGGAGAAACAACCATGCGTATCAAGCTCACCGCCATTGCTCTCGTTTCGGCTTTTGTGGCCTCCACTGCGTTCGCACAAGTTTCGGCTTCGCCCCGTGGCGTTCAGGCCGGTGGTGCGACCCAGATCCAGGGCAACACCGAGATCAATGCAGAACAGAAGAACACCACGGCGGTTGCCGTGGGTGAAGGCAATGTGGCCAAGAACACTGCTGGCGCTATCAAGGGCGGCACCCAGATCCAGGGCAACACCAAGATCAAGGCATCCCAGAAGAACACCACCGCTGTTGCTGTTGGCAAGGGCAACACCGCTGCCAACGAAGCCGGCGTCATCGGCGGCAAGTAAGCAGCTATCCTGACGCAGCCTTTTCGGGCGGCGTCATGGGCTGTGCTGTACTCAGCGGCTCGTCACCCCAGGTGGCGAGCCGTTTTTGTGTGTGATGTCTGCAATCGTCTTGGCATAGACGGTAGTGACTTCCTTGCTGGAGGAAATGGCGCCGCCGATTTCACGCAGCAGGCCGTCGTTGATGCCGTACACCCAGCCATGGACAGAAAGTTTCTGGCCGCGCAGCCAAGCATCTTGTACGACGGTCGTACAGCAGATGTTGTCGACCTGTTCGGCGACATTGAGTTCGCAAAGGCGGTTGAGGCGTTCTTCTTCCGGAGTACTGGAAAGAAATCCCCGATGTTTGTTGCGGACATCCTGCAGATGGCGCAACCAGTTGTCGATCAGGCCGAAGCGCCGATCCTCATAAGCGGCACGTACCCCGCCGCAGCCATAATGCCCGACCACCATGATGTGCCGTATCTGCAGCACTTCAACGGCGAACTGGATGACAGACAGGCAGTTGAGATCGCTATGCACCACGAGATTGGCGACATTGCGATGCACGAACACTTCACCAGGTGCCAGCCCCGTAATCTGATTGGCGGGCACCCGGCTATCCGAGCAGCCGATCCACAGATATTGCGGATTTTGCTGGGTGGACAGGCGGCTGAAAAAATCCGCATCTTCGGCGCGTTTTCGTTCGGCCCAGGCGCGGTTGTTGGCCAGTAGATGTGACAAGGGCATGATGTCGGAATTCCTGTCCGGTGGAAAATTACTCGAAGGGATCGTGGCACACGTCCATCTGTCAGATGCCGCTTACCCGAAGCAGCTGATTGTAGCAAGGACGGTCGTTCATCAGTATTTGCCGGCCAGTCGAGCATCGCAATCTGGGTCGAGCCATGTAGAATCCGTTGGCGGCAGGGCGTGACGGTCGTGGTGGTGTTAGAGCCATGTGATCGGGTATCCTCAGCGACATCCCCAGGAAAAACGGAACAGGACTTGGCATGAAATATACGGGCCAGCGAGAAGGGCCGGCGAATCATCTGGTCGGTTTTACTTCGGTCGTGCTGCTGCATGTGGTGGTCGCTTATGCCTTGATGAGCGGCTTGGCGCAGCAGGTGGTCGAGGTCGTGCGTGCGCCGATCGAGACCAAGATCATCGAGGAAGTCAAAAAGCAGCCGGAGGCCGACAAACCGCCACCCCCGCCGCCGCCCAAGCTGGCACCGCCGCCGCCGCCCTATATTCCACCGCCGGAAATCAACATCGCGGTACCTGCGGCGGCCGTTACCAATGCCATTACTGTCGTGACGACGGCTAAACCGGTCGTGTCGCCGCCGGTGACAGCGCCGCCGCCTGCCGCGCCCCCTGCGGTACGCACGGCGCCGGTCATCAATGCGGCACATTCCTGCGACAAGCCGGAGTATCCGGCATCTTCCCGGCGTCTGGAGGAAGAGGGGACGGTCGTGGTGAACTTTCTGATCGATGTCGATGGCCGGGTCGTCGACAGCAAGATCGAGAAATCCAGTGGTTTTGATCGTCTCGACCAAGCGGCGCGTGCCGCGCTGGGCAAGTGCAAATTCAAGCCCGGAACGGTCGATGGCAAACCGGAACAAAGCTGGGCCAGCATCAAATACACTTGGCGACTGGAACAGTGACCCCAGTCTGGCGCATCATGACAGGACAAGCACACCCCGCACCGCATCTTACGTCCCGCACCACTCACCACTCACCGAAATCGCATCAACGTACTGGAGATACCATGTCCCTCACAAAACGAATTTCATCCCTGCTGGCGGCTGTCCTGATTGCCGGAGTGCCGTTGACGACGACGCTGGTGCTGCCGTCGATGGTGCATGCCGAAGAAGCGGTGACGGTCACGTCGCAGCCATCAGTAACGGAACCAGCATCCGCAGCACCAGCGCCGGCAGCGGTCATCACGGACAAGGAGACCGTCACCAATCCCTATGGCCTCGATGCCTTGTGGAAACAGGGCGACTTCGTTGCCAAGGGAACGTTGGTGATGTTGCTCATCATGTCGTTTGGCTCCTGGTACATTCTGGCGATCAAGCTATACGAACAGTACAAGCTGCGCCAGCAGGCGCGGCACATGCAGGAGACTTTCTGGGCGGCCGGTTCGATCGAAAAGGGGATCGACGGTCTGGCCAAGGATGGCCCGTTCCGTTATATCGCCGAGACAGCCGTGAATGCCGTCGGCCAGTACCAGAAAGCCAATCCGGGCACCATCGACCTGAATTCCTGGGTCATCATGGCCATCCAGCGGGCGAGCGATTCGGTGCAAAGCCGCATGCAGGATGGCCTGTCCTTCCTCGCCACCGTTGGTTCGACGGCACCTTTCGTCGGCCTGTTCGGAACCGTCTGGGGGATTTATCACGCGCTGACGGCGATCGGCATTGCCGGCCAGGCCTCGATCGACAAGGTGGCCGGGCCGGTCGGTGAAGCGCTGATCATGACCGCTATCGGTCTGGCCGTGGCCGTGCCGGCAGTGCTTTCCTACAACTGGCTGGTGCGTCGCAACAAGCTGGTCATGGAAGACGTGCGTGGTTTCAGTGGTGAGCTGCACGCCGCGCTGATGATTCGTCCGGCCAAGGGGGCGTAAGGCCATGGGCATGAGCCTGGGTTCCGGCAGCGACGAGGATCAGGAAATCGCCGCCATCAACACCACGCCGCTGGTCGACGTGATGCTGGTGCTGCTCATCATCTTCCTCATCACCATTCCGGTCGTGGTGCAGACCGTGCCGGTGCAACTACCCAAGGAAGAGAACCTGCCGACGCAGACCAAGCCGGAAAACATCATCTTGTCCGTCAGCCGGGAGGGTGATATTTACTGGAACATGCAGGAAATACCCGACATGGAAAAACTGGTAGCGCGTCTGAAGGACGTCGCCGTACAAAAGCCGCAGCCCGAGATTCATATCCGTGGCGATCACGATGGCCGTTACGAATCCGTCGGCAAGGTAGTGTTTGCCTGCCAGCGTGCCGGCATCCAGAAAATCGCCTTCATCACCGAGCCGCCGGCACGCGGTGGTTGAGGCCGTCAGCAGTAGCACACCAATGCATACAGGACAGACCACATGGGAATGAACATTGGTTCCAGCGGTTCGGGTGAGCCGGAAGAAATGGTGGACATCAACACCACACCGTTGATCGACGTGATGCTGGTGCTGCTCATCATGCTCATCATCACCATCCCGATCCAGACGCATGCCATCAAGATGAACATGCCGACGGGCAATCCACCGCCGACCGATATCCAGCCGGAAGTGGTGCGTATCGACATCGATTTTGACGGCACCATCACCTGGAACGGAGAGGTCGTGCCGGACAGTCGCAATCTGGATAACCGTCTGCATACCCTCGCCACCCAAACGCCACAGCCGGAAGTTCATCTGCGCCCCAACAAGCTGGTGACCTACCGTTCGGTAGCCGCCGTGATGGCCGCCGCACAGCGTCTGGGCGTGACCAAGATCGGGCTGGTGGGCAATGAGCAGTTTGCCCAGTAATCCGTTCATGCCGTCTGCTGCATCCCTCATACATCCGGAGTTCACATGATGTCTCGTCGTTTCATCGTTACCAGCCTGTTTGGCCTGTTGTTGGCCAGTGGTGGCCTGCATGCCCAGGAAGCTCTGCGGCCGGAAGTCGGCAAACCGCTGCAAGCCGCCCAGGAGCTCATCAAGGCCAAAAAATATAAAGAGGCACTGGCGAAGATACGCGATGCCGATGCCGTCGGCAGCAAGAACGCCCACGAAACGCTGACCATCGAGCGCATGCGCTTCGTGGCGGCCAATGGCAGCAATGATGCGGATGCCGCCGCCCGCTCGCTGGACAGCCTGCTGGTGGCCGGCAAGTTATCGGCCAGTGAACAGCAGCAGTACATGCAGGCCGTGGCGGTGGCCTACTACCGTGCCAGGGAATATGGCAAGGCCATCAGCTGGACACAGCGTTATTTCAAGGAGGGCGGCAGCGATGGCCAGATGCGTACCGTACTGGTGCAGTCGTACTACCTGAATGGCGATTATGCCAATGCCGCAAAAGAGCTGAACGTGGCTGTGCAGGCGGCGGAAAAGGCCGGCGGCAAGCCGGACCAGGACCGGCTGGAAATGCTGGCAGGCTGTTACCTCAAGCTCAACGACATGAACGGTTACACCAGCGCGCTGGAAAAACTAGCGACCTGGTACCCCAAAAAGGAATACTGGGCAGATTTGCTGGCCCGTATCCAGAAAAAACCTGGCTTTGCCGACCGGCTGTCGCTGGATGTCTATCGTCTGAAGCTGGCCAGTGGCATCGTCGGCGGTGCCGGGGATTACATGGAAATGGCACAGTTGGCGCTGCAACAGGGCTACCCGATGGAGGCAAAGAAAATCGTCGATGAAGGCTATGCCAAAAGCCTGCTGGGGACGGGCAGTGATGTCGAGCGCCACAAGCGGCTGCGCAATCTGGTGGACAAACAGTTGGCCGAAGATCAGAAAGGGCTGGCACAGGGCGAAAAGCAGGCAGCCGCCGCCAAAGAAGGTACCGGGCTGGTCAACATCGGCCTCAATCTCATCTTCAATGGCCAGAACGACAAGGGGCTGGCGTTGATGGAACAAGGCATGGGTAAGGGGGGGGTGAAACGCCCCGACGATGCCCGTCTGCACCTGGGCTATGCTTACCTGCTGGCCGGCCAGAAAGCCAAGGCTGCGCAAACCTTCAAAGCCGTCCAGGGGACAGATGGCTCGGCCGATCTGGCACGCCTGTGGCTCCTGCAGATGCAGCACTGAATCCTGAACATCGTTTCGATCCCGTTTCATACACTGCATACACTGGAGAAACCATGCGCTTTACACTGATGACCGGCATCGGCGGTTACGAAGACTACGTAGCAGTTGCCCAGGCGGCGGAAGATGCTGGCTGGACGACGATCAGCATTCCCGACAGCTTCTTCTATCCCAAAACCACCGAATCTGAATACCCGTACTCGGATCATGACATGATTCGCGGCTTTCTCGAAGTCTCGCCATTCATCGAGCCCATCGTCGCCATGTCCTTCATGGCAGCCGCCACCAAAAAGCTGCGTTTTTGCTGTGGTGTCATGAAAGTGCCGATGCGCCAGCCGTTGATCCTCGCCAAGCAGCTCACCTCGCTGGCCGTGATGAGTGGCGAGCGGCTCGACTTCGGTGCTGGCATCAGCCCGTGGAAAGAAGACTTCACCTACAACGGCGTGCCGTTCGAGAAGCGTGGCGAGCGCTTCGATGAAGTCATTGGCATCATCCGTGATGCCCAGAAAGGTGAATACTTCGAGCACCACACCGCCAATTACGACTTCGGCCCGGTGCGCCTGTGCCCCGTGCCGAAAAACCCCATCCCCGTCATCATTGGCGGCCATGCCAAGGCGGCGCTGCAGCGTGCCGCCCGCTTGGGTGATGGCTGGTTCTCGGCCAACAGCGAACCGGACACCCTGAAAAAGATGATTGACGAATTGAACGGTTACCGGCGTGAATACGGCACAGACCAACACCCCGACTTCCGCATCCACGCCTTCAACCAGTTCGCCTGCACGGTGGATGACTTCAAGCAGCTGCGTGATCTGGGTGCCACGGACTGTTGCGCCCTGGGCTGGAATCCCTTTGAAGAAAACCTGACGCTGCAAGCCAAGCTTGACGGCATCCGGCGCTTTGGGGATGACATCATCGCCCGGCTTTGAGGCCATATCCCGGCGTGACGGGCGCGGCGGGAACGATAGATCATGATGGCAGTCCCCCAGCTGCACCGCCACGCCCGCCTGGTCGAATACGCACAGTCTGGCATGGCGGCACCTGCTTCGCCTTACGATGTCGACAAAGCCTTGTGGGTACAGCCGGCGGTGGCAGATTCCGCCGTTAGTCCGGCGGAACACGCCTTGCTGGCTGACTGGTTGCAGCGCCAGCCCTGTCCGGTGATTGCCGTCGGCAGTGCCGAACAACTGGCCGACGACCCCTGGCGGGCAAGCTACGACACCGTCGTCGATGATCTGGCTGCCGCCGCATCACTCCAGAGTCATATCGAACAAGCGCCGCTGGCAGCAACGGTGCTGGTGCAAACCTTGAGAGTGACGGCTAACTTGCCGGTTGCCGCCGCACTGACGGTTGAGTCTTTGGCCTACGCTACCTTGCAAGGTGGGTCGGAGTTCCGGCGCTGGCTGGCCACCCATCCCCCTTCCGAAAAACGGATGGACTCCCCCGAACCCGCCGTCCTGATCGAACGACCCGATGCAGCACCCGAATGTCTGGACATCATCCTCAACCGCCCTGAACGGCGCAACGCACTTTCCGTGGAAATGCGCGACGCCCTGGTCGAAGCCCTGCAACTGCTGCTGGCCGACAACACCATCCGTCTCGCCCGGCTTCAGGGGCGCGGAAAATGCTTCAGTACTGGCGGTGACCTCGACGAATTTGGAACCGCCCCCGACCCGGCCACGGCCCACGCCGTCCGCAGCCTGTGTCTGCCGGCGACACTGCTGGCGCAATGTGCCGGGCGGGTCGAGTGTCATGTGCAGGGTGCCTGCATTGGCGCAGGGGTCGAACTCCCCGCCTTTGCCCGGCGCGTCATTGCTGCGCCGGGGACTTTTTTTCAGCTCCCGGAAATCCGTTTCGGCCTCATCCCCGGTGCCGGCGGCTGCGTCAGCCTTCCTCGTCGCATCGGCCGTCAGCGCACCGCCTGGCTGGCCCTTTCCGCACGCCGTATCAACGCAGCCACAGCACATTCCTGGGGGCTGGTGGATGAGGTGAGCAAGGGCTAACCATCGTACAGAGAGCTCGAAATACACAGCCTTCTGCCGTTCCTGCAAAAGATAGCAAGGTTACGGAGTCTCCTATATGAAAAATTTTTCCAAAAGTTCATATAGGAGACAAAATCCCGTGCTATAGTGCTTCCTATATGAATTCCAGTCTGACCTTACAACTCGATGTCACGCCCGAACAGGCCGAGCGTCTGCGGGCATTGCAGGCGGCTTTTGCCGAGGTCTGCAACGCCCTGGCGCCGGTGGTACAGGACAAACGTTGCTGGCATCGCGTGACCTTGCACCATCTGACCTACCATGCCCTGCGCGAGCGTTTCCCGCAGATGGGGTCGCAGATGGTGTGCAATGCCATTTACTCGGTCTGTCGTTCCAGCCGCATGGTGTATCAGCACCCGGCCAGCCCGTTCAATCTCCAGAAGCGCCCGGGTGCGCCGCTGCCCCGGCTGCAATTTACCGACAGCGCGCCGGTCTATTTCGACCGTCACACCCTGAGCCTCAAGGACGGCAAGCTATCGATGTATACCCTCGATGGCCGGATGCGCTTTCACCTGAATCTGAATCCGGCGGATCAGGCGCGGTTTGCCGAGGAACGCCTGCGTGAAATCATCCTGGCGCGTTCGCCGCAGGGATTTCAGCTCAGTTTCACCTTCCAGTCGGCCGAAGATGTCGCCGTCGAGTCACTGGAGGCTTCGGCGGAGCTGCCCGAGTACCTGCTGGTCTTGGCGACGAATAACGAGCTTGCCGAAAACGAGTCATTGCCGACCTCCTGAATGTTCTTCGCCATCCAATTCATCCGACTCATCCGATTCATTTGATCGACCTGCCCATGAAACCGAACGCATCCCAAAAAGAAACCGAATTGCAGGGTGCCGCCCTGGGGCTCAAGCCCTTTTTCCGGCGCGCCCTGTTCTTCAGTATCTTCACTAATATCCTGGTGATCGCCCCCATGATCTACATGCTGGAGGTGTATGACCGGGTGGTCAACAGCACCAGTCTGCTGACCCTAGGGATGGAAACCCTCCTGATCCTGGCGTTGCTGGTGATGATGGAAGCCCTCGAATGGGTGCGTAGCAGCATCCTGCATCATGCCGGCCTGCACTTCGACAAGACGACCGGCGAACGGATTTTCAATTCAGTGTTTGAAGCGCATCTACGCCGTCTGCCGGGCGTCAACAGCCAGGCCTTGAATGACCTGCGTACACTGCGTGACTTCATTTCCAGTCCGGCCATGCTGGCGGTGGTCGATGCCCCGCTGGCACTGTTTTACCTGGTTGGCATCTTCTACATCAGTCCGCAGATGGGCTGGCTGTCGGTAGTCGGTGCCGTCATCCAGATTGCCCTGACCTGGTTCAACGAGCGCAGTACCCAGCCGCCGTTGTCCGCCGCCAACCGTGCCGCCATCGAAGCCCAGAATTACGCCAGCAACAGCCTGCGTAACGCCCAGGTCATCGAGGCCATGGGCATGCAGCGCAACATCCACAGCCGCTGGATGAAAAAGCAGCAGGAATTTCTTGCCCTGCAAGCGCAGGCATCCGACAAGGCTGGCGCGTTTTCCGCCTCCTCCCGTTTCGTCCAGTTGACCCTAGCCTCGCTGCTGTTGGGGCTGGGCTGCTGGCTGATGATCCTCGGCAAGTTCAGTGGTGGTGGTGGTCTGATGATCGTCGGTTCGGCGCTGGGCGGCAAGGCCTTGGCGCCGATCGCGCAGATCATCGGCCAATGGAAAAACGTCGTCAGTGCCCGTGATGCCTGGCGGCGTCTGGATCACCTGCTGAGCGCCATCCCCGCCCGTGAACCCGGGATGCCGTTGCCGCCCCCCAGCGGTCTGCTGACGGTCGAAAACGTGGCTGCCGCCGCGCCGGGTAGCGCCAATGCCATCCTGCGCGGTGTCAGCTTTGGCGTGCCGGCCGGTCAGGCGCTGGCCATCATCGGTCCTTCGGCCTCCGGCAAGACCACGCTGGCGCGGCTGCTGACGGGTATCTGGCCGGCTGCCAGCGGTACCGTGCGGCTCGATGGCGTCGACGTTTTCCCCTGGAACAAAGCCGAGCTGGGCCCCCATGTCGGCTATCTGCCGCAGGATGTCGAGCTGTTCGATGGCAGCATTGCCGAAAACATTGCCCGTTTCGGTGTCGTCGACATAGCCAAGGTCGAAGCGGCCGCCCGTGCCGTCGGTTTGCACGAAGTCATCCTCGCCCTGCCGCAAGGTTATGACAGTAATATCGGTGACGATGGCTGCTTCCTGTCTGGCGGGCAGCGACAGCGTGTCGGTCTGGCGCGTGCCATCTACGGCAATCCGCGCTTCGTCGTGCTCGACGAGCCCAATTCCAGTCTCGACGAAGCTGGCGAGCATGCCCTGGTGCAGACCATTCTGGCGCTCAAGGCCTGTGGCACCACGGTCATCGTCATTACCCACCGCACCAGCGTCCTGCCGGCGGTCGAGCTGATGCTGTTGTTAGTCGAAGGCCAGGCCAAAGCCTTTGGTCCGCGGGACGAAGTGCTCGCCGCCCTGCAGCGCAGCAACCAGCCGGCGGTAGCGGCTGCGCCGGCCGCTGCAGCGGCCGAAGCCTCGCCCCCTCCCGCCGCCGCGCCCGAACCCTCTGTCGCCTGATTATTTTCCCAGCGAGTCTCACTTCATGAAAATCCCCGAATTTTTCCAGCGCAGCGAACTGACCGGTGTCCTCTGGGCATTGCGGCGTGAATTCCTCGTCAGCCTGTTATTCACCGCCGTCATCAATCTCCTGATGCTCACGCCCACCCTCTACATGCTGCAAGTGTTCGACCGGGTGATGGCCAGTGGCAGCGAGCTGACCCTGCTGGTGTTGACGCTGTTCATGGTGTTTCTGTTTGCCATCATGGCCTTTTCTGACTGGATCCGTTCGCGGCTGCTGGTACGCACCGGTGTGCGTCTTGACGCAATGCTCAACTCGCGGGTGTTCAATGCCAGCTTTGAAGCCCGCCTCAAGCAGCTGGGCCAGAACTCCTCGCAGGCGCTCAATGATCTCATCACCCTGCGCCAGTTCCTTACCGGCCATGGTCTGTTCGCCTTTCTCGACCTGCCTTGGGCGCCCATCTACATCGGTGTGCTCTACCTGCTGCATCCCTCGCTGGGTGTGCTGGGCATTGTGTTCGTGCTGATCCTGGTCGGCATCGCCTGGTACAGCCACCGCCGGACCACCGCCCCGCTCGACAAGGCTGCCGAAGCCGGCATGCAGGTGAATGGTGACGTACACGGCAAGCTGCGCAACACCCAGGTCATCGAAGCCATGGGCATGCTGGACGGTTTGCGCAAACGCTGGCTGGTGCGGCACCAGAAGCATCTGGCGCTGCATCACGAAGCACAGGACGTAGCGCACCGCATGCAGGCCGTGACCAAGTTCGTGCGTCTGGCGCAGCAATCGCTCAGTCTGGGCTTCGGTGCACTGCTGGTCATCGATGGCCTGATCACCCCGGGTGCCATGGTCGCCATCAATGCCCTGATGAGTCGTGCCACCGGCCCGGTCGACATGATGGTTTCCACCTGGAAATCCACCCTGGCCGCCCGGCAAGCCTTCCTCCGGCTGGAAAAGCTGCTGGCCGAACAACCCGCGCGCACCAGCGGGCTGGTGCATGGCACGCCACAAGGTCATTTGCAGCTGGACAACCTCGTGGCCACCGCCCCGGGGCGTGCCGCCCCCATCCTCAAGGGCATCACGGCCGACTTCCCGGCCGGCAACATCATCGTCGTTCTTGGCCCCTCGGGTTCCGGCAAATCCACCCTGGCCCGCACCCTCGTCGGCATCTGGCCGGAAACCAGCGGTAAGGTATTGATCGACGGCGAACCCATCCAGAGCTGGGATCGAGACGAACTGGGCCCCTACATCGGCTATCTGCCCCAGGACATCGAACTGTTCGACGGCACCATTGCCGAAAACATCGCCCGATTTGGTTCGCTCGATTCCAACAAGATCATTGAAGCTGCCAAGCGTGCCGGCGTGCATGAAATGATCCTGCGCTTCTCGCGCGGCTACGACACCCCGATGGGTGAGGCCGGCGGGCTACTCTCCGGTGGCCAGCGCCAGCGCATTGGCCTAGCGCGGGCGATGTATGACTTGCCCAGTCTGGTCGTCCTCGACGAGCCCAATGCCAATCTCGACGATGCCGGCGAAGCCGCGCTGCTCAAGGCCGTGCTCGAGCTCAAACAGGAAGGTCGCACCGTCTTTCTCATCAGTCACCGGTTGAGCGTGGTCAATGTCGCCGATCATCTGCTGATCCTCAGCGATGGCCAGATTCAGGACTACGGCACACGGCAGGACGTCATTCAAGCCCTGCAGGCGCGTAATGCCGCCGCCCAGCAGCAGGCACAGGCAGCAGCAACAGTGACAGCCGCAGCGCCCCAGCCTGCCTGATCCCCCCTCTCATTCACAAAATTCCGCACCCAGGACCTTCATCATGGCCATCCAGCCCGCAGCACAAAACACCAAACTCTCCTTTTTGCCCGGTCAGGGCGATGCCCTGGAAGGCGAAGCCAGCGCACTTTCCAGCGACACCCGCCATCCCATGCGGATAGGCCTGTGGACGCTGGGGCTGGGCTTTGGTGGCTTCCTGCTGTGGGCGGCGCTGGCACCGCTGGATGAAGGTGTGCCGGCACCGGCCGTCGTCTCCATCGACACCAAGCGCAAGCCGGTTCAGCACCTGATGGGCGGCATCGTCAAAAATGTTTTCGTCAAGGAAGGGCAGAACGTCAAGCAGGACGATCCCCTGATCGCACTGGATGATGCCAGCATGCGGGCAAATTACGAATCCGTGCGCCAGCACTACCTGACCCTGCGTGCCATGGAAGGTCGCCTGCTGGCAGAACAGGCCGGCCGGCACAGTATCGACTTCCATCCTGATCTCAAGCAGGCCGAAAGCGACCCCTACATCCGTCAGACAGCCGACAACCAGACGCAGCTGCTCAGCTCGCGCCAGCAGGCTTATCAGGCCGACCAGAACTCCATCCAGGAATCCATCCAGGGTCAGGAAGCCACCATCCAGGGTGCCAAAGGCGTGCTGGAAGCACGTCGCAACCAGCTTGGTTTCATCACAGAGCAGCTAAACGGCATCCGTGATCTGGTCAAAGAAGGCTACGCGCCGCGCAACCAGCTGCTCGAACTGGAACGCCAGTCGGCCGAGCTGCATGGAGCCCTGGCCGACCTGCAAGGCAACATCCTGCGTAGCCAGCGCAGCATTGCCGAGCTCAAGGCACGCGCCATCCAGCGCACCCAGGAATACCGCAAGGAAGTCGACACCCAGCTGGCCGACGTGCGGCGCGAAGTGCAGGCCGATGCCGACAAATTCAAGGCCGTTTCTGCCGATCTGGCACGCACCACGATCCGTTCCCCGGGCGAAGGTCAGGTAGTCGGTCTGACCGTCCAGCACATCGGTGCGGTCGTCGCCCCCGGGCAGAAGCTGATGGATGTCGTGCCGCAGCATGAAGCACTGGTACTGGAAGCGCATGTCGCCCCCAACCTCATCGACAAGATCAAAGCCGGGCTGGAAGTGGACGTCCGCTTCTCGGCCTTTGCCCACACCCCGGCACTGGTGGTACAAGGCAAGGTAGAAAGCGTTTCGGCCGACCTGCTGACGGACCCGGCCACCAATCATCCCTATTTTCTGGCACGCGTGGCCATCACCGACAAAGGCATGAAAGAACTCGGCAAACACCAGATGCAGGCCGGCATGCCCTCCGAAGTCATCATCAAGACCGGTGCCCGTTCCATGCTGGACTACCTGCTGCACCCGCTGACCAAGCGGATTGCCGCCTCGTTGAAAGAAGAGTGAGCCCACGATGAAACTCCGTCCCTCATTCCGTTTCCTTGCCCGTCCGGCCCTGCTCGCCGCACTGGGGCTGGCTACCGTCACCGTGGCCACACCCGCCACGGCCGTCGATCTGCTGCAAAGCTATCGTCTGGCCGTGCAGAACGATGCCCGTTATCAGGCTGCCCGTGCCGAAGCCGCAGCCAGCCGCGAAGCCGAGCCGCAGGCACTGGCGCAGCTGCTGCCCAATGTCGGTCTCAGCCTACAACGCAGTGACCGCAGCTCGGACATCTGGGCGCCCGGCATGTTTGGTCGCGTCAATCACAGCCGGCAGGATTACATGTCCTCCAACTATGCCGTCACCCTGCGCCAGCCCCTGTACCGGCGCTTCAACTTTGCCCTGTATCAGCAATCCCATGCCCAGGTCACCAGCAGCGAGGCCATTCTCGACCGCAACTTTCAGGACCTGCTGATCCGTCTGTCTGCCGCCTATTTCGATGCCCTGCTGGCCGAGGATCATCAACGGCTGGTGCAGGCCTACAAGGAAACCTGCACGGCGCAGCTGCAATCTGCCAAACGGCGCTTCGAGGCCGGGCAGGGCACGCGCACCGACATCGACGATGCCCAGGCGCGTTACGACATGGCACTCGCCCAGGAGCTCGAAGCGGATCAAAGTCTCGAACAAAAACGGCGCGAACTGCAGATCATCATCAAGCAGCCGGTACAGCAGGTTGCCGCACTGGTACCGCAGCGGCTGGAGCTCATGGCCCCTTATCCGGCCGACATCGAAGAATGGGTGCGTCGTGGTCAGGACATTAACCCGGAGCTGCGTGCCCTGCGTGCCAACATCGCGGCGGCCGAACAGGAAGTCGCCAAGGCCTCTGCCGGCCACCACCCCACCCTCGATCTCGTCGCCCAGCGCAGCCGCAGCAGCAGCGATGGAGAAAACCTCATCAACCAAGAATATCTGACCACCAGTGTTGGCCTGCAGCTCAACATCCCGTTGTTTGCTGGCGGCTATTACTCCTCCCAGGTGCGCCAGGCCGAAGCAGGGCTCGACAAGGTACGTCAGCAATACGAAGGCCGGCGGCGCGAAATCGACCTCGCCATCCGCAAGGAATTCCAGGGCGTGACCCAGGGCATGCTTAAGGTCAAGGCGCAAGAGCAGGCCGAACGCTCCGCCGACCAGGCCGTACTCTCCAGCCAGAAAGGCTATCAGGCCGGCCAGCGCACCGTCGTCGACATCCTCAATGCCCAGCAGCAGCGCATCAATGTGCGTCGAGATCTGGCCAATGCCCGTTACCAGTACATCCTCTCACGCCTGCGCCTGCTCAGTCTGGCCGGCAATCTTGGTGAAGAGGAGATGACTGCCGTGAATCTGTGGCTCGACCGGCGCGGCGAAACCAGCGCCAGCGCCACCGCCCCAGACAACGCAGCCGATGCCAGCCGCAATACCTCGGCAGCCACCGTCCCGGCTCCGGCAGCGGGCAAAGCCCCCACCAAAGTACTCGCCAGGACAGTCGCCAAGCCTGTTTCCAGGAATGTCACCAAGGCAGCCGCCAAGTCTGCTACCAATGCCGCCGCCTCGGTCGATCCCGTCCAGTTGCAGGTGCTGCTCGATGCCCAGCAGCAGTTTGGTGCCGCTACCCGTGCTGCCTCGACCTTGCCCGTGCCGTTTGCCTTGCCGGCGTATCTCGACCGGCTCTCCCTGTGCCACGTCGACACTGCTGCCGACGCAAAGCCAGCGCCAGAGATGGAGCCAGCACCAGAG
>JAGOSV010000013.1:0-23417 GCA_018062105.1 Sterolibacterium sp. | reverse complement strand
CCAGAGCCAGCCGCCCACCCATGATGGCCGGAACCGGGAGGGTGTGTCCTTGCCGTGACACGCTGCCTGTGACATTGTGCCTTGTCTTGCCGGTGCGGAAAGCCTAAGCTGCGAACCTCGTCCGGTACGTTTGATACACATGGTACACAGTACGCACCGGCAAGAAAGAGGGAGGACATCATGAACGTCACCAACATCGCCGCACTGGCCACCAGCCTGTCACAAGTCCGTCAGGCCAATGAAGTGCAGATAGCCGTGTTCAAGAAAGCCCTGGACATCGAATCGCAAAGCGCCATGCAGCTGCTGCAAGCTGCCGTCAGCAGCAATCCAGCCCATCTGGGCAACAGCATCGACACCTTTGCCTGAGCTGCGAGTCTATCTCTCCGCTACGCTGAACGTTACGTGCTCTCACTTCCCCGGGGGATGTCGCGATAGAGCCCGATCAGCGCATCTTCCAGCTGGCGGGTGTGGCTGGCGACATCCATCAGCGGGGAAGCCAGCATCCGTTCGCGCAGCGTGGTGCGTAGCTGCTTCAGCCGTGTGCGGTCGTTGGCCAGGCGGGTGGCAATCTGCACATAGTCCGCCGCATCGCTGGCCGACAGCTCCGGCAGGCCGATCTGGTGGAGCAGGGCGTGGCTCTGGCGGCTTACCACCCGGCTTTGCGGCCAGCTGACGACCGGCACACCCATGAACAGCGCCTCGCAACTGGTCAGCCCACCGGTGAAAGGGAAAGGATCGAGGGCGATGTCGATTCCGGCGTATTCCTCCAGCATGGTTTCGTGAAAGCTCGGCCCTCGTAGCTCGATGCGTCCGGCATCGATACCGTATTGTTCGAAGATGGCTGTCACGGTCTGGCGGAAGGTCTCATCATGGAAGGTGCGCCACTTGAGGACGAGGCGGGATGCGGGCACAGCCGCTAGTACCTGTGCCCAGACTTCTAGGACGGCATCGTTGAGCTTGGCCGTGTTGTTGAAGCTGCCGAAAGTAATGAACGGCCTGTCCTCATCCGGCAGGGTGACGCGGGGCATCCAGGGCACGGCGGTGTAGCAGAATCGTCCAGGCAGCCGCACGATGGTTTCAACGAACTGTGCCTCGGTGCCTGGCGGTGCGTGCCACGCATCCAGCAACACCGCATCCATGACCGGCAGACCAGTGGTGGCGAAATAACCCAGCCACGACACCAGCACCGGCGCTGGCCGGTGCGCGAATACCGTCAGGCGTGAGCCGGCCGTGTGGCCGGACAGATCGACCAGCACATCGATCTCATCATGGCGGATCTGTGCCGCCAATGCCTGGTCGTCGAGCGTGCGCACCGCGCGAAACTGGCAGGCAGCGCGGATCCCCTCCGTGATCGAATCCTGCACCTGGCCGGCGCTGTAGGCGAACACCTGCACCCGTGCCGGATCATGCGCCTTCAGCACATCCTGCACGAAGAAGCCCACGGTATGCTGGCAAAAATCTGCCGACACATAGCCGATGCGCAGCGGGCGCGCGTGCCTGGGGCGACAGGCCGGGCGTGGCCTGTTGCCTCCGGCGCGGGCGATGGCCCAGTCGCCCCAGGCACGCGCCGCTGCCAGCCGTTCGGCATTGTTCACGGCTGGGTCATATTCCAGGCTGGTGAGTAGATTGCGGCGGATCACGGCATCGTCCGGCCGTTGTTGCAGCAATTCGTGATACAGGCGGCGGGCGCTGCTGTGCTGGCCGGCGCTCTGTGCCAGATTGGCCAGATTTCCCAGTATCTTCAGATTCTCCGGTTCGATTTGTCGGGCGCGGAGATAGCAGTGCCGCGCCTGCATCAAAAAGCCCTGAGCCGCAAACAGATTACCGACCTCGATCAGCAGTCCGGTACCTGTTACAGGTGCCTGGGTGAGCTGTCGGCACAACGCCGTCATGTCGGCAAAACGTCCGGCCGCGGCGTGTTGCCGGGCAATCTCGAGCAGCGCCGCAAATTCAGGATGCATGGCTGGGAGCCTCTGGCACGGCATCGCGGGACAGGAAATCGAGGATGAGCCGGTTCACCTCGGTGGCTGCTTCGCGGTGCGGAAAATGTCCCACCCCGGGCAGGGCGTGGAAGGTGAACGCGTCCAGATTCGTGAATGCCTCTGCACTGCGTACCAGGGTTTCCACGCCGACCGCGCCATCCTGTACGCCGGCCAGCATCAGCGTGGGAACGCTGGTTTTGGTCGTCAGCACAGCCCAGTTCTGGCGGCTGGTGTGGCGGAACATGGCGCGGTAATAGCCGATGGCCGCCGCCAGGCCACCCGCAGCGGCAAGTGCCTGCTTCACTGGCCGCAACTCCGCCTCGCCGACCGGCCAGCCGGGCGACCAGGCGCGGTACAGACGCTCGATGAAGGCAAAATCATCCTGCGCCACGCGCCACTCCGGCAGGCCAGGCAACTGGAAAAACCACACATACCAGGAACGGCGCAGCTGCGCCCAGGTATTCACCGCCGCCGCCAGATGCGGCACGCTCATCAGCACCAGCCGGCGGATGCGGGCTGCATCATCGAGATTGGCCGCGCAGTAGGCCGCATAAGCTCCCCAGTCATGGCCGATGACGGTGGCTTCCGGTTCGCCCAGGGCTTCGATCAGCGCCAGCACATCCCGTCCCAGTGCGGTCGCCGAATAATCTCCATCCGGTGCCAGCCCTGTCGGTGCATAGCCCCGCATGAACGGTGCAACGGCACGGTAGCCAGCAGCGGCCAGTACCGGCAGCAGTTCGTTGAAGCTGTGTGCCGTATCGGGAAAACCATGCAGGCACAGCACCAGCGGGCCGTGCCCCGCTTCAAGACAGGCAAAGCGCAAGCCATTGGCCTGGAGATGGCGGAGTTGCGGGGGCGAGGGCATGGGGTAGGCTTGTGATACTGTGCAAAAACGCCAAAGATATCATGTCACTCCGGGATTCCTGCCGCAGGAAACCCGTAAACAGCCTATTTTGACGCAGGGGGAAGATCAGACGGCACGAGAAAGCAAGCTCTCGTAGGGAATTCTCAAACCATCATGCAGGCGCTTCACCATACGAAGGCTCAAGGCGCGCTTGCGGTTCAGCACCTCTGAAACCCGCCCGCTCGATCTGATATACGGTTCCAGGTCTTTCGGCGCCAAGCCCTGCTGCTCCATGCGAAACTTGATCGCCTCGACGGGATCGGCTGGGCCGATGGGGTAGTGTTTGTTTTCGTAGGACTCGACAAGCGCCACCAGCACCTCCATCTCGTCTGCTTCAGGTGAGCCCTCGGCAGCCTCGTCATGCCAGTTTTCCAGCGGCCCCTGCGCATCGGCATGGTCGGGGCGTTCCCAGAATTTTCTTGGCGTACTTTTGGCAATAACGCGCATGGGCGAACCATAACTCCCAGAACGGGAGAAACCAAGCGGCAGCAGCAGCTTGCATTGCGCATACTGGACGTTATATCCAAAATCGCATTCATTTGGCATGACGCCCAATATGCGCAATGTAGTGCAAGGTTCTCCTTGACGGCACCGTGCGCTGCCGTCACAATACCCGACCTTGTTTATCGGTTATTTGGAAGGATGGGAGTCAGCCATGAGTGATGCACAAAAACAGATTCACGATATCGTTACCAGCCACCCGGTGGTATTGTTCATGAAGGGAATTCCGGATGCGCCGCAGTGTGGCTTTTCAGCGACGGCCGTGCAGGTGCTGAAGGCTTGCGGGGTGGAGGAATTTGCCGCTGTCGATGTCCTGCGTTCGCCGGATATTCGCCAGGGGATCAAAGACTACGCCAACTGGCCGACGATCCCGCAGCTCTACATCAAGGGGGAGTTTGTCGGTGGTTGCGACATCATGAAGGAAATGTACCAGAGCGGTGAGCTGCAGAAGCAGCTGGCTGCACCGGCCGCCTGAGACAGCGCACCAGCCCCGGCACCAGCATCAGCACCAGCATCAGCATCAGCACCAGCGGCGGCGGCGGCGAGGCGCGTCAGGGTTCAGTCCAATGTCTGGCGTGCCCGGGCGATGGCGGCGCGAACCTGTTGCGGTGCCGTTCCGCCGGTGTGGTTGCGGGCGGCCAGCGAGCCGGTGATGGTCAGGACAGAAAAGACGTCCTCGGCAACCAGGGGCGAGAAGGCACGCAGTGCGTCGAGTGACAGGTCAGCGAGGTCGCAGCCCTGCGTTTCGGCCGCGCGTACGGCACGGGCGACGGCTTCGTGGGCATCGCGGAAGGGCAGCCCTTTCTTGACCAGATAATCGGCCAGGTCGGTGGCCGTGGCATAGCCTTGCCGCAAGGCGGCGGCCATGGCCTCGTTTTTGACGCGCACATTGAAGACACACTGGCCGTTTTCCATGCGGCTGCCCATCATGTCGGTGTAGATGCGCAGGGTGTCGATGACAGTGTCGGCAGTGTCAAAGAGTGGTTCCTTGTCTTCCTGGTTGTCTTTGTTGTAGGCCAGCGGCTGGCCTTTCATCAGGGTCAGCAGGCTGATCAGGCTGCCATTCACGCGCCCGGTCTTGCCGCGCACCAGTTCGGGCACGTCCGGGTTTTTCTTCTGCGGCATGATGGACGAGCCGGTGCAGAAGCGGTCGGACAGGTCGATGAAACCGACGCGTGGGCTCATCCAGAGAATCAGCTCCTCGGACAGACGCGACAGGTGGGTCATCAGCAGGGCGGCGGCAGCACAGAATTCGATGGCGAAATCACGATCGGAAACGGCATCGAGCGAGTTCTGGCAGACTTCGTCGAAGCCCAGTTCACGCGCCACGGATTCGCGATCGATGGGAAAGGTGGTGCCGGCCAGGGCGGCTGCGCCCAGCGGCAGGCGGTTGAGCCGCTGGCGGCAATCGGCAAAGCGTTCGGCATCGCGCCGCATCATCTCGAAATAGGCCATGAGATGATGGCCGAAGGTGACCGGCTGGGCGACCTGCAAATGAGTGAAGCCGGGTAGCGGCGTTTCGGCGTGGTGTTCGGCCAGATCCAGCACAGCGCGTTGGAAGTCGCCAATCAGGGTGAGGATGGTGTCGATGCTGTCACGCAGCCACAGGCGGATGTCGGTGGCGACCTGGTCGTTGCGTGAGCGGCCGGTGTGCAGGCGCTTGCCGGCATCGCCGATGAGGGCGGTCAGGCGTTTCTCGATGTTCAGATGGACATCCTCGTCATCGAGATTCCAGCAGAATTCGCCGCGCTCGATTTCATCCTGGATTTGCGCCATGCCGCGTTCGATGGCGGCCAGGTCTGCCGGGCTGATGATTTGCTGGCGGCAGAGCATACGGGCATGCGCCAGCGAGCCACGGATATCCTGTGTCGCCATGCGTTGGTCGAAGGTGACGGAAGCGGTGTAGCGCTTGACCAGGTCGGACACGGGCTCGGAAAAGCGGCCTGACCAGGCTTTGCCGCTGTCATGAGAGGAAGGGTTCATGGTGGGATGGTTGCCGGGGTGCGGGGTGCTTGGGTGCTGGGTGATTGTGCCGGCCATGGTTGCCTGCCCCCCCGCTCTTTGGCTATAGTCGAAAGCCCATGAGTATACGGCAAAACCCCCATCCTTCCGGTGCCCTGCATCTGCCCGATTTTGCCAATCTCGGGGTCTGGCTGCGGGTTTTGCTGGGTGTGCATGTGCTGGTGGGGCTTGGTGCGCTGGCGGCCAACCAGCATGGGTCGGCGCTGCCGAGTGAGCTTGTCCGTCTGGCGGCGCTGGTCGAGCCGGCGCTGATTGTGACGTTGCTGTGGCTGCGTCTCTTGCGCCGGCTGTTGCTGCGCCTGCCCGGATTGGCGGCGGCTGCGCTGGTGCTGTGCATCGCCTTGGCGGGCATGGGCGGCAGCCTGTGGCTGAGCAGCCTGCTGGAGGGTAGCGGGCGGATGATGGGATGGCGCGTGCTGTGCTGGACGGCACTATGCGTGTTGTGTCTGTTGTGGTATTTCGACCGTCTGACTCATCAGCATCTGCCGGCGCTGGCAGAAGCGCGACTGGCTGCATTGACGGCACGCATCCGCCCCCATTTCCTGTTCAACAGTCTGAATGCCGTACTGGGCGTGATCCGCAGTGATCCACGGCGTGCCGAAGCGGCGCTGGAGGCGCTGGCCGATCTGTTTCGTGTGCTGATGCGCGAAAACCGCACACTGGTGCCACTGTCCGAGGAAATCGCCCTGGCCCGCCAATATTTGTCCCTTGAACGGTTGCGGTTGGGGGATCGTTTGCGGGTGTGCTGGCAGATCGAGGACATGCCGCCCGATGCCATGTTGCCGCCGCTGATGTTGCAGCCACTGCTGGAAAATGCGGTCTACCACGGCATCGAGCCGCTGGGGATCGCCGGGGAAATCACCATCACGCTGCTGCGCCAGGGCGACCAGCTGCACATCACCCTCAGCAATCCCTGCCCACAAAATTCTGCGACCGCCGTTCATTCGGGTAATCAGATGGCTCTGACCAATATCCGTGAGCGGTTGAGCCTGTTCTTTGATCTCGATGCCCGCCTAGATGCTCGTGCTGATCCACACGGCGGGCGTTATGATGTTCATGTCGTTCTGCCCTATCGCCGCCCGCCTCTTTGATGACATGAGCGTTTCTTCTGCTACGTTGCCGCTGCGCCTTTTGATCGTTGATGACGAGGCTCCCGCCCGGGCCCGGCTGCGCGATGTGCTGGGCGATATTGCACAGGTGGTGCCCCATATGATTGTCGGCGAGGCCGGCGATGGAGTGGACGCGCTGGAATTTCTGGCACAGCCGGGCCGGGAGGTGGATGTCGTTTTTGTCGATATTCGCATGCCGCGTCTGGATGGCATTGGCCTGGCCCAGCAGTTGCTTGCCCGCCCGCAGGCTCCGGCGGTCATCTTCACCACAGCGTATGACCAGTATGCCGTGCGCGCTTTCGAGCTCAATGCGCTGGATTACCTGCTGAAGCCGGTGCGGGCGACACGCTTGCAGGCGGCCTTACAGAAGTTGCCTCAGACGGCCTCCGCCGCTGCTACTGCGGCAGCCTTGCAGAGGCTGGCACCAGAGGGGCGGCAGCATCTGAGCTCCAGCGAACGGGGGCGCATTCTGCTGGTGCCGCTGGCGGATATCCTGTATCTGCGTGCCGAGCAGAAATACGTCACGGCCTGTACGGCAGAGCGAGAATATCTGCTGGAAGAATCACTGACCCACCTGGAAGAAGAGTTTTCCCTCCACTTCATCCGTATTCACCGCAATTGCCTGGTGGCACGCCGGGCGCTGTGTGGTGTGGAACGCACCGTCGATGCCGATGGCCAGCCGGGCTGGCAGGTGTTGCTGCAAGGCCGCGATGAGCGTCTGCCGGTCAGCCGCCGGCAATGGCCATTACTCAAATCCCTGTTGAAAGAGGAAACATGAGCGCCCGCCTGCCTTTGGTGTTTTCACATGCCAATGGATTCCCTGCCCCAGGTTACGACAAATTATTGACGGCACTGGCCGGGGATTTCGACATCCGTTATCTACCGCGCCTGGCACACGACCCAGCCTATCCGGTGACGGATGGCTGGCCGGAGCTGGTGCGCGAGCTGATTGCCTATGTCGAGCGTGGTCCTTGTCCGGCGGTGGCGGTGGGTCATTCACTGGGGGGCTTTCTCAGCTTCATGGCGGCGGTGCAACGCCCGGAGCTGTTTTCTGCGCTGATCCTGCTCGATGCACCAGTCATTGGGCGTTATCGTGCGCGTGCCCTGCAGATGGGCAAGCGTTTTGGCATCATCGACCGCGTCACCCCGGCGCATGCCACACGCGACCGTCGCCGCACCTGGGCCAGCGAGGCCGAGGCGGTGGCCCATTTCCGCAGCCGCAAGCTGTTCCGTCATTTCGACCCGGATTGCCTGTGCGACTATGTGCGCCACGGTACGATCCAGACGCCGCAGGGGCTTTCCCTGTGGTTCGATCCACTCATCGAGGCGCGCATTTACTGCACCATTCCGCATCGCCTGCATGCGCTGTTGCCTCATCTGGCGGTGCCGGCTGGCTTCATCGGTGGCCGGCAATCCCGCGAGCTGCGCCTGTTCGGGCTGTCCGCCATGCGTGGTCGTTTGCGCATGCGTTCCATCGAGGGCGGTCACCTGTTTCCGTTTGAGCACCCTCTGGCGACGGCCGTGGCCATCCGCGAAATGAGCCAGGTTTTGTTGGCGGCGGCACGCTGAGAAACGGGCGGCAAGGCAGGATGGGGCTTATTTTCTCCGGGCGCGGGGATGGGCAGCGTCGTAGGCCTTTGCCAGATGCTGGAAGTCGAGGTGGGTGTAAATCTGCGTCGTGGCGATGCTGGCGTGCCCCAGCAGTTCTTGCACGGCACGCAGATCGCCCGAGGATTGCAGGACATGTGAGGCGAAGGAGTGGCGCAGCATGTGTGGATGCAGGTGCAGACCGGTACCGCTGTCCTGCGCCCGGTGGGCGACACGCAGCTCGATGCTGCGCGTGCTCAGGCGGCCGCCGCGCTGGCTAACGAATAGTGCTGCTTCATCAGGCGAGGCGAGGAGTGCTCGCTGCGCCAGCCAGGCTTGCAGGGCAGCCACGGCCGGGCGGCCGACGGGAACCGTGCGGGTTTTGCCGCGTTTACCGGTGACGGTGATCTCGCCATTGGCCAGATCCAGCCCGTCACGAAGATTGAGCCCGGCCAGCTCGGACAGGCGCAGCCCGGAAGAATAAAAAAGTTCCAGCATGGCGTGATCCCGCAAGGCCAGCAGGTCTGCCTGTGGGTCACCGGCCGGGGCGGATGATTCGAGCAGGGCGACACTTTGCTCCACCGAGAGTGCCTTGGGCAGATCGCGGCCGCGTCGTGGCGGACGCACGGTGTCACAGGGATTGACATCGAGTGCCGTGTCCAGATGCGCTCTGCCGTGGTGCGCCAGCCAGCGATAAAAGCTGCGCCAGGCCGACAGGGTGCGGGCCAGCGAGCGGGGGGCAGCCCCCTGGGCGTGCAGCTGCATGAGGCTGCGACGGATGTCCTGATGGTTCAGCGCACCCAGCGCCTGGGCTGAGGTGGCCTGGCTCAGACGTTGCAGGGTTTCGAGGTCGCGCCGGTAGGCCGACAGGGTATGCCGGCTGGCTTGCCGCTCATGGGCCAGGGTGGCAAGAAAGGCATCGATCAGCGCGGTGGCGGTGGCCGTTGCCGTTACCGTTGTGGGTGATGCTGTTGCAGGGTCGTCGCCATGCATGGGGGTCAGGGCTCGGCCAGCAGTGTGCGCAACACGGCGGTCGCACTCAGCTCGCCGATGCGCTCGAGAAACAGGGTGCCCATTTCCGGATAAAAACGTTGGGCTTCCTCGCTGCCAAGCGTCAGCAGGCCGATGATAGTTTCATCACTGCGCAGCGGAATGGCGGCCAGGGAGCGGATGCCGCTGGCCAGCCAGGGCAAATGGGTCAGCGTGCTGCTGGCACCGCAATAGGGGTGTTTGAGCTGGTGGGCGAACTGACGGGTTTCTTCGTCGGCCGGGGAAAATTCCGGTAGTGCTTCCAGCGTACCGATGTCCCACAGGTGCAGGGCGACATGGGGAATTTCAAAAGCGTTTTCCAGGTGCTGGTGCAGGGCGTGAACCACGGCCGGAAAGGTGCGTGCTGCCACCAGGGCGAGGGTCATGGCGTGCAGCTTGCTCAGGATGGTGTCATTTTCCTCACCGAAGCTGATCAGTTCGGCCAGCTTGGCTTCGAGTTGCTTGTTACGATCGCGCAGGGCACCCATCTGGCGCTCGGTAATCGAGATGGCGCGGCCGTTGTGTGGATCGACGATGACGATCTGGGCCAGCAGGTCGGCGTAAAGATTGAAGAAATCGGGATGCGCCTTGAGGTAGGCAGCAACGTCATTGGCATCGAGTTCGACTTTCATGGGGCTTCCTGAAGGAGGGTTGGGTGGATGTCACCAGTAAAGACGGTGGTGGCCGGGCCGCTCATGAGGACGTGCTGATTCTCTCCGTCCCAATGGATGAGCAGTGCTCCGCCCCGCATGTGGACGTGCACGGGGCTGTCGAGCAGGCCGCGGCGGATACCGGCAACAGCGGCGGCACAAGCGCCGGTGCCGCAAGCCAGGGTTTCGCCAGCACCGCGCTCATGCACTCTCAGGCGGATGGTGTGGCGATCGACTATCTGCATAAAGCCGGCATTGACCCGGCGTGGAAAGCGCGGGTGACATTCGATCAGCGGGCCGTCTTGTGCTACCGGAGCCTGGTCGACGTCGGTTACGACCTGCACGGCATGCGGGTTGCCCATCGAGACGGCAGTGATGTCGATCGTGTGGTCGCCGACTTGCAGGGGCTGGTGCGGGTCGGTGCTGTCCTGGCCGAGCGGGCTGTCGAAGGGAATGTGGTCGGGCAGAAAGCGCGGTGCGCCCATGTCGACGCGGACATCGCCGTTGTCTTCGAGGCGCAAGGTGATGATGCCGGTGCAGGTTTCGACGCGGATTTCCCGTTTGTCGGTCAGTTCCTGTTCATGTACGAAACGCACAAAACAGCGCGCCCCGTTGCCGCATTGCTCAACTTCACTGCCGTCGGCATTGAAGATGCGGTAGCGGAAATCGACACCGGGCTGGCGGGCGGGCTCGACGATGAGGATCTGGTCGCAGCCGATGCCGAAATTTCGGTCGGCCAGCCGCCGGGCCAGGGCAGGCGTCAGGGAAACGGATTGGCGCAGGGCGTCGATGACGACAAAATCGTTGCCCAGGCCGTGCATTTTGGTGAAGCGCATGAGCGGTGGCGGGGAGAGGTAAAGGATGAAAGGCTGGGGGTTGATGCTAGCCCAGATGGTAAGGGGGCAGCCAGAAGATTAGGCGGCTTATCGTGGCCTTATTTGTAGGGACTGGGGTCACCCGGCGGGCGGGTCTTGAAGCGTTTGTGCAGCCAGAAATACTGTTCGGGCAGTTGCAGGACTTCTTCCTCGATGAAACGGTTCATGCGCTGTGTGTCTTCTTCGATGCTGGGCCCGGGAAATGTGGCCCAGGCATCGGAGATGCGCACGACATAGCCTTGGTCATCGGGCAGCATGTGGGTGATGACCGGAATGACGACGGCTTGGGCCAGGCGAGCCAGGCGGGACAGGCCGGTGATGGTGGCGGCAGGGACGCCGAAGAAAGGCACGAAGATGGTGTCGCGTTCGCCATAGTCCATGTCCGGCAGGTAGTAGAACGGCAGGCCGTCCCGCATGGCGCGCAGGGCCGGGCGTGTGCCTTCCTGACGGGACAGCAGCCGCGAGTCGCCAAAGCGGGTACGCCCTTTGTAGAGTGCGGCATTGAACAGCAGATTCTTCTGGTTGGCATAGATGCTGACCATGTCGCGCTCCAGCGTCAGGCGCGTCCAGCCCATGTCCAGGCCGATGAAGTGTGGCACCAGCAGGATGATGGGGCGACCGATGTGAGCGTCGATATGCTCGATGCCTTCGATCCGCACGATGCGGCGCAGCCGAGTGGGTGAGGCCCACCACAGCAGGCCGCGCTCGATGAAGCTGCGGCCGAAAGCGGCAAAATGGCGACGGGCCAGTGCGATACGTTCTTCTTCTGTTTTTTGCGGGAAGCACAGACGCAGGTTGGTCAGGGTGACCTGGCGCCGGTCGCGGCCGAGACGGTACAGCAGGGCACCGAGTCCGTGGCCCAGGCGGGTGAGCAGGGTCAGGGGCAGGAAGTGCAGCAGCCACATCAGGATGAGGGCGAGGCGTGTGATCATGAGGAGGTTCCAGCAATCGGGGCAGCCGGAGGCGCAACGCCTGCCGGAGTCTTGTAGCGGTTGTAGCCCCACAGATACTGGCTGGGGCAGGCCTGGATGAGTCCTTCCAGGGCCTCATTGAACTGGATGACCCGGGCCCCCAGGGTGTCGGCCAGGGGGGCGGTCAGGGGTTGCAGCACCAGGTGATAGCCAGCACCATAGGGAAGGCGCTCGGCATAGACCAGCAATACCGTTACCGGTTGCGCAGCGAGGCGGGCAGCCAGGGTCATGGTGTAGGCTGGGCGGCCAAAAAAAGGTGCCCAGAGACCCTCCCCCTGGCTGGGCACCTGGTCTGGCAGGATGCCGATGGCCTGATGCTGGCGCAAGGCTTTCATCAGCTGGCGCACCCCGCCCAGATCGGCCGGAGCCAGCTTGAGATGGGTGCCGCGGCCGGTTTCGACGATGGGGCGCAACCAGGATTTTCTGGGGGGGCGGTAGAGCACGGTGATGGGGCGGTGTGCTGCATAGTATTGGGCGGTGATTTCGAAGCAGCCGAGGTGGGGTGTTAGAAACAGCAAGGCGCGCCCGGCTTGCCAGGCGGCTTCGACATGCGACCAGCCGGTAACGCGCACGACCTGATGCCGCAGGTCTTCCTGTGGCCGCAGCCACAGGTAAGGTAGCTCCAGCAATCCCTTGCCGGTTTCAGTTACGGCGGCGGCACGTGCTGCTACTGCCCAGTCGCCGGCTTGTGCAGTGTTTTCGCGCAGATGACGGCGATAGGTGGGGGAGCATAGATAGGTCAGCCAGCCCAGCAGCGCCCCGAGATTGTGCAGGACGGGCAGCGGCAGGCGGGATAGCAGGCGAAACAGGAAGGTCATGGCCGGGATTCAAAACGGTATGCCAGGGTGCGGCCGTATCTGCGCCACGGCGCTTCCCAGAAACGATGGAGCAGGTAGGCAGTGAGAACGGTTGCGGCAAAGCAAAGCAGGGTGAATGAGGCAGCGGAGAGGTACGGATGGCAAGGTGCCAGCACCAGCGGCGCGGCACCGTGGAACAAATATACGCCGTAGCTCAGGTTTCCGGAAAACGTGGCCAGGCTGTGCAACCATACGGGAGGATGGGGCACGCTGCCGACCCAGGCCAGGGTAATCAAGGCAAAGCTGGCGGCAACGAACAGACCGACGTTGTTGCGTAGCCAGATGATGTTCTCGATTCCGGCATCGCCCAGCTGGACGAAACAGCGTGCCAGCAGCCACCAGAGGGTGCCGCCCAGGAGTGCCAGAAAGAGACGTGCCAGGCGGCCGGGATTTTTTTGAGCCAGCTGCCAGGCGAGGGTGCCCAGCAGGAATTCGATCAGCAGCCCGGGCAAATGGATCAGCAGGATGCTGGCGGTGTTGAGATCGGGAGTGCGGGCGGCCAGCAGGGCAAGTGTACCGTGGAGGAACAGGGCCAGGAGTGCCGTGCCTGCAAGATAGCGTACCCGGCCGGCACAGGCGGCCAGGATTGGCAGGGCAAGATAGAACTCGACTTCCGGGGGCAGGCTCCAGAAGGCTGGATTGAAGTGAAAGGCAATGTCGCGTGACTCCAGGGTTTGCAGGAACAGGGCGTGTTTCAGCAACAGGCTGCCGGAGATGCCAGGTTGCCAGCGCAGCCATGCATAGCAGGCCAGGGCCAGGGCATACAGCGGATAGAGCCGGAACAGCCGCCGTACGAAATGTGCCGGAGCGTGCAGCGGTTTGCCGGATAGATAAGGGGCAAAGACGAAGCCGCTGAGAACGAAAAAGAGGTCGACGCCGGTAAAGGCGAAGGCCAGTACGCCCAGATTCAGCCCGCTGGCCGGGCCGTAATGGGCAACCACCACCAGGACGGCGGCGATGCCCCGCAGTAGTTCAAGATGCCAGTCGTTGGGTACGGTGGGCGGGACGGGCGCTTTTTCCATGGACGGCCTAGCCTGGTTCGAGTGGTGAATGGCGAATGTTGAATTGACCGTTGAATTGACCAGTCAGGGCAAAAAAAGTAGCATTATCGCTTCCGCCGAGTTAATCAGGACAACTTGCAGGGCGGACTTCCTCGAGGGTGTCTCGATGAAAAACAAATTCTGCTAAAGCGTCGCCTGGTCTCCCCCCGGAACCTGCAGCGAAGCACGAGTTGCTGAATCCGGGGTTGTGGTTGTTTTCGTCAAGGAGCCGCAGGCATGTCGCATGAATATTTGTTTTCTTCCGAGTCCGTATCCGAAGGCCATCCCGACAAGGTGGCTGACCAGATTTCGGATGGCGTACTGGATGCCATCCTCGCCACCGACCAGAAAGGCCGGGTGGCTTGCGAGACGCTGGTATCAACCGGTCTGGTCGTCATTTCCGGTGAAATCACCACTTCGGCGCATATCAATTACATGGAGATTGCCCGCGATGTGGTGCGCCGCATCGGTTATGACGATTCTGATATCGGCTTCGACTATAAATCCTGTGCTGTCCTGACGGCCATCAACCGCCAGTCGCCCGACATCGCCCAGGGGGTCAATGAGGGGCAGGGGCTGGACCTGGATCAGGGTGCGGGCGACCAGGGCCTGATGTTCGGTTATGCCTGCAATGAAACCCCCAGCCTGATGCCGCTGCCCATTTATTATGCGCACCGCATCATGCAGCGCCAGGCCGAGGTACGCAAGGATGGCCGCCTGCCGTGGCTGCGGCCGGATGCCAAGAGCCAGCTCACCGTGCGATATGTCGATGGCAAGCCGGTGGATATCGATACCGTGGTGGTGTCTACCCAGCATGATCCGGACATTTCACATGCCCAGCTCTCCGAAGCGGTGATCGAGGAAGTCATCAAGCCGGTGCTGCCCAAGGATATGTTGACCGGCAATACGCGCTATCTCATCAACCCGACCGGCCGTTTCGTCGTTGGCGGGCCGCATGGGGATTGCGGTCTGACGGGGCGCAAGATCATTGTCGATACCTATGGCGGTGCAGCACGTCATGGCGGCGGGGCGTTTTCTGGCAAGGACCCATCCAAGGTCGATCGCTCGGCCGCCTACGCCGGCCGCTATGTGGCCAAGAACCTGGTGGCCGCCGGTCTGGCCGAGCGTTGTGAAGTGCAGGTGGCCTATGCCATCGGTGTGGCAAGGCCGGTGTCCCTGATGGTCAATACCTTCGGGACTGGCAAGGTGAGTGATGAAACCATCGTGGCATTGATCCGCGAGCATTTCGACCTGCGACCCAAGGGCATCATCCAGTCACTTGACCTGCTGCGTCCGATCTACAGCAAGACGGCGGCTTATGGTCATTTCGGCCGTGATGAGCCTGAGTTTACCTGGGAGGCCACCGACAAGGCGGCGGCGCTGCGGGCGGCAGCCGGGCGCTGATCTTCCCGGGTGGTGACACAGGCAGCCTGCGGCGATGATGACCGGGTATCGGTCATCATCGTCAACTGGAACGGCGAGCGTTATCTGGCGCGTTGTCTTGCGGCACTGCAGGCGCAGACGCACCCGCCCGCCGAAATTCTGCTGGTCGATAATGCCAGCACGGACGGTTCGTTGGCCGTGATCCGGCAGTTTCCGGCGGTGCGTCTGCTGGCGCAGGATCACAATACCGGCTTTGCGCAGGGCAACAATCTGGCCTTGGCCGTTGCCGCCGCCAGCTCAAACTGGATCGCCCTGCTCAATCCCGACGCTTTTGCCGAGCCGGAGTGGCTGGCGGCATTGTTGCAGGCAGCACGCCAGCACCGGGATTGTGCCGTGTTCGCCAGTTGCCAGCTCGATGCGGCCGACCCGCAGCGCCTCGACGGGGTGGGAGATGCCTATCACATCAGTGGTCTGCCTTGGCGCAAGGGATATGGTCGGCGGCGGACGGCGGTGGACGATCAGGCGCGTGAGATTTTTTCGGCCTGTGCGGCGGCAGCCCTGTACCGGCGCGATGCCTTGCAGGCAGTGGGGGGCTTCGACGAGGATTATTTCTGCTACGTCGAGGATGTTGATCTGGGGTTTCGCCTGCGTCTGGCTGGCCATGCCTGCCGCTACGTTCCCACGGCCATCGTGCACCATGTCGGCTCGGCCACCACCGGCGGGCAGCACAGCGATTTTGCGCTCTATCACGGGCACCGCAATCTGGTATGGACATTCTTCAAGGACATGCCCGCGCCCCTGTTCTGGCCGCTGCTGCCGCTACATCTGGCCTTGAACCTGTTTAGCCTGGTCTGGTTTGCCCGGCAGGGGCATGGCCGGGTGCTGTGGCGTGCCAAGCGCGATGCCCTGCGCGGCCTGCCGGCCATCTGGCGCAAGCGACAAGCCGTTCAACGGGAGCGGCGGATCAGGATTGGCGCGTTATGGCGCCTGCTGGAGAAGGGGGTTCGCCGGCGCAGGTAGGGTCGGGGTTCAGGGAGGATGTTCAGCGGCGTAGCGTACTATGCCCGCTTGTCCAGCCGCTGCTGTAGTCGTGCGAGATCGTTGCTCAGTTTTTCGACGGACTGCTGGAAAGTCTGCGCTGCGCTGCGGCTTACCAGCACGGGCTGTTCTTCGCTGAGGTATTCGGCGATATTGGCCAGCAGATTCTGGCCGGCTTCGCGCTGCCAGCGCAGCAGGCTGCTCAGGCCACGGGTGATGCGATGTGCAGCGATGTCGCCGACGAAGCGGCTCAAATCTTCCTCGTGATCCCAGCGCAGATGGCGCAGGACGAAGCCTAGCGTCTGGGCGAATTCAGCATTGCCGTTGATGCGGGCGGCGCGCAGCAGAGCCTCTGGGCCGGCCAGTGGAGACTGGGAAGCAAGGGCGGGCAGTTCGAGGGTGACATCGAAGGTGTCGCTGGCAGTGCCGGCAAAATGGCCTTCCGTATCGACCACCAGAGCCAGGTTCAGGGGTGGGGCGATGAGTTGCAGTGTGCGCCCGGCGAAGGGGCGCAGCTGCGCGCGCGCCCAATCGGCATCAGCCAGCAGATGATTCAGGAAGCCCAGGGCGGCGCGGTCGAGCATGAGTCGGCAATGGGTATTTCAGTGAGGCTGTTCGATACCGGCAATGCCCCAGCCTGTGCTGCCGTCGAGAGGGCGCGTCAGATGCCAGATTTCCTCGAAGGATGCGGCTGCGCCTTCGGCCGTTTCACGGATCAGGCCGTAAAAGCGTACGCTGGCGATCTGGCGACCGGATTCTTGGCTGACATCGAGCAGGGTTGCTTCGAGTTGTACGACATCGGTCTGTTGCGAGGTCTTGTCGCGCTCCTGGAGCTGCATCCGGATTTCAGCAAACATTTCGGGACTGGTGAAGGTGCGGATATCTTCCATGTTGCCGGCATCATTGGCAGCCTGGAGGCGGATGAAGTTGAGTTTGGCCTGGCGCAGGAAGCCATCGCGGTCGAAGTCGGCAGGGATGTGGCCATCGTGGGGGGCATTGCTGGCAACTTCGGCAGAGCCAGGCGCAGGCGCAGGCATAAGGGGCTCGAAGCGTTGCAGCGGTTGCGGATGGTCGTTGCTGAAGCCGGCGGGCTGCAAGGTGGGCGCGGTGCGGGCTGCACGGTTCATCAGTAGGCGCACGACCAGGAAGATGGCTGCGCCGGCCAGCAGCAACAGGATGAACGAGCCCATGCCTTCACCCAGCCCGAAGTGAGAGAACAGGGCGGCCAGCCCGAGTCCGGTCGCCAGGCCAGCTAGTGGCCCCAGCCAGCGGCGCATGCCGGAAGGTTGGGCTGTGCTCGCCGGTGGCGAAGTAGCGGGGGCGGCCGATGGTGCCGGACGGGGTGCCGTGGCGGCTCCGGGGGCCTGGGCCGGCGGTGCGCTGCGCTGCATGAAGCCACCATTACGCTTCATGCCCGAGGACACTCCTCCTCCCAGGCGACGGGCTTCGGCATCGTTGATGGCTAGCGAGAAGGATAAGGTCAGCAGCAAGGCGAAAAAAGGTAGACGTTTCATGGGGCATTCCGGAAGCAGGACGGGGTGGATTGGGTAGATTACAGCTTGTAGCCACGATGCAGGGCGACGACACCGGCTGACAGGTTGAAGAAGTCGACACGCTTCAAGCCGGCCGCCTCCATCATCTTTTGCAGGGTTTCCTGGTCGGGATGCATGCGGATGGATTCGGCCAGATAGCGATAGCTGTCGGCGTCATTGGCCACCTTTTGTCCCAGCCAGGGCAGAATCTTGAAAGAGTAGAGATCATAAGCCGTGGTCAGAGGCTCCCATACACGCGAGAACTCCAGCACCAGCAGGCGGCCGCCGGGTTTCAGTACACGGCGCATCTCGGCCAGTGCCCGATCCTTGTGGGTCATGTTGCGCAGACCGAAGGCGACGCTGACACAATCGAAATAATCGTCGGGAAACGGCAGTTTCTCGGCATCGCACTGTGCGGTTGGCATGAGCATGCCGTCATCGAGCAGACGGTCGCGGCCGACGGTCAGCATGGCATTGTTGATGTCTGTCAGCCAGACCTGGCCGCTTTCTCCTACCCGTCGGGCGAAGGCACGCGCCAGGTCGGCCGTGCCACCAGCTACATCGAGCACCCGCTCGCCGGTGCGCACGCCGGAAACCTGCAGGGTGAAGTGCTTCCAGAGCCGGTGCAGACCGAGCGACATCAGGTCGTTCATGATGTCGTATTTGCGCGCGACCGAGGAAAAGACCTCGGCAACATGCGCCGCTTTTTCGTCCTCGGCGACTTGTTTGAAACCAAAGTGGGTGTGCTGTTTGCTCATGTTCGATGAGAAGATCAATGTCCGCAGCCGCCGGTGCTGCCGCAGGGTTTTTGCTGCATTCGGGGGGCTGCGCTCAGGCTGAGGTCGATGTCGCGGCTGGCACCGGCCTGTTCCAGCCGTTCCAGGTATTGTTGCCATAAAGTTTCCTGCTGCTCTCCCAGGCGGTAGAGGATGTCCCAGGAGTAGAGGCCGCTATCGTGGCCGTCAGAAAACACCAGCTTGACAGCGTAGTTTCCGACCGGTTGCACGTCGGTAATTTCAACATTGCGCTTTCCCGTCTGCAACACGGCCTGGCTGGGCATGTGGCCACGCACGGCGGCGGAGGGGCTATAGACGCGCAGCAATTCGAACGGCAACGTGTAGCGCTGTCCATTGTCGAAACTCACTTCGAGCAGACGTGATTTCTGGTGCAGCTTGAGCTCGGTAGGATGTGGCGTGTGTTTGTCGAGGCCGGCCATGATCGGTAGAGGCTGAGGCAGCAGCCGAGGATATGTCGGACTGGCTATCATAACGCGAAAGCGTGCCGAGGTCAGCCAGGGCTCAGGCCAGTGCCGCGCAAGGGATCAGGTCGCGTCCTGGGGCTGCAAATGTTGCAAATGCTGGATGAGCGTGCTGCGCAGGTGATCGGTTGTGATGTCGGGGGACATGTTTTGTGTGGTGGCTGGGCGGTGGGGTGGGGCCCAGATCGGTGCGGGGAAGCAGGGGTCGTGGCGCTGGCGCGGGATGACGTGCCAGTGCAGGTGAGGGGTGAGATTGCCGAGGCTGGCGAGGTTGATCTTTTCCGGCTGGTACAGGGTGCGGAGGGTGGCTTCGGTGGCCAGCACGACATTCATCAGATGTTGGCGGGCGGCCATGCCAAGATCGCTCATTTCGCGAACATGGGCATGCCAGATGACCCGGCAGAAGCCGGGGTAGTCGTGGCCTTCCGTGCCGCCGACGCGCACCACGCGGCAGTGTTCGTCCTGCCAGATCAGTGCGCCGCCGGGGGTCGTGCAGAGTTCGCAGGAAGTGTTGGGTGTGCTGGGTGCAGGGGGCATCGGTGAATTCCTCAGAGCAGGATACGTTCCATGCCGCCCTGGCGCACCTTGGCCACATATTCGGGCAGCCATTGTGCGCCGAGCAGATGGCGTGCCATTTCGACCACCATGAATTCGGCATCGGCACCGGTGTCCTGGCGGTAACGCGCCAATCCTTGCAGGCAGGATGGGCAGGAGGTGAGAATTTTCACCTCGCCATCAAAGCCATCGGTGCGCAGGCGGGCAGCACCTTTTTCCATTTCCTCCTGTTTGCGAAAACGAACCTGGGTGGAGATGTCGGGGCGGGCGACGGCCAGGGTGCCTGATTCACCGCAGCAGCGGTCGTTGAAGGGAACGTCCTGCGCCATCAGGGTATTCACCACCTTTTGTGCGGCATGGGTTTTGGTCGGGGTGTGGCAGGGGTCGTGGTAGAGGTAGCGCGTGGTATTGGTGCTGGCGTTGTCGGCCGGCAGTGTGATGCCGCGTTCGAGCAGGAATTCGTGGATGTCGAGCAGGCGGCAGCCGGGGAATATCTGCTCGAACTGATATTTCTGCAGCTGATCCATGCAGGTGCCGCAGGAGACGATGACCGTCCGGATGTCGAGATAGTTGAGCGTATTGGCAACGCGGTGGAACAGCACGCGGTTGTCGGTGGTGATCTGTCGCCCCTTGTCGTCGTCGCCGCTGGCCGTTTGCGGATAGCCGCAGCACAGATAGCCCGGCGGCAGTACCGTCTGAACACCAGCGTGGTAGAGCATGGCCTGCGTGGCCAGACCGATCTGCGAGAACAGCCTCTCCGAGCCACAGCCGGGAAAGTAGAACACGGCTTCGGCTTCCGTGTCGGCCAGCTGCGGATTGCGGATGACCGGAATCATCGAGGCATCCTCGATACCCAGCAGGGCGCGTGCCGTGCGCGATGGCATGCCGGCCGGCATCGGCTTGTTGAAGAAGTGGATGACCTGGGCTTTGATCGAGGGCGGGCCGACGGTAGCCGGCGGCTGGCGCACCGTGCCGGTCGTCACGCCGGCGGCGCGGGCAATGTTGTGCACCAGCCGTTGCGCCGGGTAGCCCACATCCACCATGCCGATGCGCAGCGCCTTGATGGTGGCCGGTTCGGTGGCGTTGAGAAAGCTCATCGCCAGCGCCTTGCCAGGATTGGGACGACTCTGGCCTTCCTGACGCAGGAAGTTGCGCATGGCAATCGAGACATCGCCAAAGTCGATATCCACCGGGCAGGGTTTGACGCAGCGGTGGCAGATGGTGCAGTGGTCGGCAACATCGGAAAACTCGGCGAAGTGTTGCAGCGAGATGCCGCGCCGTGTCTGCTCTTCGTAGAGGAAGGCTTCGATCAGCAGGGAGGTGGCCAGGATCTTGTTGCGCGGGCTGTAGAGCAGGTTGGCACGCGGCACATGGGTCGAGCAGACCGGTTTGCACTTGCCGCAGCGCAGGCAGTCCTTGACCATGTCGGCAATGGCGCCGATGGCCGACTGCTCCATGATGAGTGACTCGACACCCAGCAGCGAGAATGAGGGCGTGTAGGCATTGGCCAGGTCGCCACCGGCCATCAGCTTGCCACGGTTGAAGTGACCTTGCGGGTCGATCTTTTCCTTGTAGGCACGGAAGGGGGCAATCTGCGTTTCATCGAGAAACTCCAGCTTGGTGATGCCGATGCCATGCTCACCGGAAATCACGCCGCCCAGATCGCGTGCCAGCTGCATGATGCGCACCACGGCTTCGTTGGCCGTGGTCAGCATGGCGTAGTTGTCGGAATTCACCGGAATGTTGGTGTGCACATTGCCATCGCCGGCATGCATGTGCAGGGCGACGAACACCCGGCCCTTGCGGATTTCGCCATGTAGGGCTTTCAACCGCTCGAGGATCAGGCGATAGACATTGCCGGTGAAGATGGTTTCCAGCGGCCTTTGCAGCTCGCGCCGGCAGGACACCCGTACCGAGTGATCCTGCAGGCGGTGGAACAGCGTGGGCTGGCTGGCCTGGTTGAGGAGGGGTGTGGCTTCGATACCGTAGGCGGCAAACTGCGCCTCGGCCTCCGCCAGCGGCAGGTCGAGGTGATCGAGCAGCCATTGCCAGCGGGACTCGACGCGCACCACCTGCTCCAGTGCCAGCTCGCGCCGGTCGGCGAGCAGTTCACTGCTACCGACTTCGGCCTCCGGGTGGAACAGCGGCAGCTCGCCTGTCAGATATGCCCGCAACGCTTCGCACAGCGCTAGCTTGTTGCGGATGGACAGCTCGATGTTGATGCGCTCGATGCCATCGCAGTAGTCCCCCATGCGCGGCAGCGGGATGACGACATCCTCATTTACCTTGAAGGCATTGGTATGTTTGGCGATGGCGGCGGTGCGGGCACGGTCGAGCCAGAATTTTTTGCGTGTCTCGGCGCTCACGGCGATGAAGCCTTCGCCGCTGCGGGCGTTGGCCATGCGGACCACACTGGAGGCAGCCTTCATCACGGCGGTTTCGTCATCGCCAACGAGATCGCCGATCAGCACCATCTTTGGGCTTTCCTGGCGCTTGGCCTTGGTGGCGTAGCCGACGGCGCGCACATAACGCTCGTCCAGATGCTCCAGGCCGGCCAGCTGCACGCCGGTGGCCAGCCCGCCACCACCTGGCTTGAAGTAATCGGTGATCTCGACGATGGAGGGCACGGCTTCGCGCACCTGGCCGAAGAATTCGAGACAGACCGTGCGGGTGTGCGCCGGCAGACGATGCAGTATCCACACGGCTGAGGTGATGATGCCGTCGCAACCTTCCTTCTGCACCCCAGGCAGGCCGGCCAGAAATTTGTCGGTGACATCCTTGCCAAGACCAGCCTTGCGGAACAAGCGGCCGGGAATCTCCAGGAGTTCTTCGTGCAATGGCACACGGCAGGCCACATCGTCTGCCGCATGACGGCGCAAACGGAAGCGCACACATTCCTGTTCGTGGATCTTGCCGAAGTTGTGGTCGAGACGCTCCACCTGAAGCCAGTCACCCGCCGCTGTCACCATCTTCCACGAGGCCAGGTTGTCGAGCGCCGTGCCCCATAGCACGGCCTTCTTGCCGCCGGCATTCATGGCGACGTTGCCGCCGATGGTCGAGGCATCCGCCGAGGTCGGGTCGCAGGCGAACACCAGTCCGGCTTCCTCGGCAACTTCCATGGCACGGCGCGTCACCACTCCGGCGCCAGTGGTCAGCGTGGCATAGGGACGGTCGCTGCCGGGCAGCTGCCGCTGTTCGACCTGGCCCAGGGTCATCAGTTTTTCGGTGTTGATGACCGCCGAGAGCGGCGTGAGTGGTACGGCACCGCCGGTGTAGCCGGTTCCGCCGCCGCGCGGGATGAGCGTCAGTCCCAGCCCGATGCAGCCGCGCACGAGGGCGGCGACTTCGGCTTCACTGTCCGGATAGAGCACGACGAAGGGATATTCGACGCGCCAATCGGTGGCATCGGTCACATGGGAGACGCGTGCCAGCCCGTCGAAGGCAATGTTGTCCCGGCGTGTGTGGCCGCTAAGTTCCTTCAGCACCTGCTGGCGCAGGCGGGCTGTGTCATGGAAATGTCGTTCGAAGCGATCCACGGCCAGTTCGGCGGCTTCCAGCAGCGTGCCGACACGCGCATTGCCATGGCGCCGCTTTTCGATTTCACGCAGGCGGTGGCGCAGAGCTTCGATCAGTGCCGCCCGCCGTCCGGGATTGGCCAGCAGATCATCCTCCAGATAGGGATTGCGCCGCACCACCCAGATATCGCCCAGCACTTCGTAGAGCATGCGGGCCGACCGCCCGGTGACCCGTTCCGCCCGCAGCGTGTCGAGCAGCTGCCAGGCCTCGGCCCCGAGCAGACGGATGACGATCTCGCGATCTGAAAAGGAAGTGTAGTTGTAAGGAATTTCGCGCAGGCGGGCAGTCATGATGAGGCGCAGCAAAAACTGCGCGGGCGTTCTTGAAGCCTCAAATTTTACGCACCTCGGCGGTTTCGGGCGAATCTGCCGGCCAGAGCCAGGGCTCAGGAGGGTATGATGAATATCGCAGTGGCCGGAGGGGCAGGGAAGCCGTGTAGAATGGCGGCTCGTTCAGCATTGCATGAACCTTGCGCCTGTAGCTCAGTTGGATAGAGTACTGCCCTCCGAAGGCAGGGGTCGGACGTTCGAATCGTCTCAGGCGCGCCA
>JAGOSV010000130.1 GCA_018062105.1 Sterolibacterium sp. | reverse complement strand
GACCGTGATCTTTGGCAGGAGGTAGCGTTCGCGGTGCATCTGGTGTTCGGCGAGGTTGTCGCAGCGTACTGGCTGGAAGGTGCCGGCACCGACATGCAACGTGACATAGGCCAGGCGGCAGCCGCGTGCGCGCAGTGCCGCCAGTAAGTTATCGTCGAAGTGCAGGCCGGCCGTGGGGGCAGCGACCGAGCCATGCTCCCGGGCAAAGACTGTCTGATAGCGGGCTTCATCCTGGCCAGCAGCGGCGCGTTCGATGTAGGGCGGTAGCGGCAGTCGCCCGTGGCGTTCGAGCAGGTCGATGAGGCTTTCATTTTGCGGAAAACGCAGGTGGTAGAACTCGCCTTCACGCGCCAGCACTTCAGCCTGCAGCGTTTCTTCGAGGCAGAGCGTACTGCCTGGCCGTGGCGGCTTGCTGGCACGAATCTGCGCCAGGGCTTCATGTTCTCCCGTCACCCGTTCAATCAGCACTTCGACCTTGCCGCCGCTGTCCTTGACGCCGTAAAGACGGGCGTGCAATACCCGGGTGTCGTTCATCACCAGCAAATCGCCGGGCTGCAGCAGTCCGGGCAAGTCGGTGATGAGACGGTCTGCCTGCTGTATGCCGGCAACTTCGAGCAAGCGGCTGGCGCTACGTTGTGGCAATGGTTGCTGGGCAATCAACTCTGCCGGCAGGTGGTAGTCGAAATCGGCCAGATGCAGCCGCGCCAGCGATGCGGCAGCATGGCGATCCTCTCGTGAGGCACGTTGGTCGGTGGCGCTTGGGGTGTGATCAGCAGGCATGAAGGTGGCAGCGGATTGGCAACAGGACAGGGGGTAGGCGTGGGTAAAAGTGTGCGGACGTGTGCAGATGTGTGCAAGAGTGTTGATGCCAGCGCATGAATCGCGGATAATGCGCCCTCTTTGAAGGACGGGGCGCATTTTAGGCGACGAGGCGGTGAAGTGTGCGATGGCACGCGAAACTGTCGGGAGAAACAGCCTGATGTACTGTTGAACCACGTTGAATCGTTGAACTGATGACCGTAGTGGGCCGCGTAGTGGGCCGTAGTGCCGGCGAGATGCGACGCTGCACTGTGCATGGGTCATTGGGTCATTGGGTCATTGGTACATGCACCGTCCTACACCCAGGCCCGGGTGGCGGAATAGGTAGACGCGACGGTCTCAAACACCGTTGCCGCAAGGCGTGCCGGTTCGATTCCGGCTCCGGGCACCATCGGACTTTCGCTTTGTTTCATCTTGAGCGTAATTCATCGTAAAATCATCGTGTTATTTGTTTTCGCGTTCGTTTAGTCACACTCCAAACGGAAAGTTTTGAACGAGGAATCTCGCATGAATTACACGCGAGATTACGCACATGGCCTCTATCGTTAAGACGGCGTGGGGGTTTCGGGCGCATGTCTATGTTGCCGGCGTGCGGGAGTCGCGGTCATTCAAGATGCGGCGCGAGGCATCGACCTGGGCAGCGGCGCGTGAGACAGAGCTGCGCGATCCAGATTTCCCGGTAGGGGAAGTTGGGGAGATTACACCAGAGATGATCGGCCGCTGGCGTGATGCACGCTTGAAGGTGGTGGCACATGGCTCGGTGATCCGTGACTTGGGCTTGCTGTCGGCCATTCTGGAGCATACGCGCCGGTGAGATTACCGGGCTGGCTTGGGGTCGGGTGAGGGCGGATTCGTGCTGGCTGCCGGTAACCAAGACCGTGCCGAGGAAGGTGCCGCTATCCAGGAAGGCATGGCGCGTGATTGAGGCAATGCGTGGCTGGGACGATGAGCGGGTGTTCGGCCTCAAGGCGCAGACGCTGGACGCGCTGTTTCGACGGCATCGCGTGCGCTGCGGGCTTGGAGGGCTTCACCTTTCACGATTCGCGCCATACGGTGGCAACATGGATGGCGCGTAAGGTGGATGTGCTGACGCTGTGCAAGATTTTTGGCTGGCGCAATCCCAAAATGGCCATGGTTTATGACAACCCGAAGGCATCGAATATTGCCAAGCGGCTGTGATCCCGCGGGTTGCCAGAAAAGCTCTGCCTGCTTTTGCGTTGGCCGCAGCTGCATCGCGCGGCGCTTTGCGGGAGTGTCAAACGTGTCTTGATATTCTGATTTATTGTTAATACAATAACAACCATGCACACCACGTTCGACAGCACCAAGGATGCTGCCAACTTCGCCAAGCATGGCGTTTCGCTGGCCTGGGCGGCGGACATGGAGTGGGATTCTGCGGTGACATGGCCTGACACCAGGCGGGTGTATGGCGAGCCGCGCCAGTGCGGCATCGGTTACATCGGGCTGCGCCTGTTCTTCGTGGCTTTTGTGGATCGTGCCGACGGTCGGCGCATCATCAGCCTGCGCAAGGCCAATTCGAGAGAGGAGAAGCGATATGCCCACACTTAAACCAGGAACGATCTTCAGCACCCCGGAAGAGGATGCTGCCATCGCGGCGGCTGCGCTGTCCGATCCCGATGCAACCCCTTTCACTGACGAAGAGTGGACGGCGGTCAAGCCATTGGCGCGCATTGGCCGTCCGCCTTCCGCCAAGCCGCTCAAGGTGCCGACGACGATCCGCTTTGATGCGGATGTGCTGGCGGCGCTGAAGGCGTCCGGCCGAGGCTGGCAGACGCGCGTCAATGAGGCCATGCGCGAGTGGGTCAAGGCGCATTCGGCGGTGTAGGACTTTGTCGTCATTGAGTCGTCCTCGTGGGACGGTTTTGCTCAAAACAGGCTCGCCTGATACGGCGACAGGCGCACTCCATCGTACATTTAGTACATTTACTCATCGCCGACCCGCAATGGCCGTGTCGATGTCGATTATCGGGATCAGGCCGAACTTGTTCAGCGTGAGCGTGCCGGCGCGTACAACCACGATGACGCCAAGGCCATCAGGAAGGAGGCAACCGAGCGCATTGCCGCCATCATGAAGGGGCTGAATCTGGAGGCGAGAAATGTGGAACAGCGGCGGGAGGCGGATTGAGAAAGCAGGCCGGCTCCACATTACGCACGCAGCTCTGGAACCAACGCCGTTGATGCGTTCGATTCCGGCTCCGGGCACCAGCAAGCTGCTGATCTGACTGATTTGTGAATGACCGTCTGGTCACCCGCTCCACCCGTGCTGCCATCAGCCTTCAGGGTTCCTGCCGATTCTCGCCGCCGATCATCTTTACTGATGGGCTGGTCTGTCTGTTGGTGAGGCCGCCATCAGGCTGGCATTGCCGCCGACGGCGGCGGTGTTGATGGTCAGACAGCGTTCCACGGCGAAGCGCAGCAGGTAGTGGGGGCCGCCGGCTTTGGGGCCGGTACCGGAGCGGCGCTCGCCGCCGAAGGGCTGGACGCCGACGGTGGCACCGATCATGTTGCGGTTGACGTAGAGGTTGCCGACCCGCGCCCGGGCGGCGATGTGGGCGATGGTGGCATCGATGCGGCTGTGGATGCCCAGGGTCAGGCCGTAGCCGCTGGCGTCGATGGCAGCCAGGAGATCATCGAGCTGTCCGGCGGACCAGCGCAGGATGTGCAGAACGGGGCCGAAGACTTCAGCAGAAAGCTGGTCGAGACGCTCGATTTCCCAGACCTGGGGCGGGAAGTAGTGCCCTTTGCTGGCCAGCGTCTCGGGCAGGGTGCAGCGATGGATGAGGCGGGCGTGTTGCTCCAGCCAGTGTTGATGGGCTTGTAGATTGGTCAGGGCGGTGCTGTCGATGAGCGGGCCGAGGTCAGTGTCGCTGCGGGACGGGTC
>JAGOSV010000129.1 GCA_018062105.1 Sterolibacterium sp. | reverse complement strand
TGGCGAAGGGGCCACCGAGTCGGTATTGGGTCTGGATCCTTTCCTGAGTCATGGTCTGCTCCTTGGCCCCTTCGTCGGAGGGCCGTCTATGGGTGATCAAGGTGTATGCGAAATCAGGCGGGGATGCGGCCGTTGCGCACCAGGGCCCGGCGGATGTTCTTGCACATCTTGCCGAAGCGCTGGATCTCGTCGAAGCTGGGCGGGATGCCGCGATCGATCTGGTATTGCCAGTAGGAGAGGTCGGTGTCCACCAGCTCCATCAGCTTCTTGGGGCAGCCGATGCAGGTGTTGTCGGGTCCACATTTGAAGGTATCCGGCTGATAGAGCGGGAATTCTTGCTTCACGGCGTCGATGATCTGCTGCATCGCGGTGATCCTGTCCGGCTTTCTGCTCATGGCTCTATCCCCTGCGGTCGTATAGGGGAGTCATTATATCCCTGACAAAATGTGGGCCAATGACGCTTAGGAGGTAGTCCGGCTGCGTCTACTGCCTGGCAGATGGCCCAACGCCCGGCAAGCCGGGCGTTGGGGGACTATGGTGTGAGCGGTGAAAATGCGCCCTAGAAGTCGTGGTAGAGCGGCCAGCCGAGCAATGTGCTCGATACGGCGGGAGCCAGGAGTTAGTCATCAGCATTGATAATGGTCATAGGCTTCGCGCCTGTTGATTTTGGTTGGCGATAAACGAGATCACAAACGAAGTGTTTTTATATCTATTTCAATTGGTTGAATCTGAAGGTCCTGTATATGGCGCACTCATTTCGGTGCGTCTCCCAAGAGGTGATTGTCGACACTCTTCATGGACAGGGCTTCAATAAGAACCTTCTCCAGGATGACAAAAAAACATTTGATGTGAGCCTGTTTCAATACCTGCGGCCGGGTCACCAGATAGACCTCCATATCTGGAAGCTGGAGTTCCGGGAACAATTCGATCAGCTCCTTCGCCAGAATACGGGGCAGCACCGCCACGCCCATACCTCGCCTCACCGATTCGAGTTGAACCGCGAACGAGTTCACGCTGATCGGCGTGTGGTCCAGACCTGCGGCCTTTGCCGCACGCATTTGAGGCAACATGTCCAGCGGAGGAAGCAGGCCAATATTGACCGCAGTGGCTGGAGTCAGCCCCGGAAACCGCTTCAGATAAGCTGCATCGGCGAAGACACCGTAAACGAGCCTGTCTATGAAGCGATAAATAAGCGAAGGTTCGCCCAGATGAGTCGTGCGTACAGCAATGTCTGCTGCGCCGCGGACGATCTTGTGAAAATCGGCTGTGACCAGCAACTCCACCGAGCATCGCGGATGCAGAGTGGTGAAACGACTCGCGGCCTCCAGCACGCAAGACGAGAATCCCTCTCCTGCACTGACCACGATATTGCCAGATAGCTCTGTGTGCGGATCAGATATGCCCGTTACGGTTTGACGTCTCAAGCCTGCTTCTGCGGCCAGGGCAACGTCCACGAGGGATTGGCCTCGTGGGGTCAACCTGCATCCTTCAACTCCCCGCTCGACGAGTGGCTCGCCCAGTGCGCCTTCAAGCTGAGTCAGCCGTCGCGCCACAGTAGAGGCTGCGATCCCCAGCAATTGGCCAGCCTGAAGAAAGCTGCCACGTCGCGAGACTGCCAACAACAGGCGAAGATCGTCCCAGTTTGCTTGCAAAGCCATGCTCCATATCTTGCCTGATCTGCAAATTTGCAAAGCCATTATGCAGTAGTCGCTGTTTTTAGATAGCGGCGTCAACGGTATATCTACACTCCCTCGAAAAGAATGGAATGGACTGTATGACAACTGGTTCCAATGGCTATGCGGCACGTGCCGCCAGCGCCTTTAATCGCCGAGACCTGGAGGCGATGCTTGCACTGGTTTCCGAAGACGTTGGCTACTTCGATGGCATAGGGATACAAACAGGTCGTGAGGCCATGCACAAGCGAGAGCTCGCGCTACTCGAAGCATTCCCTGATGCCAAAGTGATCTTGAGCCCATTTGTTGTCACTGACGATCGTTTGGCACTGATCGTCTTCCTGACCGGCACCTTCACGGCACCATTAGTGCTGTCGGACCGGGTGATTCCACCTCATGGGCGCCACATTACCTTGTATTACGCCGCACACCTCACCTTCAGAGACGGCTTGGTCATACGTGAAGAAGTTTTCTTCGACCGTGTGGTATTGATGCCGTTAGCCGATCAGAGTGAGGGGTGATGCATGCATAACACATTTGTCACTGGCGCGACCGGCTTGCTGGGCAACAACCTGGTGCGTGAACTGGTCGCTCGTGGTCACGCAGTCAAAGCCCTGGTTCGTTCAAGAGCCAAAGGTGAACAACAGTTCAAGGATCTGCCGGGTGTGGAACTGGTGGTGGGCGACATGGCTGATGTCGATGCGTTCGCTGCGTCGCTACAAGGCTGTGATACGGTGTTCCACACTGCAGCGTACTTTCGCGACAGTTACAAAGGCGGCAGTCACTGGGAGGAGCTCGACAAGATTAATGTGTCCGGTACACGGAACCTGCTTGGCCAGGCCTACAGCGCTGGCATAAGACGGTTTATCCATACGTCTTCCATTGCCGTGCTCGACGGCGCACCCGGCACGTCAATTGATGAAAGCTGTCTGCGGGCCGACGCTGACGCGGATGACTATTACCGCAGCAAGATCCTCGCCGACCGTGTCGTCCTGTCGTTTCTGGAAACCCATCCCGAGATGCATGCCTGCATGGTCCTGCCTGGCTGGATGTGGGGTCCTGCCGACATTGGCCCGACCTCCTCGGGACAGTTGGTCAACGATGTCGTACGCGGCAAATTGCCCGGACTTATCCCAGGTAGCTTCTCCGTTGTCGATGCTCGCGATGTGGCATTGGCGCTGATCGCTGCAGCCAGGTATGGGCGCCGGGGCGAGCGCTATCTCGCGGCGGGCCGGCATATGACAATGCGTGAGCTGATACCTGTTCTTGGGCGTATCGCTGGCGTCAAGACACCCGTTCGACAACTGCCGCTGCCCTTTTTATACGCCTTGGCGGCGGTGCAGGAGGTCTACGCGCGTATTACTGGCAAGCCCATTCTGCTGAGCATGGCTACGTTGCGCCTGTTGATACGAGAAAAGGACCGCACCTGTTTCAATCACGGCAAGAGTGAGCGAGAGCTTGATCTGCGTTTCCGGGCGCTGGAGCAAACCATCACCGACACAGTGATGTGGTACCGTGATCACGGTTGGTTTGGAACACATCAGGACAAGGGCGTAAACGGACAGTGAGACAGTGAGCAGAAAAATAATCCTGATGCGTCACGGCCAGCCCAAGCTGGCCGCAACCGACAAAATGTCAGCGCTCGAGATGAAAGATTGGATCGAGCAGTACGACAGCTCCGACATTACCAAGCACCCCGTCCCGGAAGCCAGCAAGCGACTCGCCGCCACCGCCAAGGTGATAGTCTCGAGCAACCTGCCTCGTGCGCTGACCTCAGTCCAGGCGCTCGGCCTGAAGCCCGCCCTCGTCGACGGGCTATTTCGTGAAGCGCCACTGCCTTATGGCCACTGGAGACTGCCACGGCTATCGCCGTTTGTCTGGGCGTTTATCCTGCGAATCTTATGGTTGTGGGGTTACTCACACGGAGTCGAATCTGTCGGCACTGCGAAGAGGCGCGCCAGCACGGCAGCTCAACGACTTCAATCCCTTGCCAGCGAAGGACCGGTGCTGCTGCTCGGTCATGGCTTTATGAATCGAATGATCGCCAGACAACTG